>JBAVKQ010000303.1:0-15390 GCA_049688395.1 Candidatus Nanopelagicales bacterium
GCCCAGGCCGCCGGCGAGCTCGCCGAGCGCACCGGGGTCGCGACCCACGACCTGGCCCTGGTCCTGGGCTCGGGATGGCTGCCGGCCGTCGATCTCCTCGGCGAGACGCTGGCGGAGTTCCCCTCCACCGCCCTGCACGGGTTCGCACCTCCAGCTGTCGCCGGACACGCCGGGATGATCCGCAGCATCGCCACGGCCTCGGGTGGCCGGGCGCTGGTGTTCCTCGGCCGCACCCACCTCTACGAGGACCGTGGGGTCGAGGCGGTCGTGCACGGGGTCCGGACGGCGGCCGCGGCAGGGTGCCGCACGATCGTGCTGACCAACGGGTGCGGAGGGTTGAACCCCGAGTGGACGCCGGGCACGCCCGTGCTCATCAGTGACCACATCAACATGACGGGCGCCTCACCCCTGCGCGGGGCGAGGTTCATCGACCTCACCGACCTCTACTCCGCGAGGCTGCGTGCCCTGTGCGCACAGATCGACCCGACCCTGGCGCAGGGCGTGTACCTGCAGTTGCGTGGTCCGCAGTACGAGACCCCGGCGGAGGTGCGGATGGCCGGCATCCTCGGCGCGGACCTCGTGGGCATGTCGACCACGCTGGAGGCGATCGCCGCGCGGGAGGCCGGTATGGAGATCCTCGGCCTGTCCCTGGTGACCAACCTGGCTGCCGGGATGACCGGTGCGGCGCTCAACCACGAGGAGGTCCTCGAAGCCGGGAAGATGGCTGCCCAGCGGATGGGTGGCCTGCTGGCGAGGGTCGTGGGTCAGCTGTGAACAGCATCGACCGCGACCTGCTGGCCCGGGCAGCGCAGTGGTCCGACACGGACCCGGACCCAGCAACGGCAGCCGAACTGAAGGAACGCGTCCGGGCTGTCGAGGCCGGTGACGCGAGCGCTGCCGAGGAACTCGCCGACGCCTTCGCCGGCACTCTTGCCTTCGGCACCGCGGGGCTGCGCGGGAAGCTCGGCCCCGGCCCCAACCGGATGAACCGGGTGGTGGTCTCCCGGGCTGCGGCCGGCCTGGCCCAGTACCTGCTCGACCAGGGCCAGGGCGCAACAGCGGTGGTCATCGGCTTCGACGCCCGCCACAACTCCGAGGTGTTCGCCCGGGACACCGCCGAGATCTTCGCCGGGGCGGGATTGCGGGCCATGGTCTGCCCCAGACCTCTGCCCACGCCGGTCCTGGCTGGCGCGATCCGCACGTATGGCGCGTCCGCAGGGGTCGTGGTCACCGCATCGCACAACCCGCCCGAGGACAACGGGTACAAGGTGTACCTCGGTGACGGCGCGCAGATCGTGCCGCCGGCCGACGCCGGGATCGCCGCCTGCATCGAGGCCGTCGGCGCGTTGGCCGACATCCCGCGCTCCGAGGACTACGCCACCCTCGACGAGGGCGTCGTGGACAGCTACCTGGCCCGGGTGTGCGGGTTGGCGCTGCCCGGTGGCCCTCGAGACATCTCGGTGGCCTACACGGCCATGCATGGCGTGGGCAGCCCACTGATGAGCGCCGCGCTCACCGGTGCGGGGTTCCCGGCCCCACTGTCGGTGCGCGCCCAGGACGAGCCGGACCCCGACTTCCCCACGGTGTCGTTCCCGAACCCGGAGGAACCGGGTGCGATGGACCTGGCCATGGATCTCGCCGGCGCCGAGCAGGTCGACCTGGTGCTGGCCAACGACCCGGACGCCGACCGGTGCGCGGTCGGGATCCCGCTGGCCGCAGGTGGGTTCCGGATGCTGACCGGTGACGAGGTGGGTGCCCTGCTGGGCTGGTGGATCCTGCAGCGTGGGCGACGGGCGGGCACGCCGGTTACCGGGACCTATGCCAGCTCCATCGTCAGCTCGCAGCTGCTCGGTGCGATCGCCCGCGATGCCGGCCTGGGCTTCCGAGAGACCCTCACCGGCTTCAAGTGGATCTCCCGGGCGGCCGAGGATCTCGTATTCGGCTACGAGGAGGCGCTGGGCTACTGCGTCGACCCGACCGGTGTGCGCGACAAGGACGGGATCTCCGCCGGGCTGCTCGTCACGGAGATGGCCGCGGCGCTCAAGGCCGAAGGCAGGGGCCTCCAGGACGTCCTCGACGATCTGGCCACGTGGCATGGCGTGCACGCCACCGGCCAGGTGTCGTTGCGGTTCACGGACCTGACTGCGATCCCCGCGCTGATGGCCTCGCTGCGCGCGAAGCCGCCCACCGGTTTCGGCGGGCTGGACATCGCCCGGACGATCGACCTCGAGAGGGGGTCGCCCGACCTGCCGCCGACCGACGGGCTGAAGTACCTGCTGGGCGGGGCGTCGGGCGTGGACGGGGCGCGCGTGATCATCCGGCCCAGTGGGACCGAGCCGAAGATCAAGGCCTACCTCGAGGTCCGGGCGACGGTCGGCGCCGACGGCGTCGCCGCCGCACGGGCAGTGGCCGCGCAGGAGATGTCCGCCTTGGCCGGGGATGTGCGCGCCCGGCTGACCTCCTAGCGTCTAGGAACCTGCCCCCACCAGGCGCTCCAAGCGGCCCTCGACAGGCTGGAACCCGACCTTCTCGTAGTAGGCGCTCGATTCCGGCTGCGCCTGCACCGCCAGCCGGGTGAAGCCCTTGTCGGCGAACACCCCCGACCGCCGGTAGACGAACTCGCCCGGAGTGAAGTCGCGGAACCGCTCGGTGACGTAGTCCAGCTCGACTTCGCCCACGCCGGCACCCGCGTCGCGCACCAGCACCACCCCGACGGTCTCGTCGCCGTGCAGGACCAGGAACGCCGAGCGCCCTGCGCCGTCCTCGGGCGGGTCCGAGCCATCCGCCCCCGCCACCGGCCGCATTGAGAACGTGGGATGCGTCGCGGCGACGCCGTCGGCGTGCACCCGCAGGAGGTGGTGGAGGTAGGCATCGTCGATCCCGACCTCGACCACCTCGTAGGCAGCCTCGTCGTGGCGCTGACGGGTCAGTCGCCAGATCCAGTAGGCGTCGATGACGGCGATCGCGCCGTTCATCGCGGCGAACGCCCAGATCCCGAGCATCGCGTTGACGATCGCGGCGATCGCGGCGCCGGTCAGGTTCATCACCCGGAACCGGAGCACCCGGGCCTGCATCAGCGACCAGACGACCAGGATCGAACTTATCCAGCCGAAGACGACCAGAGCCGACATGGGTGCCCGCCTCCTTCTTCGTGTACGGGCCGGACCGCAACGGCCTCCGACTGCGCAGAAGGGTACCCGCGCCGGCATGCACATCCAGGACCGGCCACGTACCGCCAGCGGGCCTGCTCCGTGGACGGGCGTCCCACCGGCGCAGTAGCCTCGGGTCACGGCCCAGGCGCGACCCCCCCAGGGAGGCACGATGCGCGACGAGAACATCAATCATGGGTTTCTCGACGGTGTTCTCGACGGTGAGCGCACCGACGTCTACTACCACTTCGGGGTGGCCAGCGACGATCGCGTCCTCGAGGAGTTCCGTGACGTTCGCGCGGTGATCCTGGCCGGGTCCGGGGACCGGATCCACGAGTTCGCACAGCGCTGGAGCGCCCAGCAGGGCGGCGCCCCGATCGTGGCCTTGCCGAAGGAGGAGCGATTCGTGACCCGCTACTGCGCGGGCGTGCTGTTCGCCTCGCACGGGATGGGGATGCCCAGCGCCTCCATCGCTGTGCAGGAGCTCATGCGGATGGTGTTCTTCCTCAAGGGTGGGGACCGGGACGCGATGTCGCAGGTGTTCTGGGCCCGGGTCGGGACCAGCGGCGGGGTGGGCCTGCCCGCGGGGACGGTGGTTGTGAGCACCGAGGGCGTCATGGCCGACCTGAAGCCCTACCGGGTCCTGAACGGGGGTGACGGCGAGCACTGGTTCGACAGCTCCTTCCCCGTGGACGTGGCGCGGGCTGTCGAAGCCGCGAGCGCCGGATCGGGCATCCCGGTGCAGCTGGGTAGGACCGTGGCCGGCAACGAGTTCTTCCTCGAGCAGTTCCGCCTCGACGGCGCGGTCTGCATGGCCACTCCCACGTCGAAGACGACCTGGCTGGAGTGGCTCGACGCGCAGGGCGTGCGCAACATCGAGATGGAGGGCGCCATGCTCGCCGGCTACCTCAACCATTGGGGTTTCCCGAGGTTCGCGATGATCTGCACGACCCTGCTCGACCGGCTCGAGGGTGACCAGGTGACCGCAGGCCCCGACGAGTTGCGCGCATTCAGCGAGCGGTCGGGGGACGTGCTGTTCAACTACCTGACCGCCACGCTGGGCTAGCCCAGGGCTAGCCCCACGCGTGGTTCGGGGGGTGCCCTCCCGAGGCGGGCGATAGTGTGCCGGGCATGACCCTGGACCTCGAGACCGCCCGACGCGCTCCCAAAGTGCTGCTCCACGACCACCTCGACGGCGGCCTGCGGCCGGCCACGGTCATCGAGCTGGCAGCGGAGACCGGCTACGACCGGCTGCCCACCACCGATCCCGAGGAGCTGGGGCGTTGGTTCCACGAGTCGGCGGACTCCGGCTCTCTGGTGCGCTACCTGGAGACGTTCGCGCACACGGTTGGGGTCATGCAGACCCAGGACGCCATCCGCCGGGTGGCCCGTGAGTGCGCCGAGGATCTCGCCGCCGACGGCGTGGTCTACGCGGAGGTGCGCTACGCCCCCGAGCTGCTCATCGAGGGTGGGCTGACCCTGCCCCAGGTCGTCGAGGCCTCACTGGCCGGCTTCGTCGAGGGTGAGGCCGCCGCCGCTGCGGCCGGGACGCCGATCGTCATGCGCACGCTGCTGACCGCGATGCGCACCGCTGCGCGCAGCACCGAGATCGCCGAGCTGGTCGTGAGCTACCGTGACGACGGCGTGGTCGGGTTCGACATCGCCGGGGCCGAGGAGGGCTTCCCCCCGACCCGGCACCTGGACGCCTTCGAGTACCTGCGCCGGGAGAACGCGCACTTCACCATCCACGCCGGTGAGGCGTTCGGCCTGCCCAGCATCTGGGAGGCGATCCAGTGGTGCGGAACCGAGCGGCTCGGCCACGGCGTGCGGATCATGGACGACATCAGCCACGAGCCCGACGGGTCGGTGCACCTGGGCCGGCTTGCCTCCTACATCCGCGATCGCCGGCTGCCCCTGGAGATGTGCCCGAGCTCGAACGTGCAGACCGGCGCGGCGGCGTCCATCGCCACCCATCCGATCGGTCTGCTGCGCGACCTGGGCTTCCGGGTGACGGTCAACACCGACAACAGGCTGATGTCCGACACGTCGATGAGCCGCGAGATGCACCTGCTCGCCGACGCCTTCGGCTACGGGCTGGCCGACCTGCAGTGGCTGACGATCAACGCGATGAAGTCGGCGTTCGTGCACTTCGACGAACGGCTGACCTTGATCAACGAGGTGATCAAGCCTGGTTATGCAGCGCTGGCCGGTCCTGCCGGTGCCCGCTGAGCCGGTGCCCGCTGAGCCGGTGTCCCCGGACACCGATCCCGACCGGACCCCGGTCGGATATCAACTGCAGCGCCTGCCTGACGGGACAGTTCGGCAGCGCTCGCCGCTCAGCGGCACGGTGGTCTGGACGGTCCCGGGCAGGTCGCATCGCCCACTGACCGCGCCGCGGCCCGATCCGGCCCCGCTGGACCCAGCCGATCACGACCGCCGCTGTGCGTTCTGCGCAGGACGCCACCTGGAGACCCCGCCGGAGAAGTCCCGGATCGTGCGCGGTCCGGACGTGAGTCCAGGTGCCCAACCCCGCTGGCAGGTCCTGCGCCACCTGCGCGCCGAGCAGCTCGAGGACACCGAACCGGTGGCCCGCCGGGTCCCCAACCTCTTCGAGATCCTGCCCCTGGAGTACTGGCAGGCCAACCACGCCTTTGCGATCCCCCCCGATGTGCGGGCCCGCGCGCAGGCCTACGCCGCCACGCCCGCGGGCCGCGAGCACGTCCTGGCAATCATGGGCACCCGGGCCCGGGCCGCCGGCACGCCCGCGGAGCAGGTGGCCGGCCTGCCCGCTGACGAGCTCGTCGCCGCGTCCGTGCGGCTGTTCGCCAGCATGCACGACGTGATCGTCGCCCGGCGGCACTTCGTCGACGGGGCGACCCGCGACGACGGACTGGCCTCGGCCGGTGACCTCACATCCGAGGAGCACCACGCCTACCTGGCCCTGACCATCGACGCCGCGCAGGACCTGACGGCGGCCAGCCCGGACGTCGCCTACGTGTCGGTCTTCGGCAACTGGCTGGCGGCCGCAGGAGCCTCGTTCGAGCACCTGCACAGGCAGCTCGTGGCGATCGACGAGTACGGCCCGCTGATGAGCCGGATCGTGGACCTGCTGCACGGCACCCCGGACCTGTTCAACCTCGGCGTCCTCGATCCGACGGTCCGCGACCGGCTGGTCATCGCCGGCAACGACCACGCCATCGCCCTGGCCGGGGTCGGGCACCGGTACCCGACGATCGAGATCTACTCGACCGGTGCGGCGCACCGGCCCTGGGAGCACTCGGATGCGGCGGTGCGCGGGATGTCGGACCTGCTGCACGCTTGCCACGCGGCCACCGGGCGGCTGGTGCCCAGCAACGAGGAGTGGCACTACCGACCGCTGGGCGCGCCGGTGGCGATGCCGTGGCGGATCAACCTGAAGTGGCGGATCTCCACGCTGGCCGGCTTCGAGGGCGGGACGAAGATCAACGTCAACACGATCTCGCCGACGCAGGTGCGCCAGCGGATGGTCGCGGGCCTGCTCGGGCTGCGCGCGTCCGGGCGGATCGCGCCGCTGGCGATCGGCGACGAGTGCCCGCACCGGTCCGGTGCGCTGGGCTACCTGCGGGGTCGACCGGAGTCGGCGCCTGCGTAGGCCTCTGCGTAGGCGTGCAGGGCTGCCCGGGTCTGGGCCGCACTGCGGGGGCGGGCGCCGGCGGCCACGGCCGCGGCCACGATGTCGGGCTCGCGGCCATAGAGCTGCCAGCCGCGCCGCAGGATCGTGCCCGGTGGCTTGCGGCGCTCGCGCAGGTCGCGCGCGGCCCGTCGCACCAAGTTCTTCCACGGGTCGCGCACGATCACGATGGCGTCGAGCAGCAGGCCCGCGGAGCGCAGCATGCCCACCAGCTGCGGGGCGAAGATCCCCTCGGCCACGAACGGCCCGGTCCCGACCTGGACCATCCGGGTGCCGCGGGGGCCGTCGGCGGCGAAGTCGTACATGGGCACCTCGCACGCGCCGGTGCGGCACAGCGTCCGCAGGGCGTCGAACGCACCTCGGTCATCCCAACTGAGCGGATCGTCCCAGTCGACGATCCCCAGCTCGGGGTGCCGCGGCAGGTTCGGATCCGAGCCGGGCCTGTAGAAGTCGTCGAGGAACACCATCGGCAGACCCACGGCGCGCACGAGGGTCGATTTGCCCGAACCGCTCGGACCGGCCAGCAGGATCACCCGGCGCCGATCGGCCGAGCCGTCCGCGCAGGGCTCAGTAGCCATCGCCGACCGGGTCCGCGGCACGCTCCGCCGCCCTCGGCGTCCCCGCCAGCCCGTCGAGGACCGTTCGGGTGCCCGACAGACCCAACCTGGTCGCCCCCGCAGCGACCATGGCCAGGGCATCGGTCGCCGAGCGGATCGCGCCGCTGGCCTTCACGCCGAGCCGGCCGCCGACGGTGTTGGCCATCAGGGAGATCGCATGCGCGCTGGCCCCACCCGCGGGATGGAACCCTGTGGAGGTCTTCACGAAGTCCGCGCCGGCCTCCTGCGCCACGACGCAGGCGCGCACGATCTCGTCGTCGGTCAGCGCAGCCGTCTCCAGGATGACTTTGAGCAGGACCCCCTCGGTGGCCGCCCGGACCGCCGCGATCTCCTTCTCCGTGACGCGCCACAGGCCCGCCTTGATCGCGCCGACGTCGACGACCATGTCGACCTCGCCTGCCCCGTCGGACACCGCACGCACCGCCTCGGCCGCCTTGACCGCCGCGTGGTGCTTGCCGCTCGGGAAGCCCACCACGGTGCAGGTGGCGATCGCGGCGTTGAGCAGCCCGCTGGGCAGGGGCAGGAAGGACGGCGAGACGCACACCGAGAACACGCCCAGCTCGTTGGCCTCGACGCAGAGCGCGGCCACGTCCTCGGGGGTGGCCGTCGGGGTGAGCAGGGTGTGGTCGACCAACCGGGCCAGTTCCGCGCGGGTCGGTGTCGTGGGCAGTGGGGTGGGCGATGGGCGCATGCCCCGCATTCTGGTCGGTTCCGGCCGGTCGAGGCCGATCGGGTACGCCCACCCGAGACGTGTGCTGCGCTCTTGCGTGGCGGGCATGACCAACCCCACCCCGCTGCCCGAGGACGACCCCCCGCGGTGGCAGCCCACGCAGCCGCCCAGCTCGTCGAGCGCACCGGCACCGGACGCCACGACCTGGCCCTGGTGCTGGGGTCCGGCTGGCTGCCGGCCGTGGACCTGCTCGGCGCCACACTGGCCGAGTTCCCGGCCGCGGACCTGCACGGGTTCGCCCCGCCCGCAGTCGAAGGGCACGCCGGAACCATCCGCAGCATGGCCACCGCATCAGGCAGCCGAGGGCTGGTCTTCGTGAGTCGGACGCACCTCTGCGAGGGGCGGGGGCGTAGGCGGTGGTGCGTGTGCGCACGTCGGCTGCTGCGGGGGCGCACCATCGTGCTGGCCAACGGCTGCGGCGGCCTGGACCCGAACTGGACCCCGGGCACCCCCGTGCTGATCAGCGACCACATCAATATGACCGGCGCCTCGCCGCTGCGCGGTGCCACGTTCATCGACCTGACCGACCTGTACTCCGCGCGGTTGCGGGCGCTGTGCAAGGCGATCGATCCACGTCTGGCCGAGGGTGTCTCGGCTACGAGGAGGCGCTGGGCTACTGCGTGGACCCGACCGGCGTGCGCGAGAAGGACGGGATCTCCGCGGGGCTGCTGGTCGCGGGCTGGCTGCTGTGCTCCAGGCGGAGGGTCGGGGCGTGCAGGACCTCCTCGACGAGGTGGCCACCGAGCACGGCGTGCACGCCAACGACAGTGCCGACCTGCCGCCCACCGATGGGCTGAAGTACCTGCTCGCGGGCAGCGCAGGGGTCCGGGACGCACGGGTCATCGTGCGACCCAGCGGCACGGAGCCCAAGATCAAGGCCTACCTCGAGGTCCGGGTGCCCGTGGCGGAGTCGGGACTCGTGACGACGCGCGGGCAGGCCGCCGACGCGCTGGCGGCCGTCGCCGCTGACGTGCGCCGGCGACTGTCGTCCTGAGGGTCGGTGCCGGCACGGTCGGTTCTGGCGTTGGTCACTGGCAGGGTCGCTTCATGAGCGCGGTCACGTAGTCATCAGGCGCTCCGGCCGCGCGAGCGGCCTCGGAGATGATCCCCAGGTAGCGCGCCGAGGGCAGCCCGCCCTCGTAGGCATCGACCACGTAGAGCCAGGCCATCTCGTCGCCGCGGAGGGTCTGGACCCGCACATGGAGCTTGCGATGGATGTCCAACTCGGAGCCCTCCCAGTGGTCCAGCAGGGGCTCGTCCTCAGGGGCGACGTCGTAGAGCATCACGTACACGCTGTAGCCGGGGTCCTCGACGACAGTGGCCAGCGCGCCCTCCCAGCCCAGATCCTCACCAGCGAAGGTCAGCCGCCAATCGGTCAGCCAGCCGGCGCCGAGGGCAGGCGAACGCGGCGCTCGTTCGAGCATCTGTCGGGGGTCGAGGTTCGACCCGTACGCCGCGTACAGGACCACGTCGCACAGAGTAGTTGCTGGGTTGTCGAATCGGGAAGGCCAGCGGATTGGCAGCCCGCGTCCCGCGACCCGCGGGCCGCCATGCGCGATGATCGCCCCATGATTTCGGTGGCGACATGACAGTGGCGACATGACGGCGGTGGCGATCGTCGGCGGTGGCCCTGGCGGGTACGAGGCGGCGCTGGTCGCGGCCCAGATGGGGGCTGAGGTGACCCTCGTGGACTCCGATGGGATCGGCGGGTCCGCAGTGCTCACCGACTGCGTGCCCAGCAAGGCGCTGCTGGCAGTGGCGGAGTCTGCGACCCAGGTCCGCGAGAGCGGCGTGCTGGGTATCACGGGGGCCGCGGCGGCCGTAGGGGTGGACCTGGCGGCGGTGAACGCCCGGATCCGCGGGTTGGCAAGCACCCAGAGCCAGGACACCGCCCGACGCTGCCAGCAGGCCGGTGTGCGGGTCCTGGTCGGGCGGGGACGGCTCGATGGACCCGGCGTTGTGGTGGCGGACCTGGCCGGAGGGGGTCAGGAACGCATCGACGCGGACGCGATCCTGGTGGCCACCGGGGCCCGCCCGCGGGTGCTCGACACCGCCGTCCCCGACGGGGAACGGATCCTGTCCTGGGAGCAGGTCTACGACCTGGGGGAGGTACCCGAGGCGTTGGTCGTGGTCGGTTCGGGAGTCACGGGTGCGGAGTTCGCGTGCGCCTATCAGGCGTTGGGCTCGCAAGTGACCCTGGTGTCCAGTCGCGATCGTGTGCTGCCCGGGGAGGACCCGGACGCCGCGCAGGTGCTCGAGGACGTCTTCGAGCGGCGCGGGATGACGGTGCTGCGGCGCTCGCGCGCACAGGCGGCCACCCGCACCGGCGACGGCGTGCTGGTGACCCTGGCCGACGGGCGCACCGTGGCGGGCTCGCACTGCCTGATGGCGGTCGGGTCCGTGCCCAACACCGAGGGCCTCGGGCTGGCTGCGGCAGGCGTGCGCACCACGACGGCCGGGTCGATCGAGGTCGATCGCGTGTCGCGGACCTCGGCGCGCGGGGTCTACGCGGCCGGGGACTGCACCGGTGTGTTCCTGCTGGCCTCGGTGGCGGCGATGCAGGGGCGGATCGCGATGTGGCATGCCCTCGGCGCCGCGGTCGCGCCCCTGGACCTGCGCACCGTAAGCTCGAACGTCTTCACCGACCCCGAGATCGCCACGGTCGGCTACAGCCAGGCCGATGTCGATTCCGGGCGGATCAACGCCGAGGTCGTGACCCTGCCGCTGGCGACCAACGCGCGGGCCAAGATGCAGGGGATGACCGAGGGCTTCGTGAAGGTGATCTGCCGGCGGGGCACCCGGATCGTGATCGGTGGGGTGGTGGTGGCGCCCAAGGCCTCCGAGCTGGTGTTCGGCCTCGCGCTGGCGGTCGAGGCGCGGATGACCGTCGATGAGCTGGCGGCCACGTTCACGGTGTACCCGTCGCTGACCGGATCCATCGCCGAGGCGGCGCGTCGGCTGCGGGCCTTCGACTGACAGGATCTGCCGGTGAGCGAGGATCAGGTGACCGAGGACCGGGTGAACGCAGGTGTCGGGCTGGGCCTGAGGACCGTGGCCAACCTGCGAGATCTGGGCGGCTGGCGCGTGCCCGGCGGCGCCCGGGTGGCCCCGGGGCGGGTCTACCGGTCGACGGACCTGAGCCGCCTGGCCGAGCCGGACCTGTCGAGGTTCGTCGACCTCGGAATCCGCACTGTGTTCGACCTGCGGACCGCCTCCGAACGGTTGGCCGCTCCCGACGTGCTGCCCATGGGCGCCGGCTACCGAGCACTGGACGTCCTGGCCGACTCCACGATGGCGATCCCGGCCCACCTGAAGGCTCTGCTGGCCGATCCGCCGTCGGCCACCCAGACCCTGCGCGGGGGTGGGGTCGGGGCCCTGTTCCACAAGGCCTACCGCGAGATCGTCATGCTGCCCAGCGCCCGACGCGGGTACCGGGCCCTGTTCCGTGACCTGGCAGCGCCGCACGCCCATCCGGCGCTGGTGCACTGCACCGCGGGCAAGGACCGCACTGGGTGGGCCGCAGCGGTCCTGCTCCTTCTGCTCGGCGTCAGCGACGAGGACGTCCTGACCGACTACCTGCGCACCAACGACATGATGCTGCCCGTCCTGGCGCCGATCCTGGATCAGTTCCAGGCGGCCGGTGGCGACCCTGCGCTGCTCGGACCGGTGCTGGGTGTCACCCCCGACTACCTGGAGGCAGCCTTCGACGAGGTGCGCCACAACTTCGGGTCGGTCGAGAGTTATGTTGCCAAGGGCCTGCGCCTGAGCGACGAGACGATCGACGGCCTGCGCCGCAACCTGCTCCGCGACGCTGGCCCGTGACCAACTCACAGCCGCCACCGCGTTCGTGGCGTCCGGGTGACGACCCATGGCGAGCCGCTGTTCCCGGGCCAGGGCGTGCCCGGTGGCGCGTTCGGATCGGGGCTGCGAATCGGCCGCGTGGACGAGGCAGGTGCGATGGTCCACATCCTCAGGTCCACCTGGCGATGATGTGCCCAGCAGAGCAGCGCCAGATTGGCCAGGTCGGTCGGCCCGCCCTCGGACCATTCCTGAACATGATGGGTCTGGCACGCCTCGGCCGGCACTTGGCAGCCGGGAATGATGCAGCCGCCATCCCTGACGGCCAGGACACGCCGTTGGGCAGGAGTCGCTGCCCGCTGGGTGCGCCCCACCGCCAACGGTTCCAGGCTGGTGAACATCACCGCGGCCAGCGCTGCCAGGCGCGCCGCAGGTCGGGTCCCCGGTACCTCGTCACTCACCTCGTCGGCAGCGCCCTGCCTCGGCGCCACGAGAAGCGGCGTGAGCGCAGTGTCGCAGGCCGCCCACCGCGCCTGCGCCTCGGTCAACAGATGGCCTCGGGCCGTCGTCCACAGCGGATCGCCGGACGCGCAGTGTTCCAGGGTCACGGTGACCGAGACCGGCAGCCCTCCCCGGGTGGGAAGGCTGCCCGACGCGTGTGCGGCATTGACCAGTTCGACGAGTGCATCGGCTCGCCGCGCCGCCGCCGGAACGTGATCTGCCGCTGAGCGCAGCCGCTCCGCGAAGGCATCGATAGCCGCGACCACCAACTCACCCTCGAGGCGCGGCAACTCGCCGGAGATGATCACCGAATCGCCGGTAAGCGCGAACGACAGCGCTCGAGCGGAGTGTGCGTCGGACTCCTGCGGCGTGGGGTCCGGTGGGGGATGCAGCATCCGCTCGGCGGCCCGGACGAACCGGGTGAGATCGCCGGCGGCGACCAGATGCCCCAATGCGGCTCCAACGCGGCGATCACCGCCGCCAGCTCTTCCGGCGTGAACCGGTCGGCCCGCCGGGCAACCGCGTCCACGTGCTCCGAGGTGATCGTCCCCGCCCGCCATGGGGCTGCGGCCGAGGGATGGTCGGCGACCAGTGCTCCGGCCCGGGAAAGCCGACGAGCTACCAACGCCGACCATCCGCGCGCAGCCAGCACCTCCCCGGGCCCGACCAGCGGCAGGCTCCCTGCCGAGGCTGCCGCGTGCATGCGGATCGCCAGCGTGTACTCCGTGGCCGCGAGCATTCCCGCGAGCACCTCCACATCGGCCAGCGGGCGCTCCCCGGCAGCAAGTCCCATCGGTGGGCAATCCGCCGCCGCCAGACGCGCCAGGGCCCACCAAGCGTCGGCCACCTGCGGGTCCGCATCGCCCAGCGCGCCCAGCGTCCTGCTGTCGGCCGCTCCGCGTGGGCCCGCATCGAGAGTCGTGTTCACGGTGTTTCTCCCCCATCCCCTAATTCGAACTGGTGTTCGACATGCCTCACGTTACAACAGTGCCCTGACATGCACTGCCTCGCCCCGATGATCTGTGGATGAAGCCGTCGACCACCGCAGCGCCGTCTGTCGCAGTGCTGCCACGCCGGCCGAGGGCAGGTCCGGCGCGCTGTCAGCCGAGTCGTGCTGTCCGGCGCGGTGGTGCTGTCCAGCGCGGTGGCGCGGCGCGGTGCTGGCTGCCAGAACCGGCTGCCCGCCGAGCAACTGCCCCACTCCCACTGATAGGCAGGGGCCGCCCGGCAGTCAGCGCCGGGCCCGGGCAAGGGAGGGCACATGTGTCGTTGGATGGCGTACTGCGGATCACCTATCCCGTTGGGGGAGCTGCTCCTGACCCCGAGACACTCCCTGATCTACCAGAGCCTGCACTCGAGGATGGGCGCCGAGACCACCAACGGCGACGGATTCGGTCTCGGCTGGTACGGCGTGGCCGACACTCCCGGCACCTTCCACAGCACCGAACCGGCCTGGAACAACCGCAATTTGGCCGATCTCGCCCGGCATCTGGTCTCACCCCTGGCCTTCGCGCATGTGCGCGCTGCCACCGGAGGTCCCATCCAGGAGAGCAACTGCCATCCCTTCCGGTACGAGAACTGGCTCTGGATGCACAATGGACTGATCCGGGACTTCGCGACCGTGAAGCGCGACTTGGCCTTCGCCGTCGACCCCTCGCTATACCACCTGATCGAGGGATCGACGGACTCCGAGGTCTTCTTCTACCTCGCCCTGACGATGGGCCTGGCCGATGACCCGATCGATGCTGTGGAGAAGGCGGTCGGCCTAATCGAGGACACCGGCCACCGGCACGGTGTCGAGCACCCGATCCAGATGACGGTGGCCACCACCGATGGGGAGCGGGTCTGGGCGTTGCGCTACTCCAGCGAAGGTGTTTCGCGCTCGCTGTTCCACAGCGCCGACGTGGCCCTCCTGCGCCAGAGGTACCCGGACAATCCCGTCCTGCACGACTTCTCCGACGACAGCCGCCTGATCGTCTCCGAACCGTTGGGCGACCTGCCCGGGGCGTGGATCGAGGTTGCGGAGTCGTCCTGCGTGGTCGTGCATCCCGGCGGCGAGGACCTGCGTCCCTTCGCCCCCCAGCACGGGTGAGGCGGCGCACCGACGCGGCGCGCGCCGAGCATGGGGCGCCGGTCTGCTCAGCGCGCAGCGTCACCACGGGGCGCACCAGTGCGGGTCACCCACCGGTGCGGGCCGACGCCGGGCTTGGCCCATCGCGGACCCACCACAGTCCAACCCGCGCACGTGTAGAAGCCCAGCGCCTCGAGCCGCGCTCCGGCCCACATCGACGCAGCCCCACGGTCGAATGCCGTGGCCACCGCCAGGTCCAGTACCTGACGCCCCACCCCCGACCCCCGCCGATCGGCCCGCACGGCCATGCTGCGCAACTGCCAGGTCGGCCCCGCCAGGACTTCGGGACCGGGCCACGGCGCGGCCACCACCGAGGCCGCCCCCACCGCTGCCAGGCCCTCGAACGCCCCCACATGCACCGCGTCGTCCGGGACCGGCCGGTCGGCGGGCAGGGGTCCGTTCGGGCGCAGGACAGCAGCCTGCAACCCGCGCACCTCGGCCAGGTCAGCCAGCCGCACGATCAGCACGGCGCAGGTCCGGCCCGCCCCATCGCCGAACGCCCTACGCGTCTTTGATCTCGCAGAGCACCGTCCCGGTCGGCACGGTCGAGCCGATCTCCGCGGTCAGCGCGCTGATCACGCCTGCCTTGTGCGCGTTCAACGGCTGCTCCATCTTCATCGCCTCGAGGACGACGACCAGGTCGCCAGCGGCCACCGTCTGCCCCTCCTGCACGGCGATCTTGACGATCGTGCCCTGCATCGGGGCGGCCAGTGAGTCGCCGGTCGCGCCGCCGCCGGCCTTCTTGCTGCCGCCGCGCTTGGGCGCCCCGGCCTTCTTCGCCGCGCCGCCGCCAC
>JBAVKQ010000304.1:0-4415 GCA_049688395.1 Candidatus Nanopelagicales bacterium
GCCGAGCAGCGCGACGAGCACGGCCACGGCGGCCAGCGCCAGGTTCAGCGAGACCGACCTGGAGACCAGCCCGGCCGCGCTGAGCAGCATCGCGCCGCCGACCAGCGCGAGCGGGTCCAGCCGGCGCAGACCTCCGATCGATCCCGGACCCGTCGCCGGCCCGGTTCCCCGCTCGCGGACGGCCGGCCCCGACTGCGGCTCCAGCCGGACCTCGCGGGCGCCCAGCGCGCGGACCAGCGCGGGATCATGGGTGGCCAGCACCACCGTTCCACCGGCATCCCGATGGTCGGCGATGATGCCGACGACCTGCGCCCAGGTCGTCGGGTCCTGGCCGAAGGTCGGCTCGTCGAGCAGCAGGATCCCCGGGTCCAGGGCCAGGGCGGTGCCCACGCTCAGGCGGCGCTGCTCACCGCCGGACAGCGTGAACGGGTTGCGTTCGGCCAGCTCGCTCAGGTGCAGCCGGTCGAGCATGTCCTGCGCACGAATGGACGCGGCCGGCTCATGGACGCCGGCCCCGACCAACCCGTGGTGCACCTCGTCGAGGACCCGCCCGGTCACGAACTGGTGCTCGGGGTTCTGGAAGACCACCCCGAACGCGGCAGCGACCTCGTCGGCCGGCCAGTGCCACGGAGCGCCGGGCGCGGGACCCGGGCCAGCAGGCAGACGGACCGTTCCCCTGCTGGGCTCCAGCAGGCCGGCCAGGGCCGCGAGCAGCGTGGACTTCCCAGTGCCCGGAGCGCCGGTCAGCGCGACCACCTCACCGGCATGCGCGACCAGGCTGGTGGGTGGCAGTCGTCCCTCGAGGGCCACGTCCGCGGCGACCAGCACCTCATGGCCGCAGGCACCCAGCGGCGGCCGTGCGGGCAGGTGGTCGCGATCGAGCCAGACCCGGGCGGCCGACTCCGGGCGGGCGGCCAGGTGCCTGCGCAGGGCGGCCGGAGTGAGGTCCAGGACCGTGCCACCCTCGACCAGCAGCACCCGATCGGCCTGCGCGAGCCACGGCTCCACGCGGTGCTCGATGACCAGCACGGTGGTGCCGGCGGTCGCACGCACCGCCACCACGGCGTCGCGCACAGCCGCAGCCGCGGACGGGTCGAGGTTGGCAGTCGGCTCGTCGAGGAGCAGCAGGTCCGGACCGGCCACGCCCGCCCCGGCGACCGCCAGCAGCTGCTGCTGACCTCCGCTGAGCTGAGCAGTCGATCGGTCCCACCCGACCTCGAGGCCGACCTCGGCCAGCGCGGCACCGACCCGCGGCCAGATCCGGTCGGCCGGCAGCGCAACGTTCTCCAATGGGAACGCCACGTCGTCGCCGACGCGCTGCATCACGATGTTGGCCTCGGGCTCCTGCTGGACCAGCCCGATCCGCGCAGTGCCTCCACGCGCACCGCCAACGCCACCGGGGCCACCACCCGAGGCGCGGGTCACCTCGAGCCGCCCGAGCCCGCCACCGTCGGACAGCGTCCCGGACAGGGCTGCGAGCAGGGTGGACTTCCCCGAGCCGGAGGCACCCATCAGCACGACCAGTTCCCCCGGGTCGATGCTCAGCGAGACGTTGGCAAGCACATGCTCAGTGCTGCCCGGGTAGGCATGGGCCCACCCGTCAGCCACGATCCGCGCACCGGCCATGGTTGGCGCTGCCTGCCCCGGCTACGCCGACACGCGCTCCTGGCCCAGCGGGAACGCGTCGAGGACCCCGGTACGGGCCAGCCGGCCGGCCAGCACCCACGACCCGAGACCGGCGATGAGCGCCGAGGAGGCCATGGCCGCGACCACGAACGCCAGCTTCCAGGCCGTCGTCCACTCCGGGTACCAGAACACCGGGTCGAGCAGGCCGGGCACGACGCCAGCGGCCGCACCAGCCAGGCCGGCGGTCACCGGACCGAATCGGCGGTACCGCCCGGCCGCGAACACAGCTTCGGGGGCCAGCCCCTGCAGAACCCCGTACCAGAGCACCGAGAGCCCCCACCAGCCACCGAGCAGCCACGACACCGACGCGGCCAGGAACGCGGTGGCCAGCGCCGCCCCCCGGCGGCGCACGACCAGCATCCCCAGGACACCGGGCACCAGCCACACGCCGTAGAGCAGTGCCTGGGCCGGGGGGAATGCGGCAAAGGCAGGACCGATGGACACCCAGAGCAGGTTCCAGGCCCAGAACACCACCCCGGAGACCACGGCGAGCACGCCCACGGTCACGATGTCGAGGGTGCGCCAGGTGCGGGCACGGATCTGGGCGCTGGACACGGACGGGGCCATGGAACCTCCTGGTGCGGTGCCACGCCCAGGGGGCGACGACTTCCTTCGCCGGCATGATCCGGATCAGGTTCGAGGGTCTGCGGTCTGGGCCGCACTCTCAGCGCTCGCGCGCTCCCCTGTCGTGGTTGCCGCCACGCTATCACCGGGGCAACGGATCGGCACCGCTGCGCGGCGTACTGGACGAACGTGCCCCCGAGGGTCCATCGTGGGCGCGACGAAGGGGGTCGACATGAGCAGGTCCACGTGGTCCCGGGGGGTTGGTCTGGCGACCGGCCTGCTCCTGCTGTCCGGGTGCGGGTCCTCGGGCGATGACCAACCGATGGCCAGCGCCACGGCCACGACCAGCGTCCTCGGGGGCAACGGCACGATGTATGTCTCGAACTGGGACATCGAGGCCGGCACCCTGACACTCCAGGCCCATCCGATCCAGCCCGACGGCACTCTGGCGGCAGCCAGCACCCTGCTCAGCGAAGCGGCCGCGGACGCGGACTTCCCCGGGATCGTCGACGGCCTCGGTCCGACCGTCGTGACCGGCACGTTCGCCGACTACTGGACCACCGCGCTGCAGGTGTACGAGTCCGGCCAGGTCCGCAACGAACTCGCGGCGCAGGGCTGGTGCGGCGGCGAGGGCCTGACCTACAGCGTGTGCTCCGTGCTCGACGACCAGCGGTTGGCCCGCACCACCGAACTGGGTCGGGACCCAGTGACCGGGGATGGCCCACCCGAGGGCTCGGTGCTGGTCTCGTCACTGAGCGATGGCTCGACGCTGGCCGAGCTCGGCCCCTTCCCCGACCTGAACATGATGCTCGGAACCGGCTCGGCTGACGAGGTGCTGCTGGTGACCCGGCCTGTGGACACCGAGTCCGAGCAGGGACCTCCCGCCGACGTGCTCCGCCTGGACATCGGCGAAGGGTCGACCACGCCGGTGGGCACCTCGCCGGCCGGCTGGGCCCCGCTGTGCCCGATCGGGGCGGATTCGGTGCTCGGCTTCAGCGCGCAGGACACGCAGACCGCCATCGTCGTGGGGCCCTCCCCCATCGCCGACATCACCTGGTCGGCCGAGGACTCCGTGGTGGGCTGCTCGGCCGACGGGCGCTTCCTCTACCTGCAGCGGATCCCGCAACCGCCCACCGAGGAGTCCGACGACACCGAGCCGGCCAACCCGCCGACGACCGTGGAGCGGATCACCTTGTCCGACGGCAGTCGCACCGACGTCCTGACCTTGCCCGCGGGGCAGTACGCCGCACCGATCACCCGCTGAGCCGGGAGCCGACGGCGATCCCGAAAGTCAGGGCAGCCAACGCCAGGCCGATGGTCAGCGCGCCGTAGCCCACGGCGTCGCGTGGCTTGCCCTCGCGCAGCAGCTGGAACGACTCGTTGGAGAACGTGCTGTAGGTGGTCAGCCCGCCGGCGAACCCGGTGCCGACGATCAGCTCGATCGTGGCCGCCGACTCGCACGCTGCCCCGGCCGACCAGCCCAGCGCGAGGCCCAACAGCAGCGATCCGAGCACGTTGACCGCCAGCGTGGCCCAGGGCAGTCGGGTGGCCCCGAGCCTGGCCACGACGCCGCGGTCGACGGCCGCCCGACACACCGCCCCGAGGCCGGCACCCAGGGCCACGCCCACGAGGTGCAGCGAGCTCAGCTCGGCCAGCACCCCGCTCACCGCTCCATCGGCACGCGCGCCGGCACGACCCGGTGCGCGGTCCACCAGCCCGCAGCGGCCGCCGCGACTCCGAGCACGGTCGCACCGAGGACGTACCCGGCGCCGACCAGCGCGCCGCGGGAGACGATCAGCCCGTACGTGTCGGCCATGAACGTCGACCAGGTCGTGAACGCCCCGAGGATCCCGGTGGCCAGGAACGGCCGCCACGGATGGGCGACATGACCCCGACGGATCCAGCCGGTCAGCAGCAGGCCCATGAGGAACGCCCCGACCAGGTTCACCGCGAAGATCCCCCAGGGCACATGGCCGACCTGCGCCGGCAGAGCCAGGGAGACCAGGTAGCGGGTGGTGCCGCCGAGCATCCCGCCGACGAACACCGCCAGATAGATCACCCAGCGTGGTGGGGTCGTGCCCGGAGTCGGGCGCGGGTTGGATCGGGCGGACCGGGGCACGGGGACCATCTTGGCCCACGGGTGGGTCGGCCCGCGTCGAGCACCG
>JBAVKQ010000305.1:0-13948 GCA_049688395.1 Candidatus Nanopelagicales bacterium
TACCGCGCCCGGGCCCATTACCGGGGCCCTGGCGTCGGGCCAGTCAGTCGCTGGACGTTCCTGCCGCCGACGCTGAAGGCCCGCTTGCGCTGGCCAGCAGGGCTGCGCCCACCGTCGCGGCCGCGCATCCGCCGAGGACGGCAGCCCGCACCACCGGCCGTCGTGCGCCCGAGCCTCGGTAGCCCATCACCCCTCCCACGCCCCGGGCACTCATCACCGACCCGAGCGACCACCACGACATCAGCGAGCCGGCGGCCGTCGCCGAACCGATGCTGAACGCCGATCCGACGGACCCGACCGACCCGATACTCAGCGCCGATCCCACCGATCCGATGCTGAGCACCGAACCCTGGGATCCGATACTCAACAGGGACCCCTCGGACCACAAGGACCACTTCGACCCGACCACTGCACACCTCCGCGACAGGGCACCGCCATCCGACGGGCTGGTACGCCAATGATGGCCATCGTCCTCGGCCGATTCCTCCGGGGCCGGCAGCCGGGCGGGCCGATCACCGGGTGAGGGACGACGCTGGACCGCGCCGCAGGGCGCGCGGTGACCAGCGTTGCGCCGACGATTCGCGACGTTCCGTCACACCACGACCCGACGGGGCCGGCGTACGGGCGGCGTGGATGCTGATACCCCCGGGCCTATTGACCGGTCAACTGCCCGGTCCCTACCGTGTGCCCGACGGGGTCCAGTCGTCCACGCGACTGGGCGCACCGGGCTCATCGAGGCCCCGCAACGCGCTCCCCCGGCGCGCTGCGGGGCCTCCTGCTGATGGCGTGGTGCACCGAGCCTGTCTAGGTCGGCCCACCGAGCGATACTGCGGGCGAGCGGGCCCCCTACTCACGCTGTGGGCGGTGCGGTCAGCGTTCGCAGACCAGGCCGTCCTTGTCTCGGTCTTGGTACCAGTCGTACTCGGGGTCGCTGCCCTGGGAGTAGGGGCCGTAGCCGGCGTCGTTGGCCTCCCCACAGGTCCGGAACTGCGGGTCGAGCGTGGCGGTGGGTCGTGAGGTGCTCGACTTGCTCGGCTGGGGTGCAGGCTTCTTGGCGGGTTTCGGGGTGCTTGCCGGGGCCTTCCCACCGGTGTTCGACGCGATCGTGGGTTGCGGCCCTGGTGCCGGCAGTTCCAGATCGGGGCATCCGGCGAGGACCCGGAGCATGGCGTCGCGCTCCGCGGCGGTGACCGACACCTTGTACTTGGTCTTCACCGCGGCTTGGCGGGCCACGTAGGTGCAGCGGTAGCCCTTATTCGAGGGCAGCCAGGTCGCGGCGTCCCCGTCGCCCTTCTGCCGGTTCGCGCTGGCGGAGGTGGGTTGCAGGTTCAGCGGGTCGTTGGCGAACGCGACCCGCTTGGCGAACGGCCACGCCGCAGCGCCCTTCTGCCACGCGTCGGACAGGGCCACCAGGTGGTCGAGGTCGACCTCGCTGGCCCCGCCGTACTCGAAACGGATCGTGGTGTCGGTGTAGGGGTCGGCCAGGGTCCCGGCCAGGACCTTGCACGACCCGGACATGTCCCGGTCTGAGAGCGTGGATTTGAGCTGGTCGTTGCGACTGTCGCAGCCGTTGCGGTCCACATCGACCCACCCGGACCCGAACTGGGCCCGGTCATACCCGGTCTTGGGTGCCCGACCCTTGACCTTCAGCGTCTCCACGGCCAGGATCGCCGCCCCGACGGTCGGCTCCGTGGTCGCGCGGGCCACCGATGGAATGGGTGTGGTGCTGGCCTTGCTGCTGGGTGTGGCACTCGGGGTGCTGGTCGTGGCCGCCGGTGACGGGGTCGGTGACGCGGGCGTGGTCGCGGGGGCTGGTGCCGCCGGCGTGGACTGGGCGGTCACCGGCCCTGCGACGGCGGTGAGGTCCGCGGAGGGTTCGGTCGGCGGGGTGAGCGCCACCAGGAGCATCGTGGCGCCGACCACCGCGGCGGACAGGGTGCCCTTGACCCGGGTCGAGGTCCCCGGGCGCACCCACAGCAGCACCAGGCCCGGGACCAGACACAGGACGAACCCGATCACGATCGCCGGCCACGACACGATCCACCCCGGCACCCCGTTCGCTGGTGGTGGGCCTTGGACGGTGGTCTGCTCGGTCCACTGGGTGCCGTCCCAGTAGCGAAGCTCACCGGGGCGGGTCGGATCCGGTGGGTACCAACCCGCCGGCGTCTGGCTACTCACCACAGCACCCAGGTTCGACGCGATGCCGCGGTGCGGGCCCGGCGCGGGCCCACTGGTGGGGGCATGGGCACGAGGGTCGCTGTGGGATTCACCGCTCGCAGGCGATCTTGTCCTTGTCCCGGTCAAGCCCCTTGTTCAGGTGGTACACCGTGGCCGACACCTTGGGTCGGTAGGAGCTGGCCGCACGGACCTTCTTGCCATGGACCGTCTTGGTGTTCTTCGCCGTCTTGGTCTTGGCCACCCCACCCTTGTAGACCCGGTTCAGGGCTTTGCAGTTCGGGTACTTCTTGGCCTTGACCGCCTGGGACACCGACGTCGTGGCGGCCCCGAGCTGCGGGGGGCTGGCGTGAGCGACCCCAGCGGTACCCGCGAGCAGCATTGCGGCAACCGCGATGGATGCGATCTTCTTCATCAGTTCTCTGATCTCCCCGTTCACGAGGATCGCCACACTGGCGACCGCCCTCCCATCCTTCCCCCACCCGATGGCCCCGACCCGGGACCTTGGTCCCGGATCCGTGACCACGCCTAAGCCGCTGCCCGTGCGGGATCCCGCACCCGATCGGCAGTTGCGGTGCTCACGTCAACGGCCGGCAGGGGTGAACCATGGCTTCCGCAGGGCCCAGTCACCCCCGCCCCCCACAGTGGCCTGGGGACCTCGTCACACCGTGCCGGCTAACGCAACGGCAGCGCTGGGCCCGGGTCCCCGGTACGTAACCACCGGTGATAGTGCATCAAGCACCAGCCACGGGTTTCGGCCGCCCGGTCACAGCCCTGCACGTCGCACCGCACCGCGTCGGGGTTGTGGCTGCGCATCTGCTGGTAGTGGTTCTTGCACAGCCCCACGGCGAACTGCGCCTTGTCGCAGCCTTCGACGGGGCATTCGTGGTCCTGTGCGCGGGGCAGGCGCCCGGCCGGTCCCGGGTCCCCGCTGCGCCGCCACCGTTGGTAGTGCTTCGGGCAGAACCCCCGGGTCACGGCAGCCTGCCCACAGCCCACCACCGCGCACTCAGCCTCCGCCGGTAGGCGGATCAGGGGTTGCGCGGGTCCCACGTCGCCGGTGCGCCGCACCCGGTGGTAGTGCAGAGAGCACCAACCGCGGCAGAAGGCCTCCCGCTCACAGCCCGGCACAGAGCACAGAGGCCCCCCACCGACACCAGTGCCCACGGCGGTGCGCACCACGGTCAGGTCCTGCCCGCACGGGTCGTCACCAGGCACCACCCTCACAGGCGCAGTCTCCCAGTTCCCGGCGAGGGTACCCGACAGGACCCGCCCCGGATGTCGACACCGCCACGCGGGAAGGATGTGGTGGGAGAATGGTGGGGATGAGTGCCCTGGCTGATGAGGTCCTTCCCCTGATCCGCACCCGCACCGATCTGCACCACCGGCGGGCCGCGAACGCCCACGGGGCGCAGATGCACACCGCGGTGAGCCTGCTGCGCGACGCGGCCTTGCGTGAGGACCCGGGGATCGTGCTGGACGTCACCCAGCGGGCGATCGCCTCCGCGGTGAAGGTCGTGATGCGCGCCGATGACTCCAGCGGGATCATCGGCGCGGCCTGCCGAGACCTGCTGGCCCTGCACCCGCAGGCCGCGGGCCCGCGCCTGCCCCCCCGGGCCCGCGGCTGGTCGATTGGATAATCAGCTTCCAGTTCGATGGCGACTGCGATTTCTTCACCCTCGACCCGGTGGCCTACGCCCCCGCGTTGGGTGAGCAGGGTGTGACCGCCTACCGGCGCCGCCTCGACGAGCAACGGCACCGCCTGGTCAAGCCGAGTTTGGCATCGCTGACGCCTGGCCTGGGACTTGCGGCTTAACGCCAGGGTGGACCAGTCCCCGGCGTGCGCCGAGGACCACCGCTGGGTGTCAGGGGGCCGCGGGCAGTGGTTGGGCCATCTGCGTTGGTCCCGGAGGGCCCCCGGTGGTCGCCTACGGCTGAGGTGTCAGGGACTCGCTATCGGTGCCGTCTGTCCAGTTCGTGGTGTGCGGCGTGTTCGCGCAGATACTCGCGCAGGTACGGGATCGCGAAGTCGACGTATCCGTGGCCGGTGGCCTGGATGATCCCAGCCTCGATGAGGCGGGTGCGGTAGACGTTGGCGTAGGCGCGGGTCTCGCGCATCCGGGCCGCGATCTCGGAGGTGGAGGATTGGTCGTCGTCGTGGGACATAGCCAGCAAGTAGGTGCGGTCGACTGCGGAGAGGTCGGCCAGGGCGGTGGCGTGGACGGTGGAGCCCAGGCGTTTTCGGGCGGCGGGGATTCCGGCCTGCACCGCGTCGAGATCGATAGAGGTCCCGGTGGCCTTGCGCCATATGTGATACCCGACCAGCTGAATCATGAACGGGTAGCCGCCGGTCGCATTCGCGGCCGCAGTCAATGCCTGGTCGGTGATGGTGCGGCCCTGATCGGTGATCGTGGTGTGCAGCGCAGCGCGGACCGCATCCAGGGGCACATCCTCCAGGGGGAACGGGGTCGCTCGGCGCAGGAACGTCAGGACGTCGTCGTTGAGCAGGTCCGAGATGGCCGAGGGTAGACCTGCCAGGGCAAGGGCCACGTTGCGGTCCTCTCGGATCAGGTGCTGAACCGTGGCGGCCAAGTCGCGCAGGTCCGAACGGGCGGCGCGATGCACCTCATCGACGGTGATCAGCAGCCCGGTGTCGTGACGTTCCAGCGCATCGAGCAGACGGCCGACCTCGGTGCGCCACGCCACGGACAGCACGGGAGGCGCGGAGACGCTCAACCCTCCCCCGACGATCGGAAGAGTGCCGCCAGTGATCGAGCGCCCTGGCACGGTCGCCGGGTCCAGCCCATGCAGTGCAGCGCTCGCCGCCTGGGTCAACCGATCGATCATCCCCGGCGTCGCGGTCTCGGAAAGGCTCACCCACCCCCGGCGCAATGCATGGTCAGCGACCTCGGTGAGCATCACCGTCTTGCCGATCCCCCGCGGCCCAGTGAACAATGCCAGCCGGGCTGGTGCCCCCGGACCATCATCAAGGGACTCCGCGAATTCCTCGAGCGTGTCATCCCGCCCGACCAGCAGCGGCGGTGTGGCGCCCGCGGTGGGCTTGAAAGGGTTCCCGGCCACCTTTGCACTCCTTTATAGTCTTTATACGCCTTGATACTAGCCCCTGGCTGGACGCGACTGGCGGTCCGCGCGCTCCGTGGCGCCGGGCTCAGTCCGGACATCCGGGATAGCACCTGAATGGCTCCCGCATCCGTCGAGATCCCCATGCGTACGCGAAGCCTCGCCTGTCGGATGCAACGGGCACGGTCATTGGGTCCCTTGACAGGGGCAGTAAGCCGCTGCATATAGTGACTCCCGTGCACCCTGATGAGCCTGGACGCCGATTTCGGGCACGCGCGTCCTGCGAGCGGAGAGAGGGCCGAGCGCGCGGCTCGGCCGGAAGTCCAGGGGGCAACCACCGCGCACATGAATCCGAGACAAGGTACTGCTGGGGGGGCTGGGGGTGCAATCGGGTGCCTCGCGCGGTATCCACGCGTTGGATGCGTGTCGACCGTGAGGCGGCACTCGGCACGCCTCTACATGCGGGGGGCGAGCTCCCGCATGGCCCGCGCAACTGCCTCGTGGGCGTCGACAACAGCCGAGAGTTGGTTGCTCGAGCGCGCCTTGAACTCACCGAACTCGAGGTTGAGCACTTCGACCTGATCCTGAGCTGCGCGCGCTACCCGATCTGCGGCTTCGGCACTGGCGCGAGCAGCCTCAGCCACCGCGACGAGGTCCTCCAGGGACGTCACCAAGCGACCGTCGACGAGGATGACACGGCCGTCCTCATGCTTCAGGTAGTGCCCGCTCTTGATGGTCTTGTGCAGTCCCGACGGATCACGACCGAGGACTTTGGCGGCTTGTGTCACCGTCAGGAGTTCGATCGCCATAACGGAAGCCTAGGCGCGTTGGGCCGAGATGACTGGGAGATTCCTTCATGTGTCGCGCCCGTTCCAGTGTTTTCGGGTGCAACGACCACGAACAGTCCACTGACGCACCTATCAGCGCAGGTCAGATACTGCTTTCCAGTCCATCGCGTGTCCACTCCAGGCCGCGAATCCAACCCACGGTATGCCCCTGCTGCCGTGTGTGCCGGCAAGGAACGCAGGAGCCAGCGGCACCTGGATGCGACACGCCGGGCGCAGCCACCACAAGTCCACTGCCATATGCCCATCACGAAGGAACCGCAGTCAATCGGTGTCCACTGGCCGTCCACAGCGGAGGTCGCACGGTCAACATGCCCGGACAGCTGGCGTTCGACCGCCAGAATCCGACCTAAGAGTTGGCCGAGGAGTCTCGCGGCCAGACCTGGGCCAACCGGCCCGGGGAAAGCGAAAACCGCACTACCCGAGTTCTTGGCGGAGCAGGGCAGATGCGGTTTCACTAGACGCTAGGAGTGAAAGTAGCACCCCACCTGTGTGGGTGTCACGCGAACGCGCCTGACGCGCGTGTCGCGGCATGCCCGCATACCCATGTCACGGACGCCGGGAGTGGTTCTTCGGTGTCCAGGGCCGCTGCGGCGGCGTTCACCATCGACGAGCTGTTGTTCCAACCGGCCCGGTGGCAGGCCCTCGATGAGGGCAATCAGCTGGTCCCTCGGGTGCGTGCCGGGTCGCTGACTGATGCGCTGGCCCTGGTGGGCCGCGGCCGGGTGGCGACCGTGTTCGGCCGGCTGCGCCCGGGTGTGGCTGTGGTTGATGTGGACCTGACCGATGGCGACCCGGTGGTGGCCGAGCTGGTGGCGTGGTGTGTGGAGCGTGACCTGTGGCAGGTGGTGCGGCTTTCTGGGCGCCGGGGGCATGCGCACGTGTTCGTCGTCGCCGGTGACGCGCAGGCCGCGCTGGAGGCGTTCTGCGCCCAGCTGCGCCGCGTGCATCGGGCTCCGGTGACCGGGATCGACGTCCGGTCCACGGTGCGCCCGTTGAGCGCCCCGCACCGGTCGGGGGCCACTCCCCCACTGCCCCGCCGGCTGCCGACTGCTGCCCGGGCCCTCACCCGTGCGCTGGCCGGACTCCCCCAACACCCGACGGAACCGACCGCGACTCCGCGGCCGGTGTCGTCGCTGTTGGCGTTGGCCAATCCCAGTGTCGGGCGCCGTCGGGGGCTGCCCGCGGATTGGGCGGACTACTTGGCCACTGGGGTTCCACCGGCCCAGGTCGCGGGGTGGGCGGATCGCACCCGGTCGGCGGTGGAGTCCACCGCCACGTGGCAGATGGTGGCCGCGGGGTGGACCGAGGACCAGGCGTGGTTGGCGATCAGCCGGGCCCACCCGAAGGCGATGGGCAAGGCCCGCGGCCAGGGGCGGCGGTGGTGGCAGGCGGTGGTGTGGAACCGGGCGGTGCTGGATGTCAGCACCACCCCACCGGCAGTGCGCCGGGCGGCGGTGGATCCGGCACTGCTGGACCGAATCGCTGCAGTGCGCACCGGGTTCCTGACTGTGTGGACGCGCCGGTACCCGGATCCCCGCCGGCACACCCTGCGCCGGGTGCTTGAGGTGCTGTTGGACCGCATGGTCCGCACCGGGGTGGACACGGTGCCCTGCCCGCAGCGAGACCTGGTGGAAGACACCGGGTTGAGCCGGCCCACGGTGGCCGGGGCGTTGCGCCAGCTGCACGAGGACCGGTGGCTGGTGGTGCGGGCCACGTTCGACGCGCACAGCCCCGACCAGGTGGCCCGCAGCCACCACGTCACCCTGCCTGACCCGCAGGCGCTGACTGGGGAGCTGCGGGGTGGTGTGCCGCATTCTTTACCACCTAGATCTTTCACACCCCAGCCTGCCCAGAGCCCTCACCACCTGCCGACTGCTGCTCTGCTGGGTCCCCGGGTGTGGCACCTGTGGTCGGCTCTAGCCACCTCGGACACCTCTCTGCTCCCCCACGAGGCCGCCTCCCTGGCAGGCTGGACCGATGAAGCGGGTTCGCTGAGCAGCAGGCAGTCCCGGGCGGTGCTCGATGAGCTGAGCCGGCTGGCCTCCCACGGGTTGGCGGTCTGCGACGAGCACGGCACCTGGACCGCCCGACCCCTGCAGGACGCCACCCACGCCACCCGCACGCAGGCCGAGGAAACCCACCAGCAGCGCCAGCAGGAGATCGGGGCCGAGCGGGCCGCCTACGCCGAGGTCCGAGCCGGGCGGGGTCGGTGGATCCGGCAACGAGACACCGCCCACCGGCGAGGGTTGACCGCCCGACTGCTCGGCGCCCAGGCCTGGTGGGCGCGACTTCCTGAGGCTGAGCAGGCCCGCCGGCGGGCGACCTGGACCCTGCGCTACCAGGACCTCTCCCCCGCGGCGCAGGCGGAGTTCAAACGGGCCAAGGCCGAGGAACGCCAGCAGGTCGGGGCCCTGAGCGAGGACCAGCTGCACCAGGCCTGGCTTGGCACCCTGAGTGAAGCCGAGTACCACACCCGCGCCGCGGAACGGACCCGCTGGTTTGCCGGCCAGGACCGGACCAGCCAACGCGACCTGGTCGCCGCCTGGGAAGCCCACCGCACCCAGTGGGGCATCACCCGCCGCGCGCACTCCCCCACCCGGGCCGTGCCCAGCCTGGCGGAGCTGGACCAGGCCGTGGCCGAGGCGCTTAGAACGCTGGAAGCCGAACTCGGGCAGATGAGCCTCGTGCACAGCACCGCTCCATTGAAGGAGAGCGCATGACCACCCGCTTCGAGCCCCACTCCCCCGCCGGCCCCACGCCACCCTCGAGGAGAACACGATGACCGCGCAACCGCAGTACCGCGCCCTCGAGGTCGTCGACACGATGGCCGACCCCCGCACGCCGCCTGCGGATATGGCGGCGGAGGCGGCGGTGTTGGGTGCGATGTTGTTGAGCAAGGATGCGATCGCGGATGTGGTGGAGTCGTTGAAGGTTGATGATTTCTATCGGCCGGCGCATGCGTCGGTGTATGCCGCGATCCTGGATCTGTATGGGCGTGGGGAGCCGGCGGATGCGGTGATGGTGGCTGGGGAGTTGACGAAGTCGGGGGAGATCTCGCGGGTCGGTGGGGCGTCGTACCTGCACACGTTGGTGTCCAGTGTGCCGACGGCGGCCAATGCGTCGTACTACGCGGCGATCGTTGCGGAGCGGGCGGTGCTGCGTCGGATGGTGGGCGCGGGCACGCGGATCGTGCAGATGGGGTACGCGGCCGAGGGGGATGTGTATGACCTGGTGGATCGGGCGCAGGCCGAGGTCTATGACCTGACCTCGGGGCGGATGAGTGAGGATTACGCCCCGTTGCGGGACTTGTTCGATGGAACCTTGAACGAGATCGAGGCGATCGCCTCGCATGGTGGGCAGATGGTGGGGGTGCCCACGGGGTTCGCGGATCTGGATGCGTTGACCAATGGGTTGCATGGGGGGCAGTTGGTGATCATCGCCGCACGGCCGGCGATCGGTAAGTCGACGTTGGGGTTGGACCTGGCCCGCTCGGCCAGCATCCACAACAACCTGACCAGTGTGATCTTCTCCCTGGAGATGGCGCGTAATGAGATCGTGATGCGGTTGATGAGCGCGGAGGCGCAGGTGCCGTTGGCGCACATGCGCTCGGGGACGATGTCGGATGCGGATTGGCAGAAGTTGGCGCGTAAGTCGGGGTCGATCGTCGATGCGCCGATGTTCATCGACGATTCGCCGAACATGTCGATGATGGAGATCCGGGCCAAGTGTCGGCGGCTCAAGCAGAAGCAGGACCTGCGGTTGGTGATCGTGGACTACCTGCAGCTGATGAGTTCGGGTAAGAAGGTGGAGTCCCGCCAGCAGGAGGTGGCCGAGTTCTCGAGGGCGTTGAAGTTGCTGGCCAAGGAGTTGGACGTGCCGGTGATCGCGATCGCGCAGCTGAACCGTGGCCCGGAGCAGCGCCAGGACAAGAAGCCGATGATGAGCGACCTGCGGGAGTCTGGATCGTTGGAGCAGGACGCCGACGTGGTGATCCTGCTCAACCGTGAGGACGCCTATGAGAAGGAGTCCCCCCGCGCGGGGGAGGCGGACTTCATCGTCGCCAAGCACCGCAACGGGCCCACCGCCACGATCACCGTCGCCTTCCAGGGCCACTACAGCCGCTTCGTCGACATGGCCGCCAAGTAGGTGGGTGCTAACACATTAGCTAACGTGTTAGCGGATCCATTAGCTTTGCTCCTTCTCTTGGCTGAGGGCAAGCGCACCGCGGACCAGCGCTGAGAGCGATCCAGCTCCTGACTCCACGACAAGGCGATCCAGAGTCTGTCGATCATCGGGAAGGATCCCGTTCAGGCCCAACTGCACATGACGCTCCCGGGGGCGATGGCCAGGGGTCGTCGGGGTGGAGAACAACCCGGCCTTCTTGGTCGTGGGTTTGTGGAACTGGCCGGGCAGGTGGTCCGCCCAGTCTTCGATGGCTTGCAACACAATCTGCGCGTTGGTCAGGTCGGTCGTCTTGCGGCGCTGAACGATCCAATCAAAGTCCGCCTGGGTCACGTAGACCACTACCAGCCGCCGAGCGGGCGCGGGGACAGCGTCCTGTTTCGCCTCTCCCCCAGCTTCCGTCCCCGTACTGCGTGCCTTGCGGGAAGGCTTGCTGCCGCCTGAGTCACGAGCAGGAACCGGCATGTCATCGGCAGTCTCGGTGACCGGAGTAGAGGCATCCTCGCTAGGTACAAGGCGGGGCCGAGGCCCCAACGTCCCAGACAGGCCGGCGGCCCTGGTCGGCTGTGCGGAGAACATCTCCCCCACCCCAGTACGTCCGAGGCGACTACTCATGTCCGCGCCCCCGCTCGGTCGTCAACGCGCAGATCAACTTCAGATTCCCGCTCCTGAAGAGTGCGAAGGATCTCCTGGGCCAGCTGGGCGTAGTCGCCAGCCAGCGAGGCCGCAGACCCGGGCACGACCTCGGCAGGCAGGCTGGGGTTACGCAACCGCTCATACCAGCGGGGCGCATCCAGTCCAGCAGCCTCCAGTTCGTGCACGGCCACTCCCCTACGTCGAGACTCGACCGCGGCTGCCTCGGCATAACGGATAACTGTCTGGAACACCGGTGCGACGTCGCCCAGGTCCCGCTGCAGATCCTCTCGGGCCTCGGCTCGCACCTTCCGCGCGGAACTGGTGACACCAAACAGGCACACGCCCAATAGCTCCACCGCTGCCCCGCGCTCGCGGGCATCGGCATACCGACGCGCCACCTTCACAAGCCCCTTCCGGGACGAGTCATCGGTGCGGGTGGGGATGATGAGCCACCTCGCAGCCCCCAGCGCGGCGGTCTGCAACGACGGCGACCCCGGCGGGCAGTCGAGCAGAACGAGGTCGTACTCGCCGGCCACCGGAGCCAAGGAAGCGGCCAAGGCGCTGTGGGCATCCGTCCGGCGGCTCGTGCGATCCGAGCGCGTGCCAAGGACGCTTTCCAAGTCCTCAAGGAACTCGCCCCCGGGCAGCACCTCCAGACCCTCCCGAAGCTTGGTGGGGGTCACCGACCGACCGAACTGCATTGCAGTCGCGAGCCCCTCCCCCGCATCATCAGACGCTTCCCCGATGTAGCCGAGCTCCTCGGCCAGGTTGCCCTGAGGATCCAAATCCACCACCAGCACCCGGTAGCCGGCGGCCGCGGATAGCGCGGCGATGTTGCCAGCCAGCGAGGTCTTTCCGACGCCCCCCTTGCCGTTCATGATCGCCACCACTCGAGCCAGTCGCTCGTCTGTCATGTTCCCTCTCCCCTCCCCCGATGCACAGACTCCACACCACCGTCGAGCATCGCGGCGCGCGAGCCTCCGCGCAAGCACCGACACGCACATGTGCGCTGCAAAGACAGCTAATGCTTGTGCTAGCTATAAGCGCAGGTGTTAGCACGCGCAGTAGCACGCAGCCACACGAGCAAGTGCGCGAGAACCATCGCGCACTCTGCTGCGGATGCCGACGCAGTGTCGCAAGCGCAGGAGTGAGCAGGACGCTGCGCGAGGTACTGCGCGAAGCGACCGGCTTGCGCTAGCGCGAGCGCAGATGCGCATAGCGCCGCGACCGAATTAGCGAGCGGTGATGCACCTCGGGGAAATGGTGATTCTTCGCCGTAAGCCCCCGGAGCTAGGCTGCCACGGTGGCGCATGGGCCCGTGATGGGGCCCAGCGGGCCCGCTGAGCCCTTTAGGCGGGAGGGTTGAGCTCAGTGACCATCCTCGACGTCAGCCGACGGCTACGCGCCGGTTCGGTCGGTTCCCCAGGAATCAAAGGAATCGGTGTATCGGGTACCTGAGGGGAGGGGATGCAGGGGTGAGCGTGGGCTGAGAAGCTGACCGGTGCGTCACGGCGAGGCCCGCTGCGCAGCCCGCTGCATACGTTCTCCGGGGATTCCTTCCCCGTGCGCGGAGGTAGAAGGACCGGTCTGAGGGCGGGCGAGTCCCCTCGAAGGGCGCACCAGCGCGGACAGTCGCTGCCGCGCGCACAGGTCTCCCGGAACCAAGTCCCCAACTCAAGCGGGACGGTGATGGTGGCGGCTAGGTCATGGCGGTGGGGAGGCGGTCATCCATTGCGTGGCGGGTACGTCGGTGCAGCCGGCGGCGCGCGCTGCGCGGAGGGTCGCGGTGGCCGGGATCAGTCCGAGACGTGTTACGAGTCGGGGAGTGAGGGTGTGTAGGTCGTGAAACAGTGCGGTGGACAGGCTCATCGCGTGACCGGTGCCAGGTGGCCATGCGGCGAGTGCGTGGATCTCCTAACGCATCTGTTCAGGGCTGCCGCGCCCGGCCGGGGGGTGCGGCGCGTAGCAGGAGGCCGAGGACGAGACGGGGTGCAAACGCGGCGACCAGCAGTGCGACTGGCCACCTCACGCCCATCAGCATGAATGTGGGTAGGCCGACGATGATCATCGGCACAATGACGCGCAGGCTACTGGGGGAGGGGCGGTCCGCACGGTCCGAGATCTGCACGGTGGCGCGCTGTTCACCCCGGCCGGCTGGCGCAACGTACGGCGCTCCGCTGACGGCTGCCGAGGCCACCTCGACCAGCATGGTTGTTGGCCAGTTCCAGACTGTTCACAGCGATGCCTCCATGGACAGACGCTGCGCGTTGGCCCGGGGCCCTGGGCGCCTTGCGCGCATCCCCAGCAGCAGCGACCTGGCAGGGGAATCACTGGGCCTCAGCGCGGCCCCCGCGGCGGAAGTGGGCGCGGGGGAGTAGGTCTTCGAAGGGCGCTCGAGCCTCGGACGCCGTGCACTCATTACCCACACCTATCACATATCATATCAGCACATCACATCGCATCGCATCACATCGCAGTAGATATGAGATATGCTCGATGAACGCGTATGACCATGAGGTGGAGGGAACGATGGCTACGACGACCGCGACCGAGATCGGCACAATGACGTGCAGGTGGCCTGACGGGTGCCCCCGGCCTGCGGCGCCCAGAACCGGCTCGCGAGGGCCGGCCCCGACCTACTGCGAGCAGCCCGGCCCCGACGGCGGGCCTGTCCACAACCCGCTGAACGCCTGGCGAGCGAAGAATCGGCGCGGGGGAATCGGGGTCCCAGGCCCCGGGGAGGGTGAGGACCGAACCCCGGTGGCCACCGCAACCAGGACTGCCGCCGGTGCCCTGGACCGCGCTGAGCAGTTGGCCGCAGCGTTGCGGGAGACCGCTGAGCAGATCACCGAGGCGTTGACGGTCACCGGTGACCCGGACGCGGCGGCCGCGCAAATCGCTGCCGGGCTCGCCGACGCCCAGGAGGAGCGGGATGCGTCCCGGGCCCAGGCCGCCCGCGCGACCGCCGCCCAGTTGGCGGCTGACCGGGCCGCGGAACAGGCGGGGGCAGCCGCGGCGGAGATGGC
>JBAVKQ010000306.1:0-8488 GCA_049688395.1 Candidatus Nanopelagicales bacterium
CGGGAGGGCCGGGTCGCTCACCAGGCCAGCATGGCAGGCGCGCTGTCCGGCACGGCGGGGCGGCTCGGCCGCACCGGGTCGATCGCGGTGTAGGCAGCGCCGACCTCCGGGCGTGGGTCGGCCTCACCCTTGTTCGGCCAGAACGACATGGCCCGCTCCGCCTGGGCGGTGATGGTCAGCGAGGGGTTCACGCCCAGGTTAGCGGTGACCGCGGCCCCATCCATGACGTGCAGGCCGGGGTGGCCGTAGACCCGCTGCCACGCGTCGATGACGCCGGTCTGCGGACTGTCGCCGATCGGGCACCCACCGAGGATGTGCGCGGTCATCGGGATGTTGAACAGCTCGTTCACGGTCCCACGGGGCTCCCCCCCGGTCCGCTCGGCGAACCGATGGGCCACCTCGTGCGCCTCCGGGATCCAGGTGGGGTTCGGCGTGCCCGTACCCTGCCGCGAGGACAGCCTGCGACCGAAGGGCCCCCGCTTCAGGCTGACGTTCAACGAGTTGTCCAGGCTCTGCATGACCAGCAGCACTGTCGTGCGCTCCGACCAGCGCCGCACCGACAGGGAGCGCAGGAACGAGCCGGGGTTCGCCCGCACCTCGGCGGCGAACCGGCGCCATCGGGGCACGGCCGGCTCCCCCGGCCGGTCCCCCTCGGTGAGCATCGCGCTGAGCAGGCCCATGAAGTTGCTGCCCCGGCCGTAGCGCACCGGCTCGACGTGGGTCTGCGGGGTGGGGTAGATCGACGAGGTGATGGCCGGGCCGACCGAGTAGTCGACCTCGAGGTCGCGGGCCTCGACGGTGAGGATCGACTCCGAGTTCGTCCGGGTCAGCTGGCCCAGCTGGTCGGACAGGTGCGGCAGGACGCCGTCGGCCTTCAGCCGGTGCAGCAGGCGCTGGGTGCCCAGCGTGCCGGCGGCCAGGATCACGTGGTCGGCGGTCACCGGCTGGCGCTTGGGCCCGTCCGCGCCGGGGCCGGCCGGACGCATGTCGACGCGATAGCCACCCCCGGACAGCGGCGTGATCGCCGTGACGGTGGTGAGCGGGAGGATGCGGGCGCCCAGCGACTCGGCCAGGTGCAGGTAGTTCTTCGGCAGGGTGTTCTTCGCACCGACCCGACAGCCGCTCATGCACGCCCCACAGCTCGTGCAGGTGGTGCGCGCCGGGCCCGCGCCGCCGAAGAAGGGGTCGGCGACGTCCTGCCCCGCGCGCTCGCCGAACAGGATGCCCACCTGGGTCCGGTGGAACGTGTCGGCGACCCCGAGGTCCTCGGCGACCTGCAGCATCACCCGGTCGGCGGCTGTGTCCACGGGGTTCTCCACCACGCCGAGCATCCGCTTGGCCTGGTCGTAGTGCGGGGCCAGCTCGTCGCGCCACTTGGTGATGTGGCTCCACTGCGGGTCCTCGTAGAAGTCGTCGAGGGGCTCGTAGAGCGTGTTGCCGTACACGAGCGAACCCCCGCCGACCCCAGCGCCGGACATCACGAGCACGTCGTTGAGCGGTGTGATGCGCTGGATGCCGAACATGCCCAGCGCCGGCGCCCACAGGAACCGCGGCAGCCGCCAGGAGGTCTTCGGCAGCTCGTGGTCGGCGAACCGGCGGCCGGACTCGACGACAAGGACGCGGTAGCCCTTCTCGCTCAGGCGCAGGGCGCTGACGGACCCGCCGAAGCCGGAGCCGACGATGACGACGTCCCAGTGCTGGGGGGCTGCGGTGGTGCTGGGCATGGGTGCTCCTGGGAGGTCAGCCGCGGACGGCGGCGGCGGCGATGCCGGGGATACGGGTGGGTCGGGGGTCTGCGGCGTACGCCGTGAAGCGCGACGCCGTGGTCAGGGCGGTGCGGTTGTCCAGGAACCACGGCGGCTTGACGGCCAGGCCCTTGGTCGGGTGGCCCCACGAGCGCTGGAACGGCCGGAAGGGCGCGTATGCGACGGTCTTCTGGGTGCGATCGAGCAACAGCGAGTTGTGGACCACCCCGACGCCCGAGCTGATGTCCTCGGGGCGGTTGCCCGGGAACGCCCCCCACGCCGCTCGCGGGGCGAGGAACGCGAAGGCGGACCACACGTTTACGCCGATGCAGCCGTAGCGCAACTCGGCGATGGCGTCGTCGAGCGCGGCGCCCAGCTGGGCGGCCGTCTTCGGGTGCACGAGGATGTTGGCGCCCAGGTTGCCGTGCAGGCGGTCGTTGGCGAAGGCGACGGCCGCGCGCAGGAACTCCCTCGGCGAGGCACCGTCGAGGCTTGTGGTCAGGTAGATGGGGCCGAACAGCTCCTCGCGGAAGCCGGGGTGGTCCTCTCTCGGATCCACGCCCACCAGGAGCGTCCGCTCGACCTCGCCCGGGATCGCCTCAGCGCCCGGGTTGGCCGCCCGGAAGGCGGCCTGGCGCTCGCGCGTCCCCGGGTAGAACGGCTCGCGCTGCGGCGCGGCTGCCAGGGCCGAGCGCAGGGCGTCGACGAGCGCGTCGGCGTGCTCCCATGCCGCGGGCAGGACGAGCACCTGCGAGGCGACGCAGGTGTGCCCGGCGCCGAACAGCTTCTGGGTGGCCAGGTGCTGGGCCTGGTACGCGATGTCCGCAGCCGTCCACGGACCCGGCACGACGATCGTCGGGCTCACCCCGCCGAGCTCGGCGCGCACCGGCTTCTCCACGGCGCGCCGGCCCGCGGCCTTGTTCGCCTGCCCCTGCTCGCCCGGCCCCCAGACGATCGCGTCGTAAGTGCGCTCGCTGCCGGTGATGTGCACCTCGTCGACCAGCGGGTGCGCGGTCAGCGCCGCGCCCACGTCGCGTCCGCCGTAGACGAGCACGAGGTACCCGGCGTCGATCAGCGGGGCGAGGACCCGCTCGAACACGGGGCCGTAGGCCTCGTTCACCGGGTTCATCTTCAGCACGACGACATTCAGGTCGGCGATCAGGCTGTACAGCGCGTCCAGGATCGGGATCGCAGAGACGTTGCCGGCCCCGAGCACGAGGGTGAGGCCGGGCTCAGGGTCACTCGTCCGGTAGGCGCGGGCAACCGTGTCGCGCACCATCGCCGGCCTCACGTCGGGCTGCATCCACACGTCGATCTCGTAGCCGTTGAGCAGGAGACGGTCGTACCCGGTGGCGGGATAGACCCGGGCCACGACCTGTCCGTCGGGCCTGGTGTGCAGCGGCACACCCTCGAGCGGGTCAGCGCCCGTGGCCAGCCGCTCGAGGGTGCCGATGATGTCGGTCAGCCAGGCCGCCGTCGGGTACGGCCCACCCAGCCACTCCTCCCCGCCGACCAAAGGCGCCTCAGGGTCCAGGTGCTTCATCGCGACCCCCGCGGCGACCCACGACTCGGCGTGCCGCCCGATCAGCTCGCGCACCTCGCGCAGCAGTCGCACGCGCTCCTCGATGGGCAGCCGCGCGAACGACTCGGCCCGTCCGGCCACGGCGGCGACGGTTCGGTCCAGGTCCTGGCCCTCGGTCTTCATGGGGATCCTCACGGGCAGATCGTATATCGAGCGCTAGATAGATACCAAGTCGGCGGGCCGCTGCCCCGGGTCACGCAACGGCGGCCATCTCCCCCACGGCCGCGACGATCAGCGCCGCCAACCGCTCCGGGTCCGGCATGACCCCGGCGTCGGCGGAGACACCGATGTTCACTGCTCCGGCGTAGCTGAGGATGCAGAGCCCCAGTGTCTGGTCGGAGGCGGTCGGAACCCACCCCAGGATGCCCGCCACCGGCGTCCCCGCCAGGGCGATCGGCGCCGTGGGCCCGGGCACGTTCGTGAGGACACCCAGGGTCTTGTCCGCCACGAACGCGGTGATGAGCTCCGAGAGCGGTGCTGGGGTCGCCGCCACGGCGCGCTGCGCCCCGAAGATCAGCATCGCCTCGGCACTGTTCTTGATGCGGGTCATCCGGGAGTGGACCTCGGGCAGCAGCCGGTCGAGGTCGGTGAGGCCCAGCGGCATCGGGAACATGACCATCGCGAAGTGGTTGCCGAGCTCGGCAGGAAGCGAGGCGTCCACCGGCTTGAGCGACACCGGCACGAGGAAGCTGGCCTCTGTGAACCCGGACCGCCCCTTCTCGGCGAGGTAGCGCGTCATCCCGAGGGAGGCCGCACCGAGCAGCACGTCGTTGACCGTCGCGCCGTGGGACCGCCCGATCGCCTTGATCTGTTCGAGGTCGAGGCCGTCGATCCAGCTGATCCGCTTGGCCACTCCGGGCGGCTGGTCGGCGATGACCCGTGAGTCGTGCCCCCACAGCGTGAGCCGAGCGGCCGACCGGGCCGTGTTGAGGGCGAGGTTGTCCTCGTCGGCGAGCCCGGTGATCGCATCGGTGATCCGTGTCGGCTGGGCGACCAGCCCCACTCCCTCGCGGATCACCTCGTGTCCGAGCTCGTCGGCCCCCGATGCCATTCGCGCGAGGGCTGACGGCGCGGCGGTCACCACGTCGCCGGCGAAGGAGACCACCTCGCCGGCCACCCGCCGCCCCGCATCGAGGGCGGCCGCCAGGGGGCTGCGCGGCCCGCCGGACCGCCCGACGACCGGCGGTGTCACGCCGGAGGTGTCGTCACACAGTCCCAGGACCAGTTGCACGATCCGGATGCCGTCGGCGAGCGCGTGGTGGAACCGGGCGACGACTGCGGCGCCCAGCTGCCCGTCGTCGTCCCGGTACCCGCTGATGAGGTCCATCTCCCACAGCGGGTGTGACCGGTCCATGGGCTCGCTCGCACGCGCCGAGATGTGGTCGGTGAGCGCGCCACGGTCGCCAGGCGCCGGCAGCGACACCCGCCGCAGGTGCCGGTCGAGGTCGAAGTCGGGGTCATCGACCCAGACCCACCGCCGGCCCTCGAGCACGGGCCGGCGGTGCAGCACCGGGTAGCGGTCGACCAGCCGCTCCTGGACGACGGCGCGCACCGCGTTCCAGTCCGGCTCGTCGTCGAACCACAGGAGGCCGTTGACGACCATGAGGTTCTCCGGCCGGTCCATGTTCAGCCAGGTGAGGTCGGACGGGGCGATCGGGACGTTCTTCACGAGCGTGGCCTCCGGGGTGTCAGTCGCCGGCGTACATCGCCTCGATGAGGTCGGCGAAGTGCTCCTCGACCGCCTTGCGCTTGACCTTCAGGCTCGCCGTCAACTCGCCGGCCTCCTCGGAGAGGTCACGGGGCAGGATCGCGAAGTTCTTGATCGTCTCCCAGCGGTTGAGTCCGGCATTGAGGGTGTCGACGTCCGCCTGCAGCGCCGCACGGACCTCGGCCGACTGCGACAGGGCCTCGAAGTCGCCGGACAGGCCCTTCTCCGCGGCGAACTTCTCCAACGCCTCCGGGTCCAGGGAGATCAGGGCGGTCGCGAAGTTGCGGTCGCTGGCATGCACGACCAGGTTCGAGGCCAGCGGGGAGATGACCTTGAACTGCGCGGCGATCTGCCCGGGGGCGATGTACTTGCCGCCCGAGGTCTTGACCAGGTCCTTCTTGCGGTCGGTGATCTTCAACCGGCCCTTGTCGTCGAGCTCGCCGATGTCGCCGGTGGCCAGCCAGTTGTCGGCCAGCAGCGTCTCGGCGTTCGCCTCGGGCAGGTTCCAATAGCCCTTCATCACGTGCGGGCCCTTCAGGAGCACCTCGCCGTCGGAGGCGATCATCACCTGCGTTCCCGGAAGCGGCTGGCCGACCGATCCGAACACCAGATCGTCCGGACGGACCACGCAAGCCGCCGCACTGTTCTCGGTCAGGCCGTAGCCCTCGATGATCGGCAGGCCGGCGGCGTCGAACCACCGCGCCACATCGCCGTTGAGCGCGGCGGACCCGGAGATCATCACCCGCATCCGCCCCCCGGTCAGCGCCTGGATCTTGGAGAAGACCAGCTTCTCGGCCAGGGCCATGCGGGCCGGCGCCAGCGGTCCGGGGGGCAGGCCCGCCCGTTGCTTGGCCTTGATCTCGGTGGCGGCCGCGAACGCCCAGTCGAAGATCTTGGCCTTGGCCCCGCCGCCGGCCTTCGCCTTGGCGTTGGCGCCCTGGTAGATCTTCTCGAAGATGCGCGGGACGCCGGCCATGATCGTGGGCTGGACGACCGGCAGGTTCTCGACGATCTTGGGCACCCGGCCATCGATGTAGCTGACGAAGCCGACCTGGAAGGCCGCGGACAGCAGCACCTTGCCGAACGAGTGCGCCAGGGGCAGCCACAGGAACTGCACGTCGTCGGGCCGCACGACCTCCAGGGCCTGCATGCTGCGCCCCTGGAACACCCAGTTGCTCTGCGGCAGCATCACGCCCTTCGGCCGACCCGTGGTGCCGGAGGTGTAGATGAGGGTGGCCAGCGAGTCGGGCCGGATGGCAGCCACCGACGCCGTGATCGCGTCGGGCTGCTCGGCCAGGCGCTGGGCGCCGAGGACCGCCAGCTCGGCCCAGGAGAGCACCCGGTCGCCGTCGCCCTCGCCCTCGATCAGGACGATCTTCTCCAGCGTGGGGAGCGCGGCCAGCTGGGTCAACGCCTTGTCTGCCTGCGACTGGTCCTCTGCGACGAGGAAGCGGGTCTCCGAGTCGTTGATGATGTAGGCGAAGTCGTCCTCGCCGGTGCTGGGGTAGATCGTGGTGTTCGCACCTCCGGCCAGCATCACCGCACCGTCGGCCAGGACCCACTCCACGCGCGTGTTGCTCGCGATGGCGACCCGCTCCTCGGGCTGCAGGCCCAGGGCCAGCAGGCCGGCGGCCAGCTGCGCCATCTCATCCCCGGCCTCCCGCCAGGTGCGCACCCGCCAGCTGCCTTCGGGGTTCGGCGAGCCGAAGGCTGGGTTGTCCGGGGTGCTCGCGACCCGGTCGAGGATGAGCTGGGACAGCGTCGGCGCCGAGGGCGGAAGTGTCGCGTCGAGGGAGCCAGAGACCGGCCCGTGGGGCTCCGCGCGCGGATCGTTGGCCAGCAGCGTGATGTCGTCCTGCGGGTCGGGCTCGCCCACCGATTCGGCGAATGACTCGCCCACGTCCCGGCCGGCGTGCTCAAGCTCGTGCTCGATGTCCTCGGCGTGCTCGTGGGTGCTGCTCATGCGGTCCTCCCGGTCGTGGTCGTATCCCCGAAGCCGACGGGCCGCTCGGCAGCCCGTCGGTTCCGCGAAGGATTCACCCCCGGGCCCCGGGCGCGCCTCGCATGGAGTTGATGAGATCAGAGCAGGCCCAGTTCGCGACCCCGCCGGACAGCGTCCCGGCGGGTGCGCACGCCGAGCTTGCGGTACAGGGAGCGCATGTGGGTGCGGATGGTGTTGACGCTGACCATCTCCGCTGCCGCGAGCTCCTCGGCGGTCATGAGCGAGGGAAGCGCCCGGAGCACCTCGATCTCGCGCGGCGTGAGTGGGACGCCGTCGCGGTCGGCCACGATCGGCCGGTGGCCGGCTGCGGCGTCGACCCTGTCCCAGCGCTGCAGGATCGTGGCCACGAAGTCGTCGTGGACGCCGAACCGGCCGCGCTGGCGCTCGAGCATGACCCGCATGGTCGGACCGGCCTCCCAGAAGGGTCGCACGACGCCCCGGGGCGCGGCGACGGCCAGAGCGCGCAGCAGGGCTCCCCGTGCGGCGGAGCGGCGCCCCAGCCGTTCCTGGGCCACCGACTCCAGCATGGGCAGCACGATGTCGTAGACACGCACGGTAACGGGCAGTGACCGGTCGGCGACCAGCGCGAGGTCAGCGAGGCACCTCTCCCACATCCCGCCGGCGGCGTGGGTCTGCGCGCGGGCGATCAGGGGGTCACCGGTGCCCGGGAACCAGCGTTCGAAGTCGGCCGCAGCGTCTTGCGCGCCGGCCAGATCCCCCCTCGCCAGCCGGATCCGGACCCGGTGCGCAGCCGGGAACGTCCGCAGCGCCGGGGTCAGCTCGGCGCTCGCGCCGGTCTGGGCCAGCCGCGCCAGCAGTGCCAGCGCGGGGGTGGGGTCATCATCTCGGTTCGCCGCCAACGTGGCATCGACGAGAGCGGTGTACGTGGCGTACTCCGGGTCCACGTTGGCGCGCAGCGCCTCGTGCGCCAGGCCGATCATCTGCTCAGCGCGCTCGGGCAGCAGCATCAGCGAGGCCGCCCACGCTCCGGCTGCGTAGAAGGTCGCCATCGCTGGGTGGGTCGCCCAGCCCCGATCCTCGATGCGGCTGAGCGCCCCGCTGACGTAGCGGTCGACGGCTGATGCGTCACCCATGAGCGCGGGCACCGCGGACAGGGTGCTCATCGCCAGGAGCATCACGTGGTCACGACGATGGGTCGTGGCCAGGTCCAGGGCGAGGCGCAGGTCGCTCCAACTCGCGTCGTAGCGACCCGTGGCGAACTCCCACTGCCCGCGGCTCACCAGCAGGACCAGCTCGCGGTCCAGGTCGTCCTCGGTGGGGGCAGGATCGGCTGGCCATGCCAGCACGTCGGCGAACGTCGCGGGGATGTCCGGGGCCTCGGGGCTGCCCTCGAGGCGGCGCAGGTGGAACTGCGCGATGCGCAGCAGCGACGGCAGGCGCGCGGCGCCGGGAGGGTCCGCGCCATCGGGACGGGCCGGGGCGAGTGCCGC
>JBAVKQ010000307.1:0-3641 GCA_049688395.1 Candidatus Nanopelagicales bacterium
GTTCAGATCTCCATGGTGCCTTCGCTGACCAGGACTGACTCGCCACCTATGCGCACTTCAATGACGTGGCCGTTGCTTGTGGTTGCGCGGGCCTCGAGCAGGCTGGGGCGACCCATCTCGACTCCCTGGGCGATCCGCCAGCGGAAGTCGCCGCTGCGCGCGGGGTCGGTGGCAGCGAGCAGGGCGACCAACGCACAGTTCGCACTGCCGGTGGCGGGGTCCTCGGGGACGCCGTCGAAGGGTGCGAACATCCGGGCGCGCAGGTCGACAGCAGGCTGATCACGGCGGAGTCCGTCGTCGGCGCCATCCGGGCCGCCGGGCGCCATGCGGGTGTAGAGGTGCACGTCGCCGGGCACCCCGCCGGCAGCCAGTTGCGCGAGCGCGGTCAGATCCGCCTGCGCTCGACTCAGCGCCTCGAGGTCGGCGACCTCCACGATCGTGAACGGCAGCCCCACCGAGGCCATCACCGGGGCGTGCGTGCTGCTGACGATGTCCGACTCGGCCAGGCCGAGCGCGGCGGCGACCGGGCCGACCGACAGGCCCTCGCCGTGCGTGAACGGCTCCGGCGCCGTGAGCTCGCACCAGAACCGGGGCTCGCCGCCCTGCTCGCCACCGAGTTCGCCGCGCGGCTCGATCCAGACTGGCACGACCCCAGCCGCCTGCTCGAAGGTCACCGTCCGAGGGGACGTGATCTCGCCGAGCGCGCCGGAGGCGGCCAGCGCGAACGCGGTGCCCACGTTCGGGTGCCCCGCGAACGGCACCTCCCGGGTCGGAGTGAAGATGCGCACCCGACGGTCGTAGCCCCTCTCGGCGGGCAGCACGAACGTCGACTCGGAGTAGTTGAACTCGCGGGCGACCTGCTGCATCTGCGCATCACTCAGGCCGGTGGCGTCCGGCAGGACGGCCAGCGGGTTGCCGCCGAACCGGGTGTCGGTGAACACGTCACAGGTCAGGAAGGGCACGCGCATCGGGGATCTCCGCTCGGAACAGGTACAGCTCGGAACAGGGACAGCTCGGAACACGGACAGCTCGGAACAGGTGCAGCGCTATACAGGTGCGGCCATCATGGTCCCGTCGCCCCCGGGAAACACCGGGAGGGCGCGCGTCGCTTGCCCCTCGAGGAGCATCCGCCCGCCCAAGTGTCGATGTGCTTCCTGGCTGCGGGAAGCACTCGAGGGGCACGTAGGCAGATGCGGAGCAGTCCGAGCCGTTGCGGCTACCCACGCTCCGCGAAGCGTCGGCCGTGAGAGTTGGTGCAGCCGACTCGCACGCAGGCGACGATCGGCACTGACGACCGGCACCAGAGTGCGGGGATGAGGCAATGACCACCACGTTCGCCCCGGACCAGATCGGTCAGGTGCCGGTGCTGCGCACCTACCTCGCGGGGAGCGCCAGCCGATGGGCGCCAGCACCCCGCCGGGTTCCTGAGCGGCCCAGCCACTCTCCGTGCTCCGACCTGTGGCAAACGCTCCGCTGCAGGCTGGAGCAATTGCCCGAGCGTGGAGCACGAACCCTCGACGCGGACCACACGAGGGAGCACGAACCCTCGACGCGAACCACACGAGGTCAGCGTCACGGAAGCGGCGTGACCGACCCGTCGGCCTCGATCTGACCGAGCCACACCGCGCTGTCGAAGCGCACCGGGCTGCGCGACGGGAACAGGCTGTGCGGCCAGCGGGCCATCGGCACCGACAGCCACGGACCCGACGGGGCACTGGCCCACGGCACCAGGTCCGGCTTGTCAGTAAACGCCACGACGTCCTCGCCCCACGCCGCGCGGATCGCGGCCAGCTCCGCGCGACTCGTGTCGGGGCCCACCTCGACCACGTCCGCGTCGCAGCGGATCCGCAGCGTCGGCAGCCACGGCGGGCTCTGGCCACGCACCACGACCACCCGACCGCCCTGCACCTGCGTGCAGATCTCCGCGACCTGGTCGGCCCGACCGCCGTACTCGGTGGTGGTCACCAGCGTCCCCCATGTGACCAACGGGGCCAGCAGGATGCTGACGACCAGCGACCACGCACCGATCCGCTGCCCACGCGTCCGCGAGGCCTGGAACACCGCGGGCAGCACCCACGCGGCGCAGAGCAGGACAGCAGGCAGCACGGCCGGCAGGAACCGGCGCATCGCCCAGATGTGGTCCGGGGTGATCGCGGGCCGGTACAGGTAGAGCAGCGCGGGCACCCCGACGGTGGCCAGGAACACCACCAACTCCGGGCGCCAGCGCAGGACGGCGCCGCGCAGCATCAGCGCCGCACCGATCACGGCGAGCAGCACCGTGATCGGGCCGAGGTACCAGACCAGCCAGGTCACCGTCATCTCGTCGTAGCTGCGGGTGCCCTCGACGGCCACACCGGCGGCTCGCTGGGCGGCCGCGATGAACCACGCCTGGCCCGAACCAGGCTCGATCAGGTTGCGCTGCAGCCACAGCGGACGGCTGGCCAGCAGCACCGCGCCGAGGACCACCGATCCCGCAGCCACACCGGCCAGCATGGACCGATGCGCGACCATCCACGGGTGCAGCCGCCCCACGTGCAGCAGGGCGCCCAAGCCGGCCACGGCCACCAGGCAGGCGACCAGCAAGCCGATCAGCTGGACGTACAGGCTGCGGTGATCGGCCAGGTAGCCGGGGCTGTTGCGGGCAAGGTCCAGGTAGCCCAGCCCGACCATCAGCAGGGCCATCGCACTGGCGACGACCAGGCCGCGCAGCCAGGTCCGGCGTTGGCTGCGCCCCGCGGCCACGGCGACCACGCCCAGGCCCAGGATCAGGCCGGCCGAGACCGCTGCCCCGTCGATCCGACTCAGCGCCGTGGCGCCGACCATCGCCCCGCCCAGCGCGAATCGCCACATCCGCGGGTCCCGCGAGGCGCCCCACAGCACGGCCAACCCGCCGAACGTGAGCACGATGTTCGTCGGCTCGGTGAACGCGCTGCGGCTGAAGTAGATCATCGGCGTGCTCAGGGCCAGGCCGACCATCGGGACCAGGCCCCAGCGCGGCCCGATCAGCCGCCGGGCGACGTCATAGACGGCCAGCAGCCCGACGGTCCCGATCAGCAGGTTGGCCGCCAGCACGCCGCGCAGGCCGGCGGCCCAGCCGACCATGGCGATCAGCGCCGGGAACGCCTTGGCGCCCTGTGCGTCGAGGTGGTCGCCCACCAGCCAGAACGCATCGGAGGTGACCCGGGCCGAGGGAACCGCAGCGGCGACCTCGGCGGCCGTCTGGATCGGGATCCTCGGATCGGTGTGATCGACCAGCCAGGCGCCCTGCAGGGTCAGGAACCCGGGATCGCGCTGCACCAGCAGCACCTCACCGGCGAACGGCAGGTTCACCACCAACCACACGAGCGCCAACCCCAGCGCCCACGCAGCGCCGCGGCGATGGTCGCGGTCGCCGGGCAGCGCGGTGGGCCCGAACCGCCACGTCGCAGCCCCAGCCAGGCAGATGGCCGGGAGGACCACGATGGGGCGGAACGCGCCGAGCAGAACCGCCAAGCACACGGTCAGGGTGGCCCAGAAGAGCAGCACGGGCAGCCGGGCGGGCAGGGCAACGACGATCGCCCAGAGCCAGGCGGCCGGTGTGGTCGGCTGGGCGTCCGGGACCGGCCCGTCGGGCCGCTGTCCGCTGGAGCGCAGGCTCACCG
>JBAVKQ010000308.1:0-4474 GCA_049688395.1 Candidatus Nanopelagicales bacterium
CACTCCCGGGTCTCGTGCCGGGCCCGCCACACGCCGTCCATGGCCAGCACTGCCGGGGTGAGCACCGTGAGCGGGACGACCAGGAACGCGCTCCTGCCTGCACGCAGCGCAGTCCCGCACGCCCGAAAGGAGGATGTGTACGGGCTTGTACGGCTTCGGCCACAGCGCTTGGCAGGGGTCCCGCGGGTAGGCAAAGGTCGAGGTGAGCCCCGAGCTCCGCTGATCGAGTCGCTGCGTGCCACCCCCGGCCGGCAGCATCTCGCGGAGCAGCCGTCCGGCGGTCGCCGGGGAGCCGCCGGACGGTGGGGGCCCGTCCACGGGCCAGCCGAGGTGCGATAGTTTCGCTGCGTGCCCGTTGCCGTACCGATCGTTGCTGGGACCGTCATCCGCGGGCTGGCGGCCACCGTGATGATGCGGGGGGTCCTCGAGCGCCACCCCAACGCCTTCCTGATCACCCTGGCCCACTTCGGCGTGGCCATGGACATGGACCGCTCCCAGGACCACATCCACGACGACATCCAGCGGGGGCTGGCCGCCCGGGACCGCGCCCCGGACTCTCCCGTGGTCCTGGTCGGGCACTCCCAGGGCGGTCTGGCCTCACTGCGCTACGCGGTGGACCATCCCGAGCAGGTCCGGCACGTGATCAGCGTCGGGGCGCCCTGGCGCGGCTCGGTGAGCGCCGCCCGCATCTCGGGCCTGTTCGCCTGGACCGGGCGCAACCTGACCCCAGCGCTCAGCGACATGGCCGAGAACTCGCCGTTCCTGACCACGCTGCACGCAGACCTACCCCGGATCGCTGACCGGGTGACCAACATCTACAGCACCCACGAGCTGTTCATCCAGCCCTACATCAACGCCCACATGGATGTGCCCGGGGTGACCAACCTGCTGATCGCGACCGAGGACGAGTACCGTCGGCACCTGCGTGCGTTCCCCGAGTTCCCGGTCGAGGACCACATCGAGGGCCGGGTGACCCACCTGGGCGAGATGAGCTCCCCGGAGGTGCGCAGCCACATCTGGGCCAAGGTGCAGGAGATCAGCGACCAGGTCCGTCGGGGCGAGTGACCGGCCGCGGACCCGCCTGCTCCTGGGTCCCGCGCAGCTCGGCCTTGACGTCCTGGGCGTAACGATCCTCGTAGCGCTGACCACCGAGCGCCAGCAGGGCGTCGCGGATCCGGTCGGTGAGCCCGTCGGCAGTCATCGTGCGTGCGTCCAGGGCCAGGCGGGGCGAGACGTGCACCGCCACCTGGGTGCGGCGCGGGAACGGGTGCTCCTCGTAGCTGGTGGCCACCACGTGGACCGGCACGTCCGGGTTGGCCTGCAGCAGCGGGATCATGATCCGCTTGTGCAGCTTGTGCAGCACGTTCGTGTCCGGGGTGCGGGTGCCCTCCGGGTACAGCCCGATCCGGCCCCCATCGGCCAGCGCGTAGCGCGACATCTGCATCGCCCACTCGGTGGCGTCCGGGTCGCCCCGGCGCAGCGGGATCTGGCCCATCGCGCGGAAGAACAGCGCGCTGCTGTGCTCGAACCACTCGAGCTTGGTGAATGCGCTGACCCGCCACCACTGCGTCATCACCACGCACAGCGGGTCCAGGAAGTGCACGTGGTTGGCGATCAGGATCGCCGGCCCTGGGGCGACCTGCTCGGCACCCTCGAGGCGCACCGCCCACCGCGCGCGCAGCAGCCGCATGACCGCGATGGTGGGCCAATAGGCTCGCGAGCGACCCGGGCGCCCGATCCGCACCCCGGGGTAGCGGTCCCTGGCCTCGGCGAGCAGGACCTCGTAGGGACGGGTGGGCGTGTCGAGTCCCTGGCCGGGTCGCACGGCGTCGGGCTGCTCATCCGGGGCCGGTGTGAGGTGGGCGGCAGACATGGGCATGATTCTGCCGCGTGCTGTGGCCCACGCGCAGGGCGAGCCGGGTGGCACCCCGATAGCCTCGGCCCCGACGGGGCTCGCCTGGGGACCAGGCCGGGCACCGGTGACCCGAGCCCGACAGGAGGACCGATGGCCGCCCGCTGCCTGCCGGAGCGCCCGCAGTTCCGCTCGCGCGCGGAGAAGGCGGCCTTCCACGCCCTGGCCCGCAAGTTGCGCGACGACGACATCCTGCTGGCCAACGTGCGGTTCACCGGGTTCGACGGCGATTGGGAGGTCGACCTGGTCGTGGGGATGCCCGGGGCCGGGATCGCGGCCGTCGAGGTCAAGGGCGGACACGTCTGGCGCGCCGACGGGGCGTGGTGGCAGCGCAGGCCGACCGGGGTCGAGCGGATCGACCTGGAGGATCAGGCCAGCTCCGGCAAGTACCTGCTGGGCCGTTACCTGACCAGGCACCCCAGATGGAGCCACGGCGCGCTGCGGATGGCCCACGCGGTGATCCTGCCCGACACGGTGCTCGGTCCCGAGGATCCCTCCCCGGGCCTGCCCCGGCACTGGATCATCGACCGCACCCAGCTCGCCGATGCCGCAGGCCTGATCCACGACCTGCTCACCGGACCACTGAAGATGCAGCCGGCCCAACCTCCCAGCGTCGATGCGGTGGCCGACGCCGCCGAGATCCTGGGCGGGCGCGGGGACCGCCAGGCCGAGCTGGCCGGCATGCTCGCCGTGCGTGCCGAGCATGTGGCCCGCCTCACCCAGGCGCAGTACGAGGTGCTCTACCTGGCCCGGCGGATCCCGCGCCTGGAGGTGATCGGCGGACCGGGCACCGGCAAGACCTGGCTAGCCATCGAGGCCGCCCGGCGCTGGGCCGTGGCGGGCAAGCGGGTGGCCCTGGTCTGCTACTCCCGTGGCCTGTCCACCTGGATCGCCCGCCGGGTGGCGACCTGGCCCAAGGCAGTGCGCCGCAACGTCAAGGTGCGCACCTATCACGCCCTGGGCGTGGACTGGGGCCTGACGATCCGTGGCGGCCAGGGCCGCGACTACTGGGAGGTGATCCTGCCCGATCAGATGACCGCCCTGGCCAAGACCCTGCCCGACGAGCAGCGCTTCGACGCCCTGGTCGTCGACGAGGCCCAGGACTGCCCCGACACGTGGTGGCCCTCCCTGCTGGCTGCGCTGCGTGACCCGGCAGCAGCCCATATCGCGGTCTTCGCCGACGAGCACCAGCGCGTGTTCGATCGCGGGGCACGGCTGGACCTGGGTCTGGCCCAGCTGAGCCTCGATGCCAACATGCGCAACAGCCGCCAGATCGCCGAGGTCTTCGCGCCGCTGGCCGGGGGCTCCACCGAGCTGCGCGGCGGCGAGGGTCCACCGGTCCGGTTCGTGGCGTGCGCGACCCCGGACGCCGTCGAGACCGCCAACGATGCCGCCCTCGCGCTGCTCGAAGCGGGCTGGGCCCCGGCGGACGTGGCCCTGCTGACCACCGGGCACCGGCACCCCGAGCAGGTGAACCGGGTCCAGCTCGACGGCCGGGACGGCTACTGGGACTCGTTCTGGGACGACTCGGACCTGTTCTTCGCCACGGTGGCAGCCTTCAAGGGTCTGGAGCGCCCCGCGGTCGTGCTGGCCATCGACGGATTCCTGGACCCGGCCACGGCCCGCGACATCCTCTACGTCGGGCTGTCCCGGGCCAGCGACCTGCTCGTGGTCTGCGGCGATCCCGAGATGATCCGCCGAGTCGGTGGCGACGCGGTGGCCGATCGGCTGCTGGCCCGCTCGGATGCGGGCTAGCGACGTGGGCCTGCATGTCCATCGCAGCGAGCGCACCGATGTGCTGCTCGCCGGGCTGGCCGAGGTCCTGGCCCGCGCGCCCGCGGACCCGTTCGCCGTCGACTTGGTGGCGGTGCCTACCCCCGGGATCGAGCGATACCTGAGCCAGGGCCTGGCCCGCACGCTGGGGGCCACCCCGGGGCGCACCGACGGTGTGTGTGCGAACCTCTCCTTCGCATCCCCGGCCCGGCTGGCCGACGAGGTGATCGCCCGGGCCACCGGCGTGACCCCGGACACCGACCCGTGGTTGGCCCACCGAATGGTGTGGCCGCTACTCGCAGTGATCGATGCCAGCGCCGACCAGGCGTGGTGCCGGTCGCTGGCCCGCCACCTGGAGCACCGGGACCGCCGGTTCGCGACCGCCTCCCGGCTGACTGGGCTGTTTGGCTCCTATGCCAGCCAGCGGCCCCGGCTGCTGACGGACTGGGCCCGTGGCCCGGGACCTGATGGGCACGACCGCGACGGCGCCGGCGGCCGGCTGGCCTCGGACCTGGCGTGGCAGGCCGAGCTCTGGCGTGGCCTGCGCACCCGGATCGACGCACCCAGCCCGGCCGAGCGGCTGGCCAGCGCGTGCGCCGCGGTGCGTGCCGACCCCGACCTCGTGGATCTGCCCGAGCGGTTGTCCGTGTTCGGCCCGAGCCGACTGCCCGCCGACCAGCTCTCGGTGCTCGCGGCGCTGTCGGCCGGGCGGGAGGTGCACCTCTGGCTGGCCGACCCGTCCCCGATCCTGTGGCGCGAAGTCAGCGCCGCACCGATCCTGTGGTCAGA
>JBAVKQ010000309.1:0-7650 GCA_049688395.1 Candidatus Nanopelagicales bacterium
GTACAGAAGGGAACGCACCATGGGTGCCACATCAGACAAGATCCAGGGACAGGCCAAGGAAGTCACCGGAATCGTCACCGGCGACGAGGACCTGGAAGCCCAGGGCAAGGCCGACCGTCAGGTCGGCGAGGCCGAGGAGAAGATCGACGACGTCAAGGACAAGGCCGAGGACCTGGCCGACAAGGCCAAGGACATGCTCCCCGGCAAGTGAGCCACGGCCCGCGTCAGCCCGACCCGTGGGGGCGGGCCGACGCAGGCACAGCCATCACTGGCCCAGGCACAACCAGGTCATCCCGGCACCGGGTCAGCGTCTTGGTCGCGGAAGGCGGTGGCCTGCCGAGTGGATCGGGCTTGTCGCCGCTGTGTGCCACGATGAGGCGCACCCCGCGGGTTGGAGCTTCTGAGCGATGAGTCTGATCCAGGTCGATACCCCGTCAACGTGGATCGTCACCGAGAACGGCCAGGTGTGGCTGGGCTGCCCCGAGGGGATGGTGGCTGACGCCTGGCTGTACGTGGGCCAGGCAATCCTGGACATCGCCTGCCAACCGCCGCAGGGCGAACCGCAGCCGTACCCGGACGACGGCGTTGCCGTGTGGCCCGGCACCTTCCAGCTTTTCGACGACGAGCGCACCGCCCGGGTGGTGTATTGGCGCAGCGAACCCGGCGCCGGACCGGTGATCGTCGAGTCGATCATCACCATCGAGCCGGTGACCGGGCGTTGACCCCCAGCTGACGACGCCCACCCCGCGCCCACCCCGCGCGCACCGTGCGGCACCCGGCGAACAGATCAGTGCCTGCCGGGATCGTCGACGAACGCAGGGTTGACAAACCGGTCCGGCATCGGGCGACCACACAGGGCCACCTCCTGCGCGAACCGCACAACGCGGGCCACAGGCCACTCTGCGTCGGACCCGAAACCAGTCGCCAAGGCGGTCTCAGCCACGTCAGCGGGTGGGGGAGGAGCGGTGCCGCTCGGGTGTCTGGTTCCCGGTTGGGCTGGCTGTTGAGCCCGTTGTGGACGGCTCGAGGCGGACAGGTGCGGTCTCGGTCGAGTCGTCGCCAGTCGGGTGGAGCTCTTCGGTTCAGCAGTGCCCCGGGATGGGACTGGACCGGTACCGTCATCGGAGGAGGCAGGGCAGCGTCTCTCGGTAGACGGCCGCAGGCCCCTTTCAGGCCCCTTTCGCGGGTGCGGGTCAGGTGTACAGGGCGTCGAGCTGGTGGGCGAAGTGCAGTTCGACGACCTTGCGTCGGACCTTCAGGCTGGTGGTGAGTTCGCCGTGGGCCTCGGTGAGGTCGCGGGTGAGGATCGTGAACCTCTTGATCGTCTCCCAGCGGTTCAGCGTTGTGTTCAGCTCGTCGATCGTCGCTTGGATAGCGGCCCGGACCGGCGCGGTCTGGGACAGGGTGACGTGGTCGCCGGTCATCTGGTGGGCGGTGGCGAACGCGGTCAGGGCGTCGGGGTCGAGGCTGACCAGGGCGGTGACGTAGTTGCGGTTGTTGGCGTGCACGATCAGGTGGGACCCGAGTGCGGTCATCGCCTTGAACCGGGCAGCGATGGCCCCGGGGGCGATGTACTTTCCACCGGAGGTCTTGACCAGGTCCTTCTTCCGGTCGGTGATCCGAAGCCGCCCGGCGTCGTCGAGGGAGCCGATGTCCCCGGTGGCCAGCCAGCCATCGGGCAACATCACCTCGGCGTTCTCGCGGGGCAGGTTGCGGTACCCGGTCATCAGGTGCGGGCCGCGCAGCAGGATCTCGCCGTCCGGGGCGATCCGGATCTGGGTCCCGGGGAGGGGTTGGCCGACGGTTCCGAAGGATTGGTCGTCGGGGCGGACCAGGCTGGTGGCTGCGGAGGTCTCGGTCAGCCCGTACCCCTCCAGGATGGGCATGCCAGCGGCGTCGAACCAGCGGGCCACGTCCCGATCCAGGGCGGCGGATCCGCACACGAAGTACCGGATCCGCCCTCCGGTGAGGGCGGTGACCTTGTTGAACACGAGCAGGTCGGCCAGCCCGAGCTGCATGGTCGCGAACCGTCCATTGCGACGTCCTGAGCGCCTCGCCGCCTTGATCCCGGCGGAGGTGTCAACGGCCCAGGCGTAGACCCGCCGCTTCAGCGCGCTGCCTTCCTCTGCGCGGTTGTTGGCGGCGGTGTAGATCTTCTCGAAGATCCGCGGGACACCGGCCATGAACGTCGGCTGGATGGTGGTCAGGTTGGTCACGAGTTCTGGGACCCGGCCGTCGACGGCGGTGGCGAACCCGACCTGTACACCGAAGGCGAGTAGGACCTTGCCGAACGAGTGCGACAGCGGTAGCCACAGGTACTGCAGGTCGTCGATGGTGATGATGCCCAAGGCATCGAGGGAGGCGCCCTGGAACACCCAGCTGGCGTGGGTCAGCTCGACACCCTTGGGTCGCCCGGTTGTCCCCGAGGTGTAGATCAGGGTGGCCAGCGAGTCGGGGGTCAGGCCGGCGACCCGGGCGTCGATCACCCCGGGGTCGGCGGCCAGCGTGGCTGCTCCGAGTGCGCGAAGGGCGTCCATGGTGATGATCCGGTCGCCGTCGCCGGGCCCGTCGAACACGACGATCGCCATCAGGTCCGGGAGCCGTTCCCAGTCGTTGGCTGCCTTGGCCGCCTGTTCGGCGTCCTCGGCGAACAGGATCCGGGACCCCGAGTCGGCCAGGATGAACACGACGTCCTCGACATGGGTGTTGGGGTAGATCGTGGTGGTGGCCCCGCCGGCGCACATGATCGCGCTGTCGGCCAGGATCCATTCCAGTGGGGTGCTGCTCGCGATCGCCACCCGGTCCCCGACGCGCCGGCCCAGTGACACCAGACCGGCGGCCAACGCGAGGATCTCATCGCCGGCCTGGCCCCAGGCCATCGAGGCCCACGCCCCGCCGCCCCCCGGGTACCGGAACGCCTCACGGTCCGGGGTGGTCGCAACACGGTGCAGGATCGACCCGGCGAGGGTGTCGGCATGCGCCGGGAGCGGCATGCCGACATCCCCGACGATCGAGTCGTGAGGCAGTGCTGTGGGAGTGCTGGGACGGGAGCTGACGATGCCGGTCATGGCACGATCACCCTGGCTCTGGCCGCTGGGCGGCCTGTCGGTTCGTTAGCCGGGGGATAGCGCAGACGGACGTCGACGGCAGGGAGTCCTCGGTCCTTCGACCATACTCCGGTTCGGGGCGCCTCCTGGCCTCATGCTCAGTCGCGACGATGTCCCCAGCGGCCGGAAGCCCTCCACGTCCTCGCTGGCGGTCTGGGTCAGGGGTGGGGCAGCCGGGGCGCCCCTGACGTGAACGGTTTGGAAGGTCGAGGACGATCAGCCCATGTCCTCCGATCAGCACGACGACTCGGATCGGGCCGTCCGCGAGTCCGGGCACACGTTCGTGACACGCACCGCCTACTTCGTGGCGGGGCGCGCCGTGGCGGCCACCGCGCGGGAGAAGCCCGTCGTCGCCGCGAAGATCACCTCCCCACCGTACCGGGACGCCAGCACCTCCCCGTGGGCGGGGACCCTCCCCGAAGGGGCGGCGTCGGTGTGGTTCGCCGAGCCGATCCACGTGCAGCCCATGGCCCTGATGGACGCCTACCCGTTCGTCGTATACGCGGGTCTGTGGGCGCAGTCCCACGTCCAGATGGAGGACTGCCGATCCCGAGGGCACCAAGAATGCCGGAGCGATGGTGCCCAGGTCGACCGGGATGCGCTCGACGCCGAGGACGACGAGCACTGCCGCTGCCAGGTCTTGGAAGGTCTGCTCGGTGAGAGCGCGGAGTGGTCCGCGCTCGTGAACGGGCTGCCCCGGGTGACTCAGCCGATAACTCGCTGCACGAGGACCTGATACCCCGCTGGGACATTGAACTCGACCGGCGGTGGCCCGCCATCGCCACCGTCGCGGACTTCTTGCTGCACAACGGTGAGGTGGACGGGGACACTGTGCACCAGGTCGTGTGGCCGTCGCGGAACGACTGACCGTAGGCCACTCCCACCGTTGAGCGCACCGTCATGTTGGTCTTGGGCCGAGGCAGCCGGGATGACCTGCGGGCGCCGGCAGGGGCGGCGTTCCTTGCGGTGTGGTCGGGTGGCTGCGGGAACTGTGGGACAGTGGAAGGAGGGATCACGCCCTTCGGGTGTGGCCCTGAGGACCAGGAAGGTCGGTGCGCCATGAGCGCAGAATCAGATCAAGCCAAGGGCCACGCCAAGGAAGCCGCGGGCCTGCTCACCGGTGACGAGGATCTCCAGGCGCAGGGCAAGGCCGAGCGGGTGGCTGGGGAGACCCAGGAGCAGACCGACAAGGTCAAGGACACGGTTGAGGGTGGGCTGAACAAGGTCCAGCACGCGCTCAATGACGTCCTGGACAAGGCCAAGCAGGCAGTGCACGGCAAGTAGTCGAGACACCGTGGGGCCCATCACCGGGCTCCACGGGCCTTGCCGTCCAGCACCTGTTCGGATCGGGGTTTCCCGGCGTACCGTGGGAGCAGCACGGCAAGCGGTCATCAGATGGCCGAGAGGACCAGAGGTGACATGAACCCCTCGAACAGTTCATCCCGGGACTACACACTCGACCCGTCCTAGGAGGACGGCGTCCGCCCGGTGAGCACCGAGGCTGATCCCGTGACCGCCGATGCCACGGACACCGGGCCGAACGAGGTGACCCCGGCCACCGGACACCGCGTGGTCGACACCACCCCGCCCGCGCCCGCCGCGTCGGCTCACGATCTGCCCGAGGGGGCAGCGTCGTCAGCGGATCGGGCGCCGCATGTGACGCGGGCCAGTGCCGCGTGGGCGGCCATCATCGGCGCGCTCCTGCTGTCGGTGGTGCTCATCGTCTTCGTGCTGCAGAACCCCACCGTGGTCGTCATCCACTTCCTCGGCTGGTCCGGTTCTCTGGCCGTGGGAATGGCGATGCTGATCGCCGCGGTCACCGGGGGACTCCTGGTCGCCACGATCGGGGTCGCCAGGCTGACTCAGTTGCGGGTCCGGGCACATCTCACCAGGGCCGTGCCGCGTTGACCCGGTCAGGCCGGCAGTGGCACACCCGAACGACACGCGTGCACCGGTGTGTCTCATAGGTTCGACGCCGCCCACCCCTGGTGCGCGCTGCGGCATTCGGCGCACAGTTCCGTCCCCGCCGGGCTGGTCGAGGAACGCAGGGCGACAAACCGGTCCGGTCCGGCATCGGGCGACTGCGTCGACTCTCACATCGGGCGCTCACAGGGGCGCCGGGTGCGGTGTGGAGTCCCCTGCCCTCGCAGGGGCGGGAACGGCTATGAGGTGGGCGATCCCGGGAAGGAGCTCTGGGCTGTTGCCCAATTCTCAACCCTCGCGCCGGCTGGGACCGCGACCCAACCTGAGATTCGTGGGGGGCGCGTCGGGGCGGAGTCGCTCGTCAGTCGTGCCGATCCGGGTTCGTGGGTCCGGTGGGCAGCGAGGGGGGTAGTCCTGTGAGCAGGATGTCCAGGCCGCGTTCGAGCTCGGCGGCTCCGTCGTAGTTGGCCAGGTCGGGTGCCAGGCTGCGCAGCAGGGGGAACTCCTGGAGTGGGGAGGCCGTGCAGCCCCAGCGCAGCAAGTCGTCGGTTTCCTCGGGGTCTTCGACCAGCTCCAGGAGTTCGTTGAGCACGTGGCCCTGCAGGAGTCCGAAGAGGGACCGGTAGATGGCCAGTGCATCGACGGTGCTGAATCCGGCGTTGGTGAGCAGTTCCAGCATGGACTCCAGGGGCCGCAGCGTGCCCAGGGGGCGTAGGGCCAGGGGAGTGGCCAGGGGGCGAGTGATCAGCAGGGGCACCCATGACGTCAGCCTGGCCACTCCCTGGGCCCTCCGTGGCGAGGGTGGGCGCAGGTTTCCCAGGCGCTCGACGCGGGCGCGGACCGGTTCAGCGACGGGGAACTCCTGGCCGTCGATGAAGTCGCACGGTACGTGACGACTGACATGGCGTGCTTCCTGGACACAGAGAGATGGCTGGCCAGGGTCGACGGCAGTGCCGATGTGGTCCCCTTCGCGCTGCGTGTCACGAGCGTCTTCCGGCGCGAAGGCTCCACCTGGACGATCGTGCATCGACATGCAGACGCGATCACAACACCGCAGCCCTCGGATGCAGCACTCGGACTGGCGCCTGGCCACCTGTAGGCCCAAGTCAGCGCGGCAACGCCGAGGTCTGGCTGCGCTCGGTCCCTGGCAGCGCGTTCCCGCGAACGGGATGGCTTACGGGTCCGGCGTGGGGTGGTCCGCGGGGAGTGGGGCGCGCATGGTGCGCACTCCGCTGTCGATGCTGGTGCTCCAGTGCAGGTCGGTGGCTTCCAGCAGGCGCAGCATGCCGGTGTTGTCGGCCAACACGACCCCGACCACCTCTGCGAACCCCATGCGGTGCGCCATTCGGAGCAGGTGGCGCAGCAGCGCGGTCCCCACCCCTCGGCCCTGGTGGTCGTCCTCGACGAGTAGCCCGATCTCGGCGCTGTGCTCGTCGCCGGGTCGCTCGGGGAACACGTTTCCCAGGCCGATGATCCTTCCCTGGTCGCCCACAGCCACCAGGGTCGCACCGCTGTGCCCGCCTGACAGGCGGCGCATCTGGATCTCCTGCCAGTCACCGGAGGACACGTAGCGCTGGTACAGGGTGTGCGGCGAGCAGCGGTGGTGCATCGCGGTGACCGCTTTGGCGTCCTCGGGGTGGGCCAGGCGGATCCACACCGTGCCGGACTTCACCGGCTCGATCCAGCCCTGGGCGTCGGTGTCGCCCGCGGCGGTGGCGATCGCCGCGAACAGTCGCAGCAGCGCCGAAGCGCGCTGCTGCTCGGTCCGGGCGAACGGGGCCCAGTCGCGGCCGAGGAGGACGTGGCGATCCGCGGTCCACTGCAGCCGCAGCACATTGGTCCGGTCGTCCTCCCCCTCGGTGGCATCGACGACCCGGACCCGGTCGGCCTCGACCAGTTGCTCCGCGGCGAACGGGGCCCAGCCCGGGTTGGCCACCAGCTGCGTGGCACCGTCCATGATCCGGGTCGGCAGGTCCAGGGCGTCATCGGGGGACCCGGGTCGGACGTACGCGTTGCGCCCGGCCGACAGGGCCGCGGCGAGCAGGGTCTGCTCGGTGACCGACTCCGGTGCCGTCAGGGCCAGGTCCAGGGTGCGGGTGCCCTCACCGGAGTCGATCACGTACATCGCCAAGGCGTACGTGTGCAGGGCCGCCGCCGCCCGGATCAGCTGGGCCACCCCACCGGGGCGGTCCGGCACGTCGACCCGGATCCGCCAGTAGGCGCGCGCCCCCGGATCTGGGGTGAGCAGGAACTCTGAGGGCGCCACCGCCACGCCGATCCGGGCCATCAGCGCGTCCCAGTCCTCCCGACGGGGCCGGTTCTCCAGTGCGGGGTCAATCATGGCCAACCCGACGGACAGGGCCAGCGAGAAGTGCGCCATCACGTCGCCGTCGACGGTGTCGTCGATCCCTCCGGCCGCCCGGAGGCGTTCGATGAGGGTCTTCAGGTTGTCCCTGCGGTGTTGGATCCGGTCGGACTCGATGGCCCGCAGGTCGAGGTCGCGGTGCGTCCGGGTCAGCGCCTCCAACTCCAGCAGGTCCCAGCTGCGCGCGGGTGCAGCGAAGACCTCACCGGCCGCCGCCATGATCGCGGCCAGGGGCGGCAGGCCTTCCCCCTCCAC
>JBAVKQ010000310.1:0-3113 GCA_049688395.1 Candidatus Nanopelagicales bacterium
GCGCCAGCGGCGGGCACGCAGGCGCTGCGCACCCCAGAGCAGGAGCGTGCCGGCCAGCGCCACCACGAACGTGACCGCCGCCGCCGCCCCGACCGCGGCCCAGCCGACCAGCTCGGTCCCCGCCTGGGCGAACGCGAGCCGGCCCCACGGAAAGCCGCCCCACGGGACGCGGGCGCGCAACGCCTCCATGGCGACCCACAGCAGCGGCACGCTCAGCACCCACCAGCGCCGCACCAGCAGAGCCGGCAGGACCGCGCCGGCCGCCGCCCAGAACAGCGCACAGAGCAGCACGAGGGCGATCCACGCATCCGGGCCGAGCACCCGCATCCAGGTGAGCAGCACCAGGAAGAACGCCGACCCCGCCGCACCGGTGACCAGCGCACCGGGGCCGGACAACCAGCCGCCGGCACGCCGCGCCGGCAGCCCGCGCACGCTGGCGACCAGGCCGGCGAAGGCGGGAACCGCCAGCCAGCCGGACAGCCAGGCGAACGGCGGGAAGGACAGCGCCAGCAGGATCCCGGCGACCATGCCGGCAGCGAGGCGCACCCCGGTCACCGGGGCCCTCGCCGTGGCCGGCGCCGTGGTGTTCATGGCCGACATCATCGCCCAGGACGCCCAATCCAGCCGCACCCGTCGTGCTGACCCGCTGGGCTCGCGCCAGTCAGGCGGGGGCGACCACGGTGCCGCGGGCGCTCGTGGCCAGGATCGGCTCGTCGAGGACCTCGGCGGCGTTGGTCCCGCGCTCCGGGGTGCCCCGGGCGACCACGTGCGCGCTGAACTCCATCTCCCGGCTGCGCCGGCCGGTGCGCACCAGGGTGGCCACCACCTCCACCACGTCGCCACCACGCAGGGCGCTGCGGAACTGCACATCCGAGTAGGACGCGAACAGTCCCTCGTCGCCATCGGTGCGGATCAGCATCTCGGTGGCCACGTCCCCGAACATCGCCAGGCTGTACGCCCCGTCGACAAGATTGCCCGCGTAGTGCGCATGCGAGTACGGCACATAGCGCCTGTGCACCACCCGCAACCCGACGGGGGCCTCCGTACCGCTACCGCTATCCGTGCTCATTGACACTCCTCCTGGACGCACTGCTCCTGAACTCACTCCTCCTGGACGCACTGCTCCTGAACTCACTACTCCTCGACCAGGCGGCTGACCAGGTAGGACGCCACCTCCGCCGGTGTCGTGCCCCTGCCGAAGATCCGGTCCACGCCCAGTTCGGCGGCCATCGACTCGTCGAAGCGCGGCCCTCCGACCACGATCAACGGCCGGCGCGGGGCCGGGAACGCCTCGCGGAACGCCGCGGTCATCTCCTGGGTGTTGTGCAAGTGCGCATCGCGCTGGGTGACCACCTGGGAGACCAGCACCGCGTCGGCCCGCACCGCCCCGGCGACCTCGACCAGCTCGGGCACCGTGACCTGCGCGCCGAGGTTGTGCACCTCGATCCCCGAGTAGTACTCCAGGCCCTTCTCGCCGGCGAAGCCCTTGATGTTCAGGATCGCGTCGATGCCCACCGTATGCGCATCGGTGCCGATGCAGGCACCCACCACGACCAGCGGCCGGCGCAGCTTCTTGCGCACGAGCGCGTTGACCTCCTTGGGGGTCAGCAGCGGGAAGTCGCGCTCGAACACCTCGACCTCGTCCAGCTCGACCAGGTGGTTGACCCGGCCGTACACGATGAAGAACGTGAAGTCCGGGCCCATCGGCTTGGCGTGCACCACCAGTGCCGGGTCGATGCCCATCTTGCGGGCCAACTGCGCCGCCGCCCCCTCGGCACGCTTGTCGTGCGCGATCGGCAGGGTGAAGGAGACCTGCACCATGCCGTCGCCGGTGGCGTCCCCGTAGGGACGGATCACGTTGCTCATGCCGGCACCTCCTCGAGGACCGCGGACACCGGGTTGAGGTAGCCCTCGGCCCGGGTGACCACCCCGGCCAGGCCCTTGCCCTTGTCCGCGGGGCGCTTCATCAGCCCGAACGTCCCGTCCGCGATGGCCTCGAGCAGGGTGTCGTCCACGATCCGCTCCAGCAGGTCGACCGCCTCGCCCAGCACCTGGTGGGCGCGGGTGACGATCAGCCCGTCGGGTGCGGGGTGGAAGTCCTGCGCCAGCCCGCCAGCGGCGTCCATCACGTAGCGGACGTTCTGCAGCGCCAGGTCGCGGTCGCTCAACCACGGGGTGACCACGGCCTCGGTCATCATCCCCACCAGCAGGATCCCCTGCCCGGTCAGCGCGCCGGCGAGGTTGAAGAACCCGTCGAGCAGGTAGCCGCGGAACACGTCGCCGGTCATGTGCTTGGTGGGCGGCATCCACTTCAAGGGCGCGTCGGGGAACAGCTCGCGGGCCAGCAGCGCGTGGGCCAGTTCCAGGCGGAACGAGTCGCGGATCTCGGGGTTGATCTCGAAGGCGTGCCCCAGCCCGAGCTGCCAGTCGGCCAGGCCCGCGGCGTGCCCGAAGTACTCGTTGAGCAGCTGGCTGACCGTGACGGTGTGGGCGGCGTCCACGGCGTCGGCGGTGGTCAGGTAGTTGTCCTCGCCGGTGTTGATGATGATGCCCGCGCGTGCGTGCACCTGGCGGGCGAAGTGCTGGTCGGTGAACGTGCGGATCGGGTTGATGTCGCGGAACAGGATGCCGTACATCGAGTCGTTGAGCATCATGTCCAGGCGCTCGAGCCCGGCCAGTGCGGCGATCTCGGGCATGCACAGACCGGAGGCGTAGTTGGTCAGCCGGACGTAACGGCCGAGCTCCTTGGAGACATCGTCGAGGGCCGCCCGCATGATCCGGAAGTTCTCCTGGGTCGCGTACGTGCCGGCATAGCCCTCGGTCGTGGCGCCCTCGGGCACGAAGTCGAGCAGCGACTGCCCGGTCGAACGGATCACCGCGATGATGTCCGCGCCCTCGCGTGCGGCGGCCTGGGCCTGCGGGACGTCCTCGTGGATGTTGCCGGTGGCCACGATCAGGTAGATCCACGGCTTGTGGTCCACCGGGTAGCGGGTGAGCAGCTTGTCGCGTGCGGCCCGCTGCCGATCGATCCGCCGCACGCCGCCGCGCGCGGCCCTCATCGCTGCGCTGGTGGCACCGGCGGCCGCGCGGCCCTCGGGCACCCGGAACTCGAC
>JBAVKQ010000311.1:0-11349 GCA_049688395.1 Candidatus Nanopelagicales bacterium
GGCGACCACCGCGCGCCCGGCTCCGGCGGCCAATGCCGTGCGCGTGGCCACCTACAACGTGATGAAGACCTCCGCGCTGAAGTCGCGCTGGCCATGGGGGTCGCGGCGGGTCGCCCTGGCCAACACGGTCCGTGCTGCGCGCCCGGATGTCCTGCTCGTCCAGGAGGCCAACACCCAGAAGTGGAACGGCGGCACGCACATCGAGGACGTGCGCAAGGTGCTGTCCAAGGTCGGCTACGAGATCGCTTCCAGGGACTACAACAGGTGCACGTCGTGGTGCACCCGCGGCGCGCACGTCTTCTACAACCCCGCCCGGGTCGCCGCGGTGACCCCGCCCAGCCGCCGGCTCGGGTCAGCCGGCATGGCTGGCCTGTCGACGATCGCGGGGATCGGCTTCGGCAGCATCCAGGACCGGGCTGCCTCGTGGGTGTTCCTGCGCCCGGTGGGCAGCACCCGCACCACCCTCTACGTCTCGGTGCACCTGCCCACGGACAAGACCGCCGCGGGTGAGCGGCTTCGGCTGGCGGTGGCGGCCAAGGTGCGGCCATGGGCCAACTCGTTGATCGCGTCCAGCGGATTCGGCCGGGTCGACGTGGTGATCGGTGGGGACCTGAACTCCTACGCCAAGCGACAGCCCAACGGTGCCCAGAAGGTCCTGACCGACGCCGGCCTGGTCGACGGGGCCAGCGCACCACAGCTGGTCAACGGCAACTACGGGACGGTCAACTACACGCCCTCGACGCGCAAGTACAACGGCTTCCCGCCGCGGCCGTACTTCTACAAGAAGAACACGACCCGCATCGACTACGTGTTCGCCAGCGTCGCGCCGCTGCGCCACGAGGTAGTGCTCCAGCTGACGAAGAGCGGTCGCTTCGACAACCGGTTCCGCGCCTCGGACCACAACATGGTGCTGGTCGACCTGCCGCTGCGCTGAGCTGCGGGCGGCCCCTGGCGGGTCGCCGCGTGAGCGGCACTCGGACCGCGGGGACCCGGCGTTCCGCTTCCCGCAGGGGTCGGGTCCTTCCCGCAGGGGTCCCTCCCTTCCGGCAGGGGTCCCTCCCTTCCCGCGGGGGTCGGTTCTTCCCGCGGGGGTCGGTTCTTCCCGCGGGGGTCGGTTCAGTGGTGGTGCGGGCCGTGCGTGGGGTCGTCGAGGAACCCCTCCCAGTCGTGGATCGCGCCCAGACCATAGGCGACCTCGAGGTTGCCCCGGGTGCAGACCGCGGCCGGAGGCCCGGAGGCGACCACCCGCCCGCTGACCAGGATCACCCAGTCGGCGGCCCGCGCCTCGTCGAGGTCGTGGGTGGTCAGGATGACGGTGCAGCCGTCAGCGCGCTGCTCGTGGATCAGCGAGTCGATGGTCGCCGCTGAAGTGAGGTCCAGGCCGGTGAGCGGCTCGTCGAGGACGAGCAGGTCGTGGTCCTGGGCGATTCCCTGGGCGATCAGGACGCGTTGGCGCTGCCCACCGGACAGCTCGTGCATGTGCCGACCGGCCAGGTGGGTGATCTGCATGCGGTCCATCGCGCCGGCCACGGCCTGCCGGTCACTGGCCCGGAACCGGCCGAACATGCCCCGTTGCGGCAGCCGACCCAAGCCCACCACCTCACGCACCGTGATCGGCGTTGCCCGGGGCACCGGCGTGGCCTGCATGACGTAGCTCATCCGGGCGCGGGCCTGCTCCGGTGCCGTGTCCAGTACGCGCAGGCTCCCGGACGCGACCGGGACCAGCCCGGCCAGGGCTGAGAGCAACGTCGACTTGCCCGACCCGTTCGGGCCGATCACCGACACCACGCCGACCTTCGGGATCTCGAACGTGGACTTCGCCAGCGCGACGTGGCTGCCGTAACGCAGTTCGAGGTCCCGGGCGACGGCGATCAGCTCGACGCCCTGCGCGGCGCTGCTCACGCGATGGCTCCTGCTGCGGCCTCGGCGTTGCCCGGGGCCGTCCCGGCGTCGCGGGACTGCCGGCGCAGGTGCACTCGCCTGGAGATCGGCAGCACCAGGAAGAACAGGGCCACCGGGATGATCGCCATCGTGGCTGAGGCGGCCGTGCCCAGGTGGTAGCTCAGGACCAGTCCGGCCCACACCGAGATCACCGACAGCACCGCGGCCCCGAGCATCATCCGGGGCACTGTCCGGGCCACCAGCGACGCCGTGGCCGGCGGGCCGACGAGCAGGCCGAACACCAGCAGCGTGCCGACGGCCTGGAAGCTGCCGATGACCGCGGTGGCGATCAGCACGAGCAGGGCGGCGTGTGCCAGCTTGGGTCGCATCCCGAGCAGGAACGCCTTCTGCTCGTTGAACGACAGGGCCAGCAGCGGCCGGTAGAGCGCAAGCGACGCGACGATCACCACCACAGCCAGCCCGACCTGCCAGGTCAGGTCGGTGCGGGTCACGCCCAGCGCATCGCCGAACAGGATCGAGGTCAGGCTGCCGGTGTAGCTGTCCACCTTCGAGATGATCACCACGCCCAGGCCGAGCATGCCGACGAACAGCAGTCCGATCGCGGTGTCCTCGTTCAGAGCGGTGTTGCGCCGGACGGTCTCGATCAGGGCCAGCATCACCACTGCTGCGAGCGCGGCCCCGAGCAGCGGGCTGAAGTCGAAGGCCACCGAGGCCGCGATGCCGGGCACGACCCCGTGGGTGAAGGCGTCACCGAAGAACGCCATCCCGCGCAGCACCAGCCAAGTGCCCACCACCGAGCACATCAGCCCCGCGAGGACTCCCCCGACCAGTGCCCGCTGCTGGAAACCGAGCGCGAACGGATCGGTGAGCCACGCCATCCATGCCACGCGCGAAGCCTAGGCCCTACCCGCCCAGCGCGGTGGAGATCCGCTGGGCGTTCGTGGTGACCATCCCCTGGTAGTCCTGCGCGCCCGACCCCGGGCCGCCGAGGCTCCCGACGAACAACGCGACCACCTCGACCTCGCCGACCTCCGCGGCCAGCGCGTCGACCAGAACCTGGGAGTCGGCGGTGTTGGCGAAGATCGCCGGGACGCCGGTCTGGCGAATGGTGCCGGCCAGGGCAGCCAGCTCCGCCGAGCTCGGCGCGGCCATCGTCGAGCCGCCGGGGATCACGGTGCCCGCCACGGTGTACCCGTACGCATCGGCCAAGTAGCCCAAGGCATCGTGGTCGGTGACCAGGATGCGTCGGTCAGCCGGGACCTCGGCCAGGATGGCGGCCACCTGGGCATCGACCGTCATCAGCTCGTCGCGCAGGGTGTCACCGCAGGTGGTGAAGGCCGCATCGCCGGACAGCTCGGTCAGTTTCGCGCCGATGAGCTGTGCTGCGGTGGCGACCCTCGCGACGTCGTGGAAGACGTGCGGATCCTCGCCCTCGTGGTCTTGGCCCGCTTCGGCTGAAGCGTCCCCGGCGCTCGCCCCATCGGTGTGCCCCCCGAACGGGATCGGGTCCAGCAGCGGGGCGACCTCGAAGACCGTGGCGCCGTCCTGCGCCGCCGAGGCCAGGCTGCTGGTCAGGCCCCCCTCCAGCCCCAGGCCGTTGGCGATCACGAGGTCGGCTCCGACCATCTGGGCCACGTCCTGTGCCGACGGCGAGTAGTCGTGCGGGTCCGCGCCGACCGGCATGAGCGTGGTCACCTCGCCGGTGCCGGCGCAGCTCACCACCTGACGTGCGATGTCACCCCAGACGGTCGTGGTCGCAAGCACCGAGATCGCGTCGGCGTCCCCGCTCCCGGCAGCCGCGGGGTCGGCGCCCGGGTCCGAGCCGCAGCCGGCCAGTACCAGGGCGCTCACGCTCAGCGCGGCGAAGCCACGGGTGGCCCGCAGGCGGGGGCTTATAGGGCTGGAGTTCATCGGAACCTCTCGAGGAGTGAGAATCAGTACTAATGAGAATCAGTCTAGATTAGCCTCGTTCCGGCTGCCAAATCCTGTCGGCGGCTAGGGTGGTGTCCATGACCGAGTCGGCCGCGGGCCCCCGCCGGCGGACCACCCGCCAACGGGTCGCGGTGGCCGAGGTGCTCGCCGATGCCGGGGAGTTCCGCAGCGCCCAGGAGCTGCATGCCGCGCTGCGGGCGAAGGGCGCCTCGGTCGGCCTGGCCACCGTGTACCGCAACCTGGGCCACATGGCCGAGCTCGGCGAACTCGACACCCTGGTCCGTGATGACGGCGAGACGCTCTACCGCCGGTGCAGCGACGTGCACCACCACCACCTGGTGTGCCGCGAGTGCGGGCACACCGTGGAGATCACGGGCCCCGGCGTCGAGCGCTGGGCCGACGCGGTCGCCGCCGCGCACGGGTTCAGTGCCGTGAGCCACCAGTTGGAACTGTTCGGGTTGTGCGGCCGGTGCCGGGCGGCCGCGGGCTGAAGCGCGCACCGGGCGCGAGTCCCGCTGTCTGCGGACGGGATCGGGGGCACCGCGGTGCCGGAAGCCCGCCACCGTGCTCGGATCTGCCCCGAGCCCCGAGCCCCGAGCCCCGAGCCCCGCGGCACGTTTCGCTGCCGCGCGCAGGCCTCAGCCGAACGCGCCGGGTGCGGCGCTGGTCCGCTGGTGTCGTTGCGTCCCGAACTGGGTTCAGACCCGCAGGGTCGGGATCGCCGCGCCCGGGGAGCGCAGGGCGCGACCCAACTCGGGCAGCTCGGCGACGGCCGCAGCATGTCGGGCGCGTGCGTCGGCCAAGGTGCTGGTGTCCACCCGAACGCCGGCGCGCACGAGCGGGGCGACCAACCTGCGGTCCGCGTCGGTCAGCGCTTCGGGTGCCTGGAGTCCAGCGCTGCCGGTCCAGACCAGTTCCGCGGTGGCCACGCCGTCGGCACCGATCCGGCGGGCGGCCTGCTTCTGCCCGCCCATGCTCGTCTTGCCGCTGGCGGCGGTCTTGGCCACGGGGTGCCCATCGACCGCGACGACCTTGAACACCAGCCCCGCGGCAGGCGACCCGGACCCGGTCACCACCGAGGTGCCCACGCCGTAGGAGTCCACCGGGGCATCGGCCAGCTCGGCGATCGCGTACTCGTCGAGGTCGGAGCTGGCCAGGATCCGGGTGTCGGTGGCGCCCGCCGCATCCAGCACCGCGCGGGCCCGGCCGGCGAGCATGCCGAGGTCCCCGGAGTCCAACCGGATCGCGCCGAGCTGCCGACCGGCCACCGCCAGGGCGTTGGCGATCCCGGTCATCGTGTCGAAGGTGTCCACCAGCAGGGTCGTGCCGACCCCGAGGGCGGCGACCTGCGCCGCGAACGCCGCCCGCTCGTCGTCGTGCAGGAGCGTGAACGAGTGGGCGGCGGTGCCCGCGGTGGGGATCCCATGGCTGCGACCGGCCTCGACGTTGCTGGTCGTGTCGAAGCCGGCGATCCAGGCCGCCCGGGCGGCGGCCACGGCGGCCTGCTCGTGGGCGCGCCGCGAGCCCATCTCGATCAGGGTGCGACCCCGGGCCTGCACCCACATCCGACTGGCCGCCGAGGCCACTGCGACGTCGTGGTTCAGGACGCTGAGGACCAGCGTCTCCAGGATCACGCCCGTGGCGAAGTCGGTGCGCAGGGTCATCAGCGGCGACCCGGGGAAGAACAGTTCGCCCTCCGGGTATCCCTCGATGTCGCCGGTGAACCGGTACTCGGCCAGCCAGTCCAGCGTGCCAGGGCTGACCACCTGCGTGCGGCTCAGGTGCTCGAGCTCGTCCGGACCGAACGCGAAGTCGCCGATCAGGTCGAGCAGCCGGCCGGTCCCGGCGTTGACGAAGTAGCCACGGCCGGTGGGCAATCGGCGGCCGAACACCTCGAAGACGCACTGCCGGTGCGCCGTACCCGACTGGAGGGCGGCATCGAGCATCGTGAACTCGTAGTGATCGGTCAGCAGCGCGGTGCTCACAGGCATGGGGCGAAGGCTACGTTCCGACGCAGTCCGAGTCCGTGCGGTCCGCCCCCAGCATCGGCGGACCCTTGTCGGTTCCGGCGTCAGGCGAGTCTCTGCACACGATCACCCGGCGACCGATGCGTCCCGCCCGGGTTGTCGGTGGGCTCAGCAGACCGGGTCCGCGGGACGTTCGAGGGTGCCGACCCCCGCGCAGGTCGAACCCGCCACGTGGTAGCAGTCGATGCACAGCCACAGGCCCGCGATCTCGAAGTCGGCGCCGTGCCCACAGCGTGCGCACGGCGCAGACGGTACGGTTCCGTCGACGCCCGGGCTGGGCGCGCCAGAGGTGGCATCGGCAGTCGAATGCACTGGGTCGGTGGGCATCCGTCCCATGATCGGCCGGCTGCCGCGCAGCTGCAACCTCGTGACACGTCCGATCGCGAGCTCGGCATGGCCACTGCACCGAGCATCCTGGTGCGCATGCCGGCCGCACCCGGGCGCGCCGTGGGTCCGCGCCGCGTCATCCATTCGGCGGCCATGGCGCCGGGCTGTCGCGCCGCCGCCACCAACTGGGTCAACCTTGCCGTCGTTGTGGTCGTCATGGGGCTGCGTGGGGCCAGGAGCCAGCAACCTTGCCGTCCAGATGGTCGTCACCGGGCCCGGTGCTGCTGCCCCCAACGACCATATCCGCGGCAAGGTTGGGCCGAGCGCCAGCAGCGCGCTGCGGTTACGACCAGAACGACGGCAAGGATTTCGCCGGCCAACCTACGGTGCCGTAACCTCTGCACGAGCGACCTCGGGAGGAGCCCGTGCGCGCCGCGAGAGCCAGGAGTGGGGGTTCCACGTGACCGACCGACGACCGCAGACCGAACCGGTCGCCTCCCAGGCTCCCGTCCCCTCCGCAACCCCCGTCCCGTCCCCCCTCGAGCACGGGGTGGCGGCGCTCAAGCCGAAGTTGCGTGGGTGGCTGCACTTCGGCGCCGGCCCGCTGGCACTGCTGCTGGGTCTGGCCCTGATGGTGGTCACGCCCACCGAAGGCCTGCGCGCGGCGGTGGCGGTGTACGTGCTGACCACGGTGCTGCTCTTCGGAGTGAGCGCCGCCTACCACCTGGGCGCCGGCCGGCCCTCGGTCAATGCCTTCCTGCGCAAGCTCGACCACGCCAACATCTACCTGTTCATCGCCGGTTCATACACCCCGTTCGCCGCCGCGCTGGACGATGTCCGGCTGCGCTGGACGATCCTGATCCTCGTGTGGACGATCGCGCTGATCGGCCTGCTCCTGCCGATCGCGTGGCTGCATGCCCCCCGCTGGATCACGGCTGGGTCCTACATCTCCCTGGGTTGGGTCGCACTGTTCTTCCTGCCGGCCCTCTACCGGGCCTACGGCCCGTTGACGGTCTCCCTGCTGGCGATCGGTGGCCTGCTCTATACGGCCGGCGGTGTCGTCTACGCCCGCAAGCGCCCGAACCCGCACCCCGAGTGGTTCGGCTTCCACGAGCTGTTCCATGCGTTCACGATCGCGGCGTACCTCGTCCAGTTCGTGGCCGTGGCGATGGTCGTCACCGGCTGATCTGCGCCTGGGCGCTCCCGCGCCTTGGCGAGCAGCACCCGGGTCAGGGGTCCACGAACTGGCCCGTGCCCAGCCGGGCGGCCTCGTCGGGGCAGTGGATCCGGCGGGTCATCACCATGCCGCTGAGCCCCACCGGGACGGTCTCGCTCAACGACGCCAGCAGGTCTGCCAGCCCGGACTCGCGCATCCAGTGGCAGACACCCGACCAGCAGACCCGCATCATGATCGCGCAGACAGCCGCACTGTCGACGTCACGTGCCGGTCACCGCAGGTGCCTGAATCGCGGAGCCGACCGCGGCCCCGTTGACCAAGCCTCCGGTACCGCTACAGTCCGCCCCGAACTCGACCCGATGCTCTCTCATGGCGGGGATCCCAACTATTCGAAGCGGAGCTCCTCGGGGGCGAGGGCGGCTACACGGCCCGCTGATGCATGGCGCGTCCACCCCCGCGAGACGAACGAGTGCGCAAGCCCACGGGGGGCGTCTGGAAGTCATGGGCTCCGTGCCGTTCATGATGATGCGTGCGCTAGATTCGATTGTGGTAGTCCCCGAAGGGGTGGTCCACGATGTCGAGGCAATCGGCCCGCATCAGCGCTGGTCCCGCACCGCCCGCAGCGCGCTCCCCGCTCCGGCCACCCGCCGGGCTCCTGAACCTGCTCCTGATCGCCACCTCGCCGACAGGCGCCGTTTGGCGCGTGGAGAAGGGCTGTCAACACCGTGCACCACGAGGTCGAAGGGAGGCTTGAGGTCATGAGGAAGTCCCGGATGGGCGTCGTGTTCGGCGCCGCGTTGCTACTCAGTGTGGCCGCTTGTGGAGGAGGTGACGCCACGGTCGCGGACAGCCCGAGCGCGCCTGCGGACAGCGTGAGCGCACCGGCGGACAGCATGAGCCCAGCCGCGACGGCGTCGGCGGCCGTGGACACAGATCAAGGCTGCCTCGTCGCCGAGAAGACAGGGTCGACCGACAATCAGGCACTGCAGGCCTTTACGGACTCCCTCTTCGAGAGCATCGATTGCTCGAGTGGCACGGATCTCACTGAGCAACTGCCGGCGTTGGCAGACGACGCCGACTTCAAGACGCAGGTCGCCGATCAGGGATGGACCGCCGAGGTCACCGAGGCAGCCGGCGCTGTCGTCATGTCCATCACCGACCTGGAGTCGCTCAGCCTCTGCAAGATCACCGTGCTGGACAGCCCCGGGCCGGCGAAGTCCATGGACTGCGTGGATGCCTGAGGGTGCGGATGCCCCGTGACTGCGATCCGGGCTTGCCCCCCGCGGTCGACCGAACGTGCTCATGGAGGAACCAACGCCACACGGACTGGAGAAGCAACGATGAAGAGAATCGCCGGACTGTCCAGCGTGCTGATCGCCTTGGTGCTGGCAGTTACAGTCGCCGGATGCGGCAGCGCAGAGCCGGAAGCTGAGCAGCGGTCTCCCAGCGATGTCGCTGCGCTCTACCTGGAGGCGATGCGGGGAAACGTCGCTGGGCTCAGGGAACACAATCCAGACACCGAGATCACCGAGGAAGGGGTGTTCGGGAGCGCCAACTCGAGCATGCTGGAGACGTGGGGGGTCAGACCGAGCGCCGAGCAGGAAGCCCAGATCACCGAAGCCATGCTTGCGGGACTTTCCGAGGTGGAGTTCACTGTCGTCGACGAGAAGGTCGACGGTGAGAGCGCCACGGTGACCGTCGCCATCCGGGGCATCGACATGTCTTCGTCGTTGGACACCCAGTTCGCGACGATCGGCGGGCAGATCACCGAGGACACCGAGGACGTGGCCATCATCGCCGTCCTGGACCAGGCATGGCGGGAGGCGCCACTGATGCCGGAACCGACCAATGTGGACATGCCGTTCGTGGCAGTTTCTGACGGAAGATGGATAGCCGACCCCCAGGGAGGAGAGGCTGCGGCCGCCGCGTACGTGAAGTTCGCAGGCTAGCGACGCCGCGGCCCTGGTGGGCCGCAGTCGCGAGCTCGTGCAGTCGGGTGCTCAGGCGTGTTGTAGATCACGCAATTGGCCCGGGCACGCGAGCCGCAGGTCGCGAGGTGTTTTGCTCGCCCATCCAGCACCACGATGGGAGAAGTCGGTTCTTGATCGACCTCCCAACGGAAGAGACCAACTCGGGCAAGCCTCTCGGATCCGCTCGACGGCTACCCGCTGCTGTCTCCCAATGTGCCGGGGATGAGAACCGAAGACGCAGCGAGTATCTCAATACCCACCAAGCGGCCGTTGACGTCCAGGTCGAGCACGAGCTCGTGGCCGCTGGGTAGCGAGACAACGTGCTGTGTGTCGGACGCTGTTTCTGGTGCTAGCGCGATGTACGCCGCGTCGGCTTCGTTGTCATAGGTCAGCACGTGGGCCTGCTCTCCTTCGAACTGCATGCGGCGTACCCCGCGGTCATCATCTCACCAGCCCCAGTAGGTCGTAACGATGTTGCCGTTACGCTGGTCGACGATGACGGTGAGCTTCTTGCCGTTCGAGTAGCCTTGAATTCTCGTTGTTCCGTGCCTCTGCTTGACGGTACTCGCGGGATTGCGCAGTGCGCTGTTCACCGCGGCGCGGCTGATGGCTCGTTGAGCCATACGTTGGGCAGCGTGACGCGTGACGTGCCCGGCAACAGCGATGGCGACGGGCACCCAGAAGGGGTCGGCAACGACCGGGTAAGCGGTGCTCGGTCCATGATTGACACGCTGGACCAGCGTGCTACCGCGGATGTCGTAGCTGGTGGAAACGGGCTCTCCGTTGGCATCGAGCGCCCAAGGATCCATGACGCCGCCGAGGAAGGTCCCCTCGGCGCTTATCGCCACCGTGCTGCCATCGGCCAGTTCGACGAGTTGTGCACCGTCGGGCAGGTCGAAGCGGAACGGAATCTCGGTGGGGGCGCTCGCCCCTTCGAGGTGTACCAGCGCGCGGTAGGCCCCGTCTTGTTCAGGTTGCACCGCAGCTGTAACCGGGGAGCCGGTGTCCTCGGCCACGAAGAGACCGCCCTCCTCAACAAAGGAGGTAGCGGCGCTGACCCACGGCAAGTCGATACTCACAGCTGACTGGGCGTTCTCGACCGTCCCGTCGGTACCTATGACGATGTCGGTATCTGTGCTCCCCCCGGGGACGGGAGGTTGCAGGTCGAGAGCCTGTTCTACGTCCGCGATGACAACTGCCGGGCTCGGAGCATCGCCATACGCAGGAGCCGCAGCCACAACTGTGGCGAGGGCAGCAATGACCACGATCGCTGAGCGCACCCTCTTCATCGCTGCCTCCTCGACAACCCATGGGGTGTTGGTGACGTGCAAGCACGAAGTATATCACGCGTTTTCCGATACGTGCTAGATGCTTCGTGTGGTCCAGGTCGTCGCACCGAGGTAGTAGCTGGTGGCATCAGATCGAGCAGGGGCTATGCCACTGGACTGACCTATCGCGGGGTGCTTCACCACCTCGGCCGCGCTGGCTGCGCATACGCAGCCTGCTGCTGGGCGGGACATCGCTGACGAGCCCCGTCGGGCTCACCTGGGGCTGGGCGAAGCACACCGCCGGGTGGTTCGCGCACCTCGGCAGCCCGCGCTGGCCGGCGGCGGGCGCCTGACCGGGCGGAGCGTCTGGCCGCGCTGACCGAGGCGGAGACCCCCGCGCGGACGGACTGTGCGGATATCACCTGCTCAGGTTCGCCGCCCAGCGGGGCGCCATCTGCTTGGCCCCGAACCGGGGGACTACGCAGACCCCTGTGCTGCTCGAGAAGTGGGTTGGGTAGCTTGAACCGGCCGAGCCGGTTACGGAACTCCGGCCATCGGCTGTCCTCGAGGGCGGCCGATCACGCGAGGCTTTGCCACCAGGCCATCGCCCCGGCCGGCCCGGTGCTCGACGCGGGCCGACCCACCCGTGGGCCAAGATGGTCCCCGTGCCCCGGTCCGCCCGATCCAACCCGCGCCCGACTCCGGGCACGACCCCACCACGCTGGGTGATCTATCTGGCGGTGTTC
>JBAVKQ010000312.1:0-7359 GCA_049688395.1 Candidatus Nanopelagicales bacterium
ACCAGGAACCGGGGCCGCCGAGCAACCGCAGCGGCCACCGGGGCTCAGCGCGCCGCGACTACGTGGTGATCCCCATCGCCGCGAGGATGATGGCCTGGGTCTGGGCCTGCTCGTCGAGCGCCGCGTAGCGCCCGGCCGCCCCGCTGTGCGAACCCTCCCCGAGCGCCACCCGCAGCAGCACTCCCCCGCGCCCACCCACCGCCTCGACCGCACCGTGCGCCGGGTCGGTTGCCCGCAGCCGCGCCACCCACTTGGCCGGCTCGTGCACCAGCACCCTCGGGTCGTGCACGGCGCCGGTGGCCAGGACGAACGGCCGTCGACCGGCCGCGGGCACATTGTCGTACGGCGAGTACGCGCGCATCCAGGCGAACTGCTCGGCCAGCGCCGGGTTGCCCCACTCCTCCCACTCGCCGACCGTCAGCGGCAGCTCGGAATCGAGCATCGAGTTCACGACGTCGACGAAGGGCACCTCGGCGATCACCGCGGCGAACGCCTCGGGGTCCAGGTCCATGGCGGCCGCCACCAGCAGCCCACCGGCTGATCCACCGCGCGCCACGATCCGGGAGCCGTCCACCTGCGCCCGGGGACCCGAGCCCAGAGCGCGGGCCACGTCGACGAGGTCGGCGAACGAGTTGGCCTTGGTCGCCAGGTGCCCGGCATCCCACCACCCGCGGCCCAGCTCGCCACCGCCGCGCACATGCGCGTGGGCGTAGACGACCCCGCGGTCGAGCAGGCTGGTCAGCGTGCGGCTGAAGGTCGGCTCGTAGACGAACTCGTAGGCCCCGTAGCCGAAGAGCAGGCAGGGCGCGGTGCCATCCAGCGCGGTGACCCGGTGGGCCACGAGGGTGACCGGGACCCGCTGCCCGTCGCGCGCGGTCACCCACCGCGACGAGGTCACGTAGGCACTCGGGTCGTGGTTGGGCGCCTTCGCGCGGTGCCGCAGGGCGGGCTGCCCGTCGCCGGCCAGCGCGACGTCGAACCACGACGGTGGCTCGACCTTGCTCTGCTCGACGACGGTCACGAAACCGGCCGAGAACTCCTCGTTGCTGGCCAGCTCGACGGCAGCCCCCCGCGGCGCCCGGATGGCCCGCGACTCGGGCCAGTCCAACCCCGCGGGCCGCACGGGCGCCAGGTACAGCACCGGGCGCCCGGCCTCGCGCAGCGTGATCACGACATGACCGGCGAACGCCTCCACGCCGGTGAACCTGCGCAGCATGGCCGGTGGTCCCGGCCGATCCGCCGGTGACCCATCGGTCAGCCCGAGCGGGGACCCCGCGGCCCCAGGGTGCTCGGGGTCACCGGGCATCGGCCCATCGACGGCCGCCAGCCACTGCGCGGGCTCGGTCTGGCCGATGCCCACCCAACTGAGCGTGGACTCCCGGGCGCGACCGTGGTTGGTCACGGCCAGGAACAGCTCCGGACCCCCGGGCACGGATTCCACGACGTACTCGTGGCCCTCCCGGCGACCCCCGACACTGGCCGGGGCGGCGCGGGGATCGTCGGCAGGGATGGCCCAGGTCTCGCTGCTGTCCCGGCTGCCGGCGTGGATCAGCACCCAGCGCCCGCACCGGGTGCTGCGCACCGACAGCTCGAAGCGGCGATCGTCCTCCTGCAGGACGAGCACGTCGGCGGCCGGGTCGCTGCCGACCTGGTGGCGCCACACCTGGAAGGGCCGGTACACGTGGTCGACCACGGTGTAGAAGATGTGCTCGCTGTCCGCGGACCACGCTGCACCGTAGTAGGTCCGCCCGATCCGCTGGGCGCGGTCCATGCCAGTGGCGATGTCGCGCACCCGCAGCTCGTAGAGCTCCTCGCCCGTGGTGTCGATCGACCACGCCAGCAGCCGGCCGTCCGGGCTGACCTCGCGCACGCCGTACTCGGCGTAGGTGGAGCCCGCGGCCGCAGCTTCCGCGTCGAGGTCGACCAGCGTGGTCCACTGCTGCGCCGCGGCGGCCCGGCGCTGGAGCTGCCCGAGCTGGGCCCCCTCGGGCACCACGTCACGCAAGTGCGCGCCACCGCACGCGTGCGCCGGGCCCACCTCGGCCAGCGGGGTGCGCGCGACCATCTCGGTGAACAGCCGTCGACGCAGGCGCTCCAGTGGGGCGGTGGCCGCCGTGTAGTGGTCCTGCTCGGCACGCAGGTAGTCCATCAGCGGCTGCCCGCCGTCGGCCATCCAAGCGAACTCGTCGGCGATGTCGTGTCCGTGCAGGTGCCGGACCTGCGGGTGCGTGGGTGCCACGGGCGGGGTGAGCATGGCAGGGAACCTAGCAGCGCCCGCAGGCCTCCGACAGCGACGCGCATCGCGTCGGTGCGGGTCGAGATCAGCCGCACCGTGCATGGGGACCACGCACGCGCCGCACGTGGAGACCGGGTCGCAGACGCCCACCGGGCCCCTGCCAGCCGCCCGAAACGAACTGGAAACGCCAAATGCGCTAGCCTCCGCTGGTCATGCACCCCCGGGGGTACCCGAACTCCCGCATACGCAGAGATTCTCCGGCCGGCCAGGCCGCCTAGCTGGGAGGTACCATGGATCGAGGGCTGCGACGCAGCGCTGCAGCACTGCTGGCGGTGGGCGCGCTGCTGGCCAGCACGGCCGGCCTCGCTCTGGCCGACGAGACCCCGGCGGCCTCGCCGGCCGCGGTTCCGGCAGGCGACGGGGTCACGTTCACCGTCGGGATCACCGACGACGTGGACTCGATGAACCCGTTCACCGGGGTCGCGGCCGTCGCCTACGAGATGTACCAGCTGATGTACCCGAGCCTGACCTCCAGCTCGCAGCAGGACTTCTCCGCGGTGCCCGACCTCGCCGAGTCCTGGGAGGAGTCGGCCGATGGCAGGACCTGGACCTACAAGATCCGATCGGGCCTGACCTGGAGCGACGGCGAGCCGCTGACCGCCCGCGATGCCGCGTACACGTTCAACCGGGTCCTGACCGGCGGCTACGAGCAGACCAACTTCGGGGGCTACACCGCCAACATCACCAAGGCCGAGGCCCCGGACGACACCACCCTGGTGCTCACCGTGGACAAGCCCTCGCCGATCATGCTGCGCCTGGCGCTCTACATCCTGCCCGAGCACATCTGGAGCGAGATCGACGAGAAGGCGGTCCGCTCCTACACCAACGAGCCCACCCCGGGGAACCCGATCGTCGGCGCCGGCCCGTTCGTGCTCACCGAGCGCAAGAAGGGCCAGTTCATCGCCTTCGAGGCCAACCCCAACTACTTCTTGGGCAAGCCCACCATCGACGAGCTCGTCTTCCGGGTCTACAAGAACCCCGACGCGGTGGCCCAGGCCCTGCGCAAGGGCGAGATCGACTTCGCCAACGACATGCAGGCCAACGTGTTCAACGCGATCAAAGGCCAGGCGGGCACCACGACCTTCCCGGCGGCCTACTACGGCTTCAACCAGATCGGCTTCAACACGGGTGCGGCCAAGGTGGACGGCACCCCGATCGGCGACGGAAACCCGGCGCTGGAGGACGCGAAAGTGCGTCAGGCGCTGAACTGGGCGATCGACCGGGAGGCGCTGGTCACCAAGGTGCTCTCGGACTACGGCACCCCCGGCATGACGATCATCCCGCCGCTCTACACCACTTTGCACCTCGAGCCGTCCAACCCCTACGGCTATGACCCGGTCAGGGCCGGCCAGCTGCTCGACGAGGCCGGCTACCCGCTCGGGGCCGACGGCAAGCGCCTGGGCAAGGACGGCAAGCCCCTGACCTTCCGACTGCTGGGTCGCCAGGAGTCCCAGCAGTCCCAGCAGACCGTGCAGTTCGTGGCGGGCTGGTACGAGGCCCTCGGGCTGACGATCGACACGAAGATCGTCTCCGAGGACACCCTGATCGAGCTCAACGGCAACGGTCGCTACGACATCTTCGAGTGGGGCTGGGTGGTGGAGCCCGACCCGGACTACCAGCTGTCGACGTTCACCTGCGACCAGCGCTCCACCGAGGAGGACGGGACGCTCTACGCGGGTCTGTCGGACTCGCACTTCTGCAATGAGGAGTACGACGCGCTGTACGCCCAGCAGGCCACCGAGACCGATGTCGCGGCGCGGGCCGCGATCGTCAAGGCGATGCAGCAGATCCTCTACGACCAGGCGCCGTACGCCATCACCTTCTACTACGACAACCTGCAGGCCTACCGCTCGGACAAGTTCACGAACTTCGTCTCCCAGCCGACCGAGCCCGCCGGCCCCCTGCTGTTCCAGTACGGGGTGTGGTCCTACCTGTCGCTCACCGGGCCGGGTCAGGAGGCGGCCGGGGGCACCGGGTCCACCGACGATGCCGGGTCCAACGTGGGGCTGATCGCCGGTCTGGCCGGCCTGATCGTGCTGGGCGCAGGCGTCGTCGTGCTGTTCGCCCGCCGCCGCTCGGGCGACGAGGACGTCGAGTAGCCGTGGGACCGGGTGCCCGGTACGTCGCCAAGTCGGTCGCCTCCGGGCTGGGGACGCTGTTCTTCGTGGTGGTGTTCAACTTCTTCCTGTTCCGGATGCTGCCCGGGGACCCGATCGGGCTCTATACCCGGGGTCGCAACGTGCCGCCCGAACAGATCGCGGCGCTGCGCGCGGAGTTGGACAAACCGATCGGCGAGCAGTTCCTGACCTACCTGGCCAACCCGTTCTCGACCACGATCAACTCCGCCCGATTCAACCAGCCGGTGTGGACGCTGATCGGCGAGCGGGTCGGGGCGACGCTGCTGCTGGTCGGCACAGCGATGGTGCTGGCCTCGGTGATCGGCACCTGGTTGGGCATCCGATCGGCCTGGAAGCGCGGCCAGACCCTGGACCGGGTCACCACCGGCGTGACGCTCACGCTGTACTCGATGCCGGAGTTCTGGCTGGGTATGATCCTGCTGATCACGTTCGGCGTGGGGGTCGGGTTCGTGCCCGGCATCTTCCCGATCGGGGGCATCGTCACCCCGGGCGTGGACGCCAGCAGCCTGGCCGGCTGGGTCGACGTCGCGTGGCACATGGTGCTGCCGGTCACCACGCTGGTGGCGGTGTACCTGGCCGAGTACGCCCTGGTCATGCGGGCCTCGCTCATCGACGAGATGGGCCAGGACTACCTGACCGTGGCCCGGGCCAAGGGCCTGATGGACAAGGTCGTGCGCCGGCGGCACGCGGTGCCCAACGCGATCCTGCCCACGCTGACCCTGATCCTGATGAACCTCGGGTTCGTGGTCTCCGGGGCGATCACCGTGGAGACGGTCTTCTCCTGGCCCGGGCTGGGCCTGCTGTCCTACGACGCGCTGCGCGGGCCGGACATCGCCCTGCTGCAGGCGATCTTCCTGCTCTTCTCGATCGGGGTCATCGTGGCCAACACCATTGCCGACCTGCTCTACGCCGTCCTCGACCCACGGGTGCGCGCATGACCACCCCGGTGAGCGGCACCCGACTGGCCGAGCCCGCGTCCGTCCGGGCGGGTGCGCGGACCACGCGCTCGGGGTGGTCGCAGTTCCGGCGCAGCCCGACGGGGATGGCCGGTGTCGGTGTCCTGGTCGCCTTCGTCCTGCTGGCCCTGCTGGCACCCCTGCTCTTCCCACCCGAGACGATCAGCGTGGTGGGCGCCACCGGCGCGCCGCTGAGCCCACCGGCGTCTGGGTTCCCGCTGGGCACCGACGAGAGCGGCCGCTCGATCCTGGCCCTGCTGGCCTGGGGCGCCCGGGTGAGCCTGACCGTGGGCCTGGCCGCGACCGTGGTCTCGATGTTCATCGGGACCGTCATGGGGGTGGCCTCGGGGCACTTCACCGGCTGGACCGGGGGCGTGCTCAACCGACTGACCGACTGGTTCCTGGTCATCCCGTTCCTGCCGCTGGCGATCGTGCTGGCCACTGTGCTCGGGGCTTCGCTGCTCAACATCGTCATCGTCATCGGGGTGACCTCGTGGCCGGGGACCGCCCGGCTGGTCCGCGCCCAGACCCTGTCGGTCAGCGCGCGGCCCTATCTGGAACGGGCCCGCGCCCTCGGCGGCGGTGACCTGCACCAGATGCGCCGCCACGTGCTGCCCAACGTGATGCCGCTGGTCCTGGCCAACACCACACTCATGGTGGCCCTGGCGATCCTGTCCGAGACGACGCTGAGCTTCCTGGGCCTGGGCGACCCGACCCGGCCTTCCTGGGGCACCATGCTCGACGGGGCATTCACCAATGGTGCGATGACCGTCGGCGCCTGGTGGTACGTGCTGCCCCCGGGCCTGTGCGTGGTGGCCGTCGTGCTCGCGTTCACGCTGATCGGGCGGTCTATGGAGGCCATTGTCGACCCGCGGGCGGGGGGCCAGTGATGACCGCGGACGCGCACGACACCGCTGGTGACGCGACCAGCGCGCGGGCCCCGGCGTTGGAGTTCCGCGACGTGCACATCACCTACAAGGCTCGCTCCGGTGACGTGCCGGCGGTGCGCGGGGTGAACCTCAGCCTGTCGGCCGGTTCGTCGCTGGGGATCGCCGGGGAGAGCGGCAGCGGCAAGTCGACGCTGGTCTCGACCGTCCTGCGACTGCAGCCCAAGTCGGCGAGGGTCTCCGGGGAGGTCCTGGTCGAGGGCACCGACGTTCTGTCCATGTCGTTCAAGCGGCTGCGGGCCCTGCGCTGGGCGCAGGCCAGCATCGTGTTCCAGGGGGCCCTGCACGGGCTGAACCCGATCCAGCGGATCGGGGTGCAGATCGCCGAACCGATCGCCCTGCACGAGCCGAAGGCCAGCGCGGCGGAGGTGAACCAGCGGGTCGGTGCGCTGCTCGAACAGGTCGGGCTGTCCGCAGCCCGGGGCCGGTCCTACCCGCATCAGCTCTCCGGCGGCCAGCGCCAGCGCGTGATGATCGCCATGGCCCTGGCCTGCCGCCCACGGATCATCATCGCCGACGAGCCGACCACCGCCCTGGACGTCATGGTGCAGGCCCAGGTGCTCCAGGTGCTCGTCGACCTCGTCGACCGGCTCGGGCTGACGCTGGTGCTGATCTCCCACGATCTGTCGGTGCTGGCCGACACCTGCCAGCAGGTGGCGGTGATGTACGCCGGCGAGGTGGTGGAGCTCGGCCCGTCCGCGCAGGTCTTCGACGACCCCGCGCACCCGTACTCCCGGGCCCTGGCAGGGGCGTTCCCCCGGATCGGCGACCAGCGGTTCCGCTACTCCCCCACCGGGTTGCCCGGCGATCCGCCGTTCCCCGGCGAGATCGACGACGGCTGCCCGTTCGCACCCCGCTGCCCCGTGGCCCGCGCGGACTGCGCCACCGGGTCGGTCGAGTTGGTGGCGGTCGCCCCGGGGCGCCTGACCTCCTGCCGGTACCCGCTGATCGGCGCGAGTGGCCAGACCCCCGACGCCCGGGGAGGCACCCCATGACCACGCCCACCCCCGCCGGGCCAACCC
>JBAVKQ010000313.1:0-8737 GCA_049688395.1 Candidatus Nanopelagicales bacterium
AACGAGAACCCCAAGCCCTTCATCTGGACCAAGACCGCCGACCAGATCCTCGAATCCATCGGCCGACTATTACAACGAATCAACGGTGCGGCACACTAGCCGGCCACCGCCCACCGCTGCGGACACGATCTGCAGGAACAGCTTGATGCCGTCGACACCGTTGGTGTCGAGTTCGACCAGCTGCGCGATCGCCCCGCCCACCAGGGCGCCGACCGCCGCCGCGCGCGACCACCGCCGGAGGTGCGACTTCAGTTCGTCGATTGGGGACGCCAACCCTTCGCCTGCGATGATGGAATGTGGCTTGGCGGGCATTGGTCGTGGTGCTCATCCTGGTCGGGGTCGGCATTGGCCTCGTGTGGACGTTCCAGCGACATCTGATCTACTTCCCGGACACGGCACCGGTGCCTTCGGCGGCCTCGGCTGGCCCGGTCGGTGCCCGGGATGTCGCGCTGAGGACCACCGATGGTCTGATTCTGGGTGCCTGGTTCGTCCCCCCGATTGGTGCGCCCCGTGACCTGGCCGTCTTGATGGTGCCCGGCAATGGCGGCAACCGGGCCGACCGCACAGGCATCGCCGACCAGCTGCGCCGACGCGGGTTCGCGGTCCTGCTCATGGACTATCGGGGCTACGGCGGCAACCCGGGCAACCCCAGTGAGGAGGGGCTGGCACGAGACTGCGACGCGGCCGTGGCCGCCCTGGTCGACCTCGGGTACCCACCCGAACGAATGATCTACTTCGGTGAGTCGCTGGGCACCGGGGTGGTCGCCTCCCTGCAACACCGCCACCCGCCCGCAGGTGTGGTCCTGAGGTCGCCGTTCACGGAGCTCGCCGACGTCGGTGGCCATCACTATCCGTGGCTTCCCGTGCGACCGCTGCTGCGCGACCGGTTCCCGGTGGCCCAGCTGATGGCGCAGTCCCAGGTCCCGGCGGTCGTGATCTACGGGGACAGGGACTCCATCGTGCCCCCGGCCCTGAGCGCAGCAGTGGCGGACTCAGCGGGGGCACTTGTCGGCGAAGTTGTGCTGAAGGGCGCCGATCACAACGACCCCGTCATGTTCGGCGCCGAGGTGGCCGGCGCCGTGGTGCGCCTTGCCGACCACGCCACACGTCCCGGCAACTGAGGGCGGCTTCATCACCAGCATTCGAGGCAGGTCGATCAACTGGCAGTGGAACGCACTGTCTGGTGCATCTGAGCCATGCAGGGACCAGACCGCGCCCGGATCTCGGGTGACCCACGTCACGCACACTACTGGAATACCCGGGGGGGTATTTCGCTTGTGATGAGTGCGACCGCAACCACCCACCCACCCACCCACCCACCCACCTGCACCATGGAGCCGTCATGACCAAGAACGAATCCGACCTCGACCGCGCCATCCGAGCCGGGATCTCCGTCACCGCACTGGGCACCGGCCTGGCCATCGGCGGGGTCTTCAACCCGGTCGGCATCGCCCTGTTCGGCGTGGCTGGCATGGCCGGGGCGACCGCGATCACGGGCTACTGCCCGCTGTACTCCGTGCTCGGGATCTCCACACGCCCGCAGCCCCAGCAGGGCTGACCAGCACCCCACCGGGGCCACCTGCCTTGGATCCCAGGGGCGCCCTGCGAGCGCAGTTGGGCTCGTGGGCAGAGGGCAGCCGCAGGACACGTAAGGAAGCGCAGTTCATGGTGATGGTGGCCAAGAAGCACTACTCGGTGCCTGAGATCTACCGGATCACCCACCTGGCGGCCCGGACCACTGCAGTGGGGGCGCGAACCCGGTGCGACCGGCAATCCGCCGAGCGGATCATGCTCGCAGTCACAGAAGTCAACGGCTGCGAACTGTGCTCCTACGCCCACACCCGTCTCGCGCTCGACGCGGGGGTCAGCGACGCGCAGGTCCGAGCCCTGCTCGGCGGGGTCACCACGGGCGTCCCGGACGACCAGCTCCCCGGCATCGCCTTCGCCCAGCACTACGCCCACACCCGCGGCCACCCGGACCCGACCGCGTGGACCACCCTCGTCGACCAGTTCGGCACGTCCCAAGCTTTCTGCGTCCTGCGCGCCATTTGGATGATGATGTGGGGCAACGCCCTGGGAATCCCGCTGAGCTCGCTGCGCTCACGGCTGCAGGGCTCCCCTGACCCGGGCAGCAGCCTGGCCTACGAGATCGGCACCCCGCTGGGCTCCCTGCTGGTCACCCCGGTAGCCCTGGTCCACGCGGCGCTCCGGGGCGTGCGGGGTGGGCCGATCGAGCCGTGACCACGGGCGACCAAGTCCTCGTCACTGCACCCCCAGGCCAGATTGCGGCCTCTAGCCTCAGGGGTGTGGCAGTCCTCGACGACCTCGGGACCGGGGTCCCGGTCCGTGGACCGGCGCGCCGGGTGGTGTCGCTGGTGCCTTCGCTGACCGAGTCCGTGGCGGCGACCCGGCCCGGGGCGCTGGTCGGGGCGACCGACTGGTGCACCCACCCGGCCGGGCTGGCGGTGGCCCGGGTCCGCGGCACCAAGAACCCGGACCTCGCCCGGATCGTCGATCTGGCCCCGGACCTGGTGATCGCCAACAAGGAGGAGAACCGGCAGCTCGACGTGCGCCGCCTACGCGAGGCCGGGGTGCCGGTGTGGGTGACGGTCATCGAGACGGTTCCCCAGGCCATCGACTCGCTGACCCGGCTGTTCACGGACGGGCTGCGCTGGGGAGTGCCCGCCTGGTTGGCCAAAGTCCGGGCCACCTGGGACCGACCGGTCCCCCCAGCGCGGGCCCGGGTGGCGGTGCCGATCTGGCGCGACCCGTGGATGGTGGTCGGCCGGGACACGTTCACCGGTGACCTGCTGCGCCGGCGCGGCTACCGCAACGCGTTCGCCCAGCACCCCGACCGCTACCCCACGGTCGCCCTGACCGAGATCGACCGGGCCGACGTGGGCCTGATCCTGCTGCCCGACGAGCCCTACCGGTTCACCGCCGCCGACGGCGAGGCTTTCACCACCGCGCGCACCACGCTGGTCAGCGGTCGGCTGCTCACCTGGTACGGCCCCTCCCTGCTGGAGGCGGCCGCCTTCACCGCGTAGCCGCAGCGGGAACCCAGATGTCCTGACATGGTGAGTTCATTCAGGTGTGACTGGGGTCCTGTTTGACGGTGTAGACGAGGGTCAGGTTGGTGCCGGGGTACCGGGTTTCGGTGTCGTTGAGTTCGGTGCATAGGGCGCGCAGGGCGTTGCTGCGTCGTGGTGCTGAGGCTGGGTTGAGGCGGACGTGCAGTTCGGTGCCGAGGATCTGCAGGTCTCCTGGGAGGGTGAACGCTTCGCGTAGCAGCGCGCGGCCTTCGTGTTCGCTGCGGCTGTAATGCGGGCGGAGCAGCCGGGCCAGGGCGCTCTCACTGTTGTAGGCGCTCATCCGGATGGCGTGGGTGAGCAGTTTGCGTTCGGTCTCCAGGACCCGGCTGCCGGGTCTGACGTGTTCCAGTGCCAGGTGGCTGGGGGTGGTGCGGGAGGCGGCCGTGGCGGCGGCCAGCTCGGTCTGGGCAGCGGCGAGGGTGCGGTCGGCGGTCGGGTTCACGGTGGCGGTGCCCCCGGTGTGTCCGGCTGTGATGGTTGCGGCGTCGATCGCGTCGGCCATCGCAGCGCGGGCGTGGATCAGGTCGGCGCGGGCGTGGGTGACGTGGTCCTTGGCGCGGGCCTTCGCGGGGTTCGGGACCAGTCGGGTGAGGTCATCAGGGTGGTCGGCGTAGCTGTCCAGGGCGTCGAGGGCGTCGAGGGCGAAGTGCTCGCGGGCGTACTTGAAGTAGTTCTCCTGCCGCCACCGGTTGCTCATCCGGTAGGCGACCTGCGCCGCGGTCAGATCGGTGCGGCTGGTCAGGATCGGGGTCTGATGCCCGTCCGGGCTGCGGCGCACGATCAGGCGCAGCGTGACAGCACTGGCGGGTGTGCCTGGTGTGTCGGCGGTGGCGCGTTGGCTTGGGACCGGCAGCGTGATGTCGTGTTCAGCGAGTTCGTAGTGGTGGGTGGTGCTGTCCGGGGCGGTGAAGTCCGCCGTCGTGAACGCGTCCACGGGGCTGCGGGCCCAGGTGCCTTTGTAGTAGGTCAGCACCTCGAAGCCGGCCGCAATGATCTCGGCGAAGACCTGTGGGGAGTAGCCGCCGCGGTCGAAGACCACTGTGCACCGCCGGCCGGGGCCGATCAGGGCTCGCAGGTCGGGCAGCAGCCGGTGCAGTTCGGCGGCCAGCGAGGCCGATGGGGCGGCGGTCAGCACCATCACGGGGTCACCCTCGGCGTCACCGACCCAGGTCTCCTCGGTGGCCGGTCCGGCGATCCGCATCCGGGCGATGTGCGTCTTGGGCAACTGCCGGGTCCCGGAGTAGACCCGAACATGGCCGTCGAGGTAGAGGAACCCGACCGCGTCCGGGCGGGTCGTGGCGTGATGGGCGCCGAGCGCGGCCTGCAACTGCGCGCCCCGCCCATGGCTGGCCAGCTCGGCCAGTTTCCGGCGCAGCGTCTTGACCTCGGGGGCCCGATCCAACCCCAACACCCGGCCCAGGTCAGCCGGTGGCAGGCGGGTGGCGCCCTCCGCCCGGGGTTCGCGGAGCAACGCCAGGAATACCCCCATCAACAGGGTGACCCGCAACCCGTAGAACCCGTTGCGCATCGGGGGGAACACCTCGTCGGCGACCTTCAGCAGACCGGTCATCTCCAGGGCCGGCAGCGCCAGGAGCACCCCGACCCGCGGCAGCTGCGCCCCCTGGGTGATCACCACCGGCGCCTCGGACAGCTCCCCGAACGCGGCCGCGACCCGTTCCGCGGTCCGCGGCACCGGGGCAGCCAACACCACCAACTCCGAGCACTCAGCACGCTGCGCAGCAGCCACCCCCACCACCGCGGCCTGGTCGTCGTGCGCGTCGTCGTGCTTGTCGTCGAGGGGGCTGGCCGATGAAGAGCCGTCCGGCACTGGCTTCGCGGGCTGCCCCGTGCGGGAGCCGACTCGGCCCAGGGCGACCCGCACCGTCGCGGTCGACACCCCGGTCTGCGCGGCGATCTGACTCAACGTCAACCCGGCGGCGTCGGCCGCCACGATCTGCGCCCGGCGCACCGGGGTCAGCTTGCTGGGGCCCTTCGGGCCCGGCACCTCGGGCACCAACCCCGCGACACCACCACCGGTGAACGCACCGACCCACCGCCACAGCGTCGTCTCGCTGACCCCGAACCCCGACGCGACGTCCCTGGCCGAGGCGATCTTCGTCGTGACCAGCTGGACCGCAGCCAACCGCCGACCAGCATGGTCGGCGGGGGCGAACGTGAATGTGACCAGCCCGAACACGAACACCACCCCGCCGTCAGCGCCCTCCAGCAACCCGACCGACGGGCCGATCGAACGGGCATCCGCTGGCAACAAGGGCAGCACGGGCTGGCTCACCCGCCTCACCCTGCCGCCACTACTCGTCACGCAGAGATTATCTCATGCAAGGACGACCTCACGACATCCCGACACACCCGAAACCCTCACGAAACCGACCAGAACCCAGGAAACACCCGACCCCATGTCAGGACATCTGGAACCGGGCAGGTCCCAACGCACGGCGGATGCGCTCCGCACCAATCCAGCTCAAGGCTCGCACCATTGCCCGCGACACGTTCAGCGGGACTGGAGCTGCGAGGCCTCGCCCGCTGTCAGTGGGCTGGGCTCACTTGATCGACTCGAGCACCTTGTGGTAGCTGGTCCTGGCCTGCTCCTGGGCGTCGTGAGCGACCTCGGTGGCCCGGGCCGGCACCTGCGCCAGGGTGTCGCTGGCCGTGTCGAGGAACTTCTCGGCATCGGACCGGACCTCCTCGAGGAACCTCTCAGTGTCGGCACGCAGCTCGTCGATGAGATTCTCGGTGTCGGCACGCAACGCGCCCACGGTCGTCGGGATCTCGATCTTGGCCACCATGTCGCGCACCGTGTCCACGAGCTTCTCGGCGTTGGAGCGCACCTGGTCGACGAACCTCTCGGCGTCCCCGCGGACCTCGTCCACGGTCGGGACCTCGACCTTGCCGACCATCTCGCGCAACTGCTCCACGGTCGGGACGTGCAGGCCCTCGGGAACCTGCTCCATGGCCGGGGCCACCTTCTTGGCTGGGGCCTTGCGGGCGGTGGTGGCCTTCTTCGCAGCGGCCTTCGCCGGTGCTGTCTTCTTCGCCGCGGTCTTGCGCGCGGTCGTGGTGGCCTTCTTTGCCGCGACCTTGGTCTCCTCGACCATCTCGGTCACGTTCTCAGGAGTGGTGTTCTCAATCATGGGTCAGTCCTCTTCTGTGTTCTTGTCGGTTGCCAGCGAGTGCTGGGCCGAGTTCTCGGCATGGAAGGCCCCGTGGATCTCCAGCAGCACCATGCCCTGCCGCTCGGTGAGGGTCGGGTCCTGGGCGAGCGCGGTCCGCTGTCCGGTGATGAACCCACCGAACTGCGCCGCGTCGAGCTTGGCCACACCTCCAGTCTTCGCCCGTGCGCTTGCTACTGCAAGCGCTTTGCTAGCGGGATTTGCCGTGAGATGGCTCACTCCCCGGTCACGCCTGACGTGAGCAGCGATGCTCCCCCGACCGGGATCCCGGTCGCCACGCCGGTACCGGCCCCCCTCGGGGCCTTCACACATCGACCAGCACCAGTTGGCCCGGACCACGACCTTGGGGCCCAGCTGCCCATGGCTCGGACTTCGTGACTCATGGTTGGCTGGCTGGGAGGGTCTGGTCATCAGATGGTGCTGGTGACACGATGGAGGAGCCATTCAAATCGAGGAGGCACACGTGAGCGTGTACAAGGTCGTCGAGATCGTCGGAACCAGCACCACGTCGTGGCAGGACGCAGCAGTCGTGGCCGTGAACACCGCGAAGGAGACCTTGCGGGATCTGCGCGTGGCCGAGGTGGTCGAGCAGGACATCGACCTGACGGGTGGCGAAGTGGTCTTCCGCACGAAGCTCAGCGTGTCCTTCAAGTACCAAGCAGACTGACGCGCCCACCCGTCACCCCGCTGCCTGACGCGAGACCCGCACTGGCGAGTCAGGCGCGATCTGCCCGGAGAAGGAACGCTCGCAGACCCTTGCCGACCCTCGTCGTCCGGTCTAGGAGGCCGCTGAATAATGGGCGCGTCGTCCCGGAATGTGGCGCTGACCTGGGATGATTTGCTCATGCAGGGTGTGGAGTTGATGGATCGTGAGTTGTTGGACGCCGGGGCGCTGGTCGGGCATCTGGTGCCTGAGGGCGGCATGTTCGCGTTCCTGGCCGCTCATCGCCAGGACGTGTTTCCTGATGGGGAGTTTGCGGACTTGTTCCCCTCGGGGCGGGGGCGGCCATCGGTCCCGGCCTCGGTGATGGCCTCGATTCTGGTGCTGCAGACGCTCCATGATCTCTCTGACCGGGAGACCGCTGAGGCGGCACGGTGTGACCTGCGGTGGAAGGTCGCGACCGGGCTGGCGTTGGACCACGCGGGGTTTGATCCATCCACGCTGGTGTACTGGCGCAAGCGGCTGGCCAAGTCGGAGCGGCCGCTGCGGATCAACGAGGCGGTGCGGCAGGTGATCCAGGAGACCGGGATCTTGTGTGGGCGGGGCAAGCGGGCGGTGGATTCCACGATCCTGGCTGACGCGGTCGCTACCCAGGACACCATCACTCAGCTGGTCTCGGCGATCCGGCGGGTGGGGCGCCTGGTGCCGGGGGCCGCTGAGGTGATCGCGGCGGTGTGCACCGGGCATGACTACGCCCGACCGGGCAAGCCGCGGACTGCCTGGGATGAGCCCGGCGCGAAGGACGCGCTGGTCTCGGGTCTGGTCAACGACGCGAACGCGCTGGTGGAGGCGCTGCGGGAGGTCGATCAGCAGCAGTGGGAGGAGTCGGCGCAGGGCGCCTTGGCGCTGTTGGCGCTGGTCGCGGGCCAGGACGTGGAGCCCGCCGAGGGCTCTGATGGCACCGATGGACGCTGGCGCATCGCCCGCAAGGTCGCCCCCGAGCGGGTGGTCTCTACCGTTGACCCTGATGCGCGCCATACCCGCAAGTCCCCGGAGAACCGCCGGGACGGGTACCGCGCGCATGTGGTGGCCGAACCCGAGACGGGGATCATCACCGACGAGGCGCTCACGAAGGCCGCCGGGTCGGCCAACTCCGATGCCTCGGTGGCTGAGGAGTTCCTGGCCGCCGACAACGTCGGCCCGGGCGAGGCGCGCCAGTGGTACGGCGATTCGGCTTACGGCACAGGAGATTTGCGCGGCGCGATTAACGACGCCGACGCCGAGGCCGTGATCAAGCCCAAGCCGCTGCCCGAGGCCATCGAGGGCGGGTTCACCGTGGACGACTTCACCGTCGACGAGCAAGCGGGCACGGTCAGCTGCCCCGCCGGCAACACCCGCCCGCTCAGCCGCACCCGGGTGGCCAGCTTCGGCGCGCTGTGCCGCGGCTGCCCGCTGCGTGAACGGTGCACCAAGTCCAAGACCGGCCGCAAGATCGTGCTGCACGAACGAGATGACCTGCTGCGTCAAGCCCGCCGCGACTGGACCCAGAAGTCCGAACTGCCAGAGAAGTACCGCAAGTTCCGGCCCAACGTGGAACGGACCATCTCTCAGATCGCCAGCCGCGGTGGCCGCCGCCTCAAGCTGCGCTACCGCGGCACCACCAAGAACAACGCCTGGCTCACCCGCCGCACCGCCGGGCTCAATCTGCGTAACCTCATCAGTCGAGGACTCACTCGCACAGCAGGAGTCTGGGTTCTGGCGCCCCAGACCGGCTAACAGGGGCTGGTCGGCGC
>JBAVKQ010000314.1:0-4085 GCA_049688395.1 Candidatus Nanopelagicales bacterium
TGGCTGCTGCCGCCAGCGCCCTGGGCAGCCAGGCCGACACCGAGCACCGCGCGCTGACCATCCCGATCGACGGCAGCGTCGCCTCCCTGCGCGGCGCACTGGATCGGCTGACCCCCCACGAGTCCGCTGTCACCGACATCACGGTGCACCGCCCGGACCTCGACGACGTCTTCCTCGCCCTGACCGGGCATGCCGCCGCACCGGCCACCACGACCACGGAGGCACTGCCATGAGCCTCGCCCTGCCCACCCGCGATACCGCCACGATGCTGGGCCGCAACCTCCGACACATCCAGCGCTACCCCTCGCTGACGCTCATGCTGCTCGCCCAGCCGGTCCTGATCCTGCTGCTCTTCGTCTTCGTCTTCGGCGAGACGCTCGGTGCCGGCGTGCGCCCGGACCTCGCCGATGCTGGCCGCGCGGCCTACCTCGACTACGTGGTGCCCGGCATCCTGCTGTTCGCCATCGCCGGAGTCGGCCTCGGCACTGCGATCTCGATCGCCGCCGACCGGACCAAAGGCATCATGTCCCGCTTCCGAACCATGGGGATCGCCCGCTCCGCCGTGCTCTCCGGCGAAGTGCTGGGCAGCATGGTGCAAGCAGCCTTCGTCCTTGTCGTCGTCACCGCGATCGCGGTCCTGCTCGGCTACCGACCCACCGGTAGCGCAGGCGGATGGGTCACGGCCTTCGGGCTTGCGATGGCGATCTCATTCGCCGTCATCTGGATATGCCTCGCGTTGGGCCTGAACTCCCGCAGCGTCGAGACCGCGAGCAACACCCCACTGCTGCTGATCGTGCTGATGTTCCTGAGCAGCGCCTTCGTGCCAGCCGAGTCCTACCCTGCGTGGCTGCGCTGGTTCGCCGAGCACCAACCGTTCACACCTATGATCGAAGGTGTCCGCGGGCTGCTCAACGGCACCCCCGACGGATCCACGGTGCTCATCGCCCTAGCGTGGTGCGCAGCGCTGTCACTGGTCGGTTACCTCTGGGCCCGCCACCTCTACCAGCGCGAACCTGCGGCTGTCGCAGGGTGACCGTCGTCGTCGGCGCTCACCATGCCGACCGCCTTGCTGGTGATGTAGCGCCGAGGAGGTGCCCTGGCGCTCGACGCCGGTCGTCCTCGCCGGTGCGGGCCTCGGGCCCACAACACCCTCTCACGGTGGTCCAGAGAGGAAGGCTGCCCCATGTCACCCAGTGGAACGTGGTCCCGATCCCAATGGCCAGCGTACTTCTGGGCCGCTGTGCTCCCTGCCCCGACGTGCGCGATAGGCCACAGTGACGCAGGATCGCCAGGGTTCATACGAGACGGCCTTCGCGGAACAGGATGCGGCACAGTGGCCACCTCAACATGGGCGCATCCGGCTCGTGGTGAGGCCTTATCGCCGAAGCGTGCGTCGATCAAGACCTCGTCGCAGTGGCTGCGCGGCACAGTCGGACGACGTTGGAGCCCGGAACGGAATCGAGTCGTGGGTCATTCAGTTTGTTGGCCCAAATCACGTTGGAAGCGCGAGCCGGCTGCGGATCTCACGGACGGTGCCTACCGGGTGGACCCCGTGGTCGCGTGATTCTGGGACCACCACAAGTTCCGCGTGCGGCATCAGCTCGGCCAACCGATCGGTCGCCGCAACAAGCATCGGGAACGTCGGTTCACCGCGCAGGATCGTCACGGGAACCTCCACGTCGATCATTGCCGAAGTAGGAGTCGACACGGCCCTGGTGAGCACGGCGTCGTAGACAGTTGACTGGGCCAGCGGGACCAGGGAGGCGAACATGGGACTGGACCGGATCTGCTCGATCACCGGGTCCGGCAGCCCCACCGCTTCCCGCTGGAACAGGAGCACGGCCTCGTCCGCGTGACCTTCGTCGATCAGCGACTGGAGGCGCTCGGGCAGGTCCGCAGACGGCTCGGCCTCACCGAAGTGGAACGGCGGCTCCGAGAGGAACACGTGGGTCATGGGCACGCCTTCCGCGGCAGCGAACAAGACAAGCACCGCACCCGAAGAGTGGCCGATCACCGCCGACTCGCCGCCGACCGCGTTGATCACCGCCGCGAGGTCCTCCGCTTCCCGGGCCGGCAGGTAGGGGGCGGTGTCTCCACTGTTCCCGCGGGCACGGCGATCCACCGTGACACCCCGAAATCCGGCCGCTGCCAGTTCCGCAGCTAGCGGAGCACCCGCCTCCGCGGTCGAGAACGCCCCACCGACGATCACGACTGGAGTCCCGCTCCCCACCTCATGGAAAGCGATCAGAGTGCCGTCACCCGACGTCGCGTGCTGCATACCCCGGATCCCACCACGGGAAGCCCGCTCCGACAAGCAGGGCTCTCGGACACTCCCCCACAGTGCGCGCGATAGGCGGCGAAGTGACGCAGGTTCCCGTAGCGGTAGATCTTCAACAGCATAGCCGCCATCGGTGCGGGGATTGGCGGTCATCGCGTGGATGCTCGGACGGGACCATGCGGCAGCATGGCGGGGTGACGATGACCGCCTCGGTCGCTCTGGGGCTGCGTGCGATCAAGTCCGTCGGGAGGATCAGATCCTGACGTGCCGAAGGCGAGTTGGCGGGCCAGGGACGTCAGGATCAGTTGAGGAACCCCGTAGCTGGGTGACCGAGCCTTCCGAGTTGATGGGCACGCTCATGGGCAGGGTCTTGGTCCACGTCCCCAGCCAGAGTGGCGTGAGGCCGCCGGACAGCGCCGGCCGGCGGACCGGGAGGTCCTGTCTCTGCCTCAGGACCCGTCCACCTTGACGATCTCGAAACTCTGCGGCTCGGTCTCACCGAAGCGGGCGTTCACGGCGTACAGGGTCCCACCGAACGAGGCCACCGTCGTCGGGACCGCGAAGTCCGGGTCGGTGAGTGTGTCGACGAGGGTTGCCGAGCCCAGGTCCGGCGAGAGCCGCAGCACCGCGATCTGGTTCAGGCGGTTGCGGACCACGGACAACTCCTTGCCACGCAGCAGGATGCCGTCGCCGGCCGTGAGCTCGGCGTCGGTTGCCACGGCGGAGGCGATTCCAGTCTCGGAGGCCACCTTGTACAGGACCCCGGATGTGCTGTTGATCACCAGCAGCGATTTGCCATTGGCGGTCGCCGCGATGCCGTTGGCGTTGAATGTCCCGGGGATCTGGGCCCAGTCACCACCGAGCGGCACCTCCACGGGCACCCCGGCGGGAAGACCGGACTTGAGCGGGAGCCGGTACAGGACTGGCCGGAAGGAATCGGTGAACCACGCCGCCTGCCGGGTGACCGTCACGTCGTTCACGAATCCACTGCCGCCCACGTCGTAGGTCTCCACGACGGCGCCGGTGTCCGCGTCGTACACGGAGATCAGGCCCGTCGGTCCCCCTGCCACGAACAGCAGACCCTGGGAATGCTTGAGCCCCACAGAGACGCTGCCGGGAGCGCCTGGGACCAGGACTGCTCCTTCACCGGTGCGCAGATCGCCCTTCCAGATCGCCCCCGACGCCAGCGAACCCGCGTAGACGGCGCTTCCGGGTCCGGTGGCCACACCCTCCGCGGCCCAGCCGTCCGGCAGTGGGATCACCTCGGGGAAGGGGCGCGCAGCAGCGGTCGCCCCGACTCCCGCCACGAGTGCGGCAGCGAGGGCGGCGGAGGTGATCCTGCGGGTTCTGGAGGTCATGCGTCACGACACTAGGACGTAGCCCCTCAGGCGGCAACCGGACCTGGGAAGGGGCACGGTTTGACGGAATCGTCCCGGCAATCTGGGCCGCCAACGAACACACCCGGCGGGCGCCACGGGAGTCCAGCCGTGGCTCGGTCACACCCAGACGCCCGCGGTCGAGACCTCAAACAGCGCGCGTTTCGTGGCGAAAGGTCGCGGTTCGGGTGGAGCGTTCCTGGTCGAGTCGTTCCAGGATCCAGGACCGGACAAGACCGGACGCCGGTCGGCCATCGTGCGCCAGCCGCCGTCAGCGAGCGCCCGGTCATGGAACGGCTAGTACCAATACTGTTCAATTAGGGCGCCAGATGGTGGGTTTGGGGTCGTGGGTGGGTTGTGGCCAGGTGGTGTGGTGGTCGCGTTTGACGTGCCATTTGGTGTACTTGCGTTTCACGACGCGGGGGTTGGCT
>JBAVKQ010000315.1:0-3495 GCA_049688395.1 Candidatus Nanopelagicales bacterium
ACGCAGCCCGATAGAGAGCCACACCGATCACGCTGGCGGGCAGCCGCGAATAGAGAGCGTCCCGCCGAGCACCTCGACACCAGCCTGGCCGGGCCGGAGCCGTAAGAGAAGTCAACAAGCAGCCGCGAAACGCGCGCAGATGGAGGGTCAGTGCGCCGTGCCCCTCTTCGTCTTGGACTCCTCGGCGGACAGGGGCTTCGGTGTCGCCGGAACCGATCGGCCTCAGAGCAAGTCGCGGCGCATGATCAGCCGTGGCATCTTGCTCGCGACTGCGTTCGTCGTCCCAATGACCCGAAAGCCTGCCTTCTGGAACATCGACCGGGTCCCGACAAAGGCCATGGTCGTGTCCATCCGACCAGGTGGGTCCACGGGATAGGCCTCGACAGCCGGGGCGCCATGCGCCCTGGCGTACTCGACCGCGCCCTCAAGCAGCGGGCCGGTGACACCCCGCTTGCGGTAACCGCCGCGCACGACAACGCACACGATGCTCCACACGGGCAGGTCGTCGACTGGCCGGATCAGGGAGGAGTTGACCAACCGTGGGATCTCAGAACGCAGACCGATGTTGCACCAGCCGACCGGGACGCCATCAAGATACGTGACCACTCCCGGGGGGTTCGACCGCTCGCACAGGGCGCGCATCGCCTTCTCGCGGTTCCCCTCGCCGAGTTCGGCTATGTCCTGGGCCCGCAGACGATGCGACAGACACCAGCAGTGCGACGCACGCCGGTTGGGATTGATGACGTCGGCGAAGTCCTCGAAACGGTCAGACGTCACAGGATGAGTAATCCACGACACACCCCGCAATGTAGGCGCTGCTGATCGCCGAGGAGATCACGGGCTGGGGACCGCGCCGAAGATGATTCCGGAACTTGCGGGTGCGCATGGCCGAACCAACCGAGATCAGCATCGAAGCGACTGACCCCGGCCCCCAAGGTGGAGCGTCTATCCGCCGCCTATCGCGCACGTTGGCGCAGGCATCACCGCACTGATAGACGCTCATGGCTACGGTGTGGCAGGGGCCTTGTGAGGCCTCCGTCACCGCCCAGTTCCGCGTGCCGTTGGAGGTCCCGGTCCCGAGAAACCATACGTATGGGTCCAACGGGATGTGTGGCGCAGGCCCACGCATCCGGCGACTGAGGCAGATCGCAAAGAAGTGATTGCAAAAGTATCTTTGCGGTAGTACCGTGATGGCATGACCACCAGACCGGAGCCCGGATCCCGCTACGAGGTCACCGATGTCGAGGTGCTGCGGGTGCTGTCCCATCCATTGCGCGCGCGCATCCTCGGGGCGCTGCGCCTCGAGGGCCCGGCCACGGCCAGCCAGCTCGGGCGCCGGTTGGGGGAGTCCAGCGGCTTGACCAGCTACCACGTGCGCCAACTGGCCCGTTTCGGACTCGTCGAGGACGTCGCGGACCAGGTGTCCAAGCGCGATCGGGTGTGGCGGGCCTGCCACGCTCTGACGGTCATCGACCCGCAGCGCTTCGTCGGCGATGCCCAGGAGGAACTCCTCGACGAGTTCAGCGCGATGCAGCTCTCCCGGCTGGTCGGCCAGGCCGAGCGCTGGCAGCAGCGGCGTCGCGCCGCTGCTCCTGCGTGGGTGTCGGCGGCCGGCTTCTCCGATGCCATGGTGCGGCTGAGCCCGCAGGCCTGCGCCGAGCTGCCGGACCGCCTCGACGCGCTGCTGCGCGAGCTTGAGGAGTCCAGCCGCGACGAACCCACGACCAGCTGGGTCTCGGTGTTCCTCGGCGCGCTGCCGGTCACCGACGAGGAGGCGCTGTCATGACTGCCCGGGCCTACGCACGCAGGTACGCGGCGCTGACCGGACTGCGCTGGTTCGCAGTCGGGCTGGTCGTGCCCGTCCTGGTCCTGCTGATGCAGGCACGGGGGCTGAGCCTGGCCCAGGTCGGCCAGCTGATGGCGCTCTACGGCGCCACAGTCGTGGTCCTGGAGCTGCCCACCGGGGGGTTGGCGGACTCGATGGGACGTCGGCCGGTGCTCGCTGTCTCCTCGCTGCTGTCGGCCGCAGGCTCGCTGGTCCTGGCCCTTGCCGATTCCTGGTGGGCGCTGGTCGGAGCCGTCGTGCTCCTGGGTACCGGGCGGGCGCTGGGCTCGGGTCCGCTGGAGGCCTGGTACGTCGACTCCGTCCGGGGCCCGGACCCCGATGCGGACATCAGCACCGGGATCTCCCATGCCCAGGCAGTGGAGGCCGTCGCCCTGGGCGTGGGAGCGCTGGTCGGTGGAGCCCTGCCAGCACTGGCCCATGCGTGGTGGTCGGGTCCGGATTCGGCCCCGGGCTCCCTCATCGCGCTGTCCGTGCCCTTCCTGGCCTCGGCGGTCATCCTGCTGGTGCATGCGATGGCCGTGTTGGTCGTCGTCGACGAGCCAGACCCGATCGGCGGGCGTGACGCCGGCGGTCCTGCTCCGGCCGACGGAGCCCGGTCCCTGGCGGCATGGTGGACCACGGTCACATCAGGGGTGAGGGTGGTCGGGCACAGCGGCGACCTGCGTCGCCTGATCGGCTACGCGACCATCCTCGGCATGACGCTCGGGGGCATCGAGCTGATCGCTCCCGGGACCTTCGCCGTGCTTCTCGGCGGGGCAGGTCGGTCCACGGCCGGGTACGGCCTCCTCGTGAGCCTCAGCTTCGCCGCCAGCGCCCTCGGTGCAGTGCTCGCCCCGCGGATTGCCGGCCGCCTGAGGTCGCAGGTCTCGGCGGTCGTGGTGCTGGGCGTGGGCGCCGCCCCGCTCGTCCTGCTGATCGGCGTCCCCCTCCTCGGCGTAGCCGGAGCTGCCTTCGTCGCCCTCTACTTCGTGCTCGGGGCCACCGGACCCCTGCTGGCCGGGCTCCTGCACGACCGGATCGACTCGGCCCATCGCAGCACCGTCCTATCGGTGGAGTCTCTGGCGATGCAGCTCGGCGGGATCAGCGCCAGCCTCCTGCTCGGGGGCCTCGTGACGGCGACCGGAATCCTGGCGGGTTATGTGCTCAGCGCCCTCGCGTTCCTCGTCGGCGCGGTCCTGCTGCGGGGCATCCGGACCCCGGCCCCGCTCGATCCGGCTCCCGGCCCGGCAGGCACGCAGCCCGCACCGGCGGGGTGAGCCCGGCGGGTCGGGCGGAGCCCGAGACCAACGTGACCGCGTCGAGCAGCAGGAGGGCGCCGGCCACCGCCCAGGGCGTGATGGCCCGGCCCTCAACCGGGGCCACACAGTCCAGCAGCAGCGAGCCGAGCAGCTGCCCGGCCGTGATCGCCATCCTCACGCTGTGCGCGCTGCTCGGGCCTACCGACGACTGACCCCAGCAGCGATCGACCGGTACGGCCCGCCGGAGGTCGAACTCAAGCCCACGAAGGATCCCCGTGACCTGCCCCACATCGTTCCCCTCTGTGTCAAGTGCGCAGTTTCGGCGTGGTGGAGTGTGCGCCGGTGCTGGTCGCCGTCAAGGTCGTTCGTCCGGTGGGGCGCTGCACCTTGACGGCTCCTGCGCGCTGGCGC
>JBAVKQ010000316.1:0-4548 GCA_049688395.1 Candidatus Nanopelagicales bacterium
CGGGGCGCAGCGGGTGGGCATGGTCGGTGTCTGGGTCAACCGAGACGGCGGCACCTACCCCGACTACCTCCCTGCGCCAGAGGTCTCGGTCACCGACCTGCGTGATCTGCCGGCGGCGCTCGCCGGGTTCGACTGATCGGGCCAGGTCGTTGCCCCCGGCATCGTGACCAGCCCCGCGATACGGCCGAGGTGCCCCTTTCCGCGTGTACGCGGGACCGTTCATCCTCTCCTTGCGTGCCCGGCGAGCCGTTCGGGCCGACGAGCCGGGGCTGCTCCGGCGCGAGTTTGGGCCTCAGCTCGCGGCGGGTCATCGTTGCCGTCGAAGGCTCGACGGATGGTTCCATCGGTTATCGGTCGGGGTACTGGAAGACGTCTTCCAACGACACGTGGAAGGTGCGGGCGATCTTGAACGCCGCTTCGAGGGATGGCGAGTACTTTCCCCGCTCGATGGCGTTCACGGTCTGCCTCGTCATTCCGATTCGGTCGCCGAGTTCGGCTTGGCTCATGCTCGACGCGCTGCGCAGATCGGTGATCCTGTTGGTGATGCGGGTCGGTTTGGCCATCGTCAGGCGCCAAGCCGGTAGAGCGTGAGTCTGGTGACCCCTTCGGTGACCTCGGCGAGCACGAGTGTGGCGATCAGCGCTTGTGCGATCCAGAACGTGTCCGACTGCACGATGGCCAGCCAGATCCCGGCGCAGACGCCGACCGCGAGGATGTAGGCGGCGATCCGTTCACTTCGTAGCGCGATGAACCGATCACGCTCGTCATCAGAGTTGGCTTGGGAGCGAAAGACAATCGCCAGCACCGCATGAGATACCGCGGCAAGGATCACCAGGACGATGACCACGGCCACCATCAGGCCGGTGTAGGCGATCTCCCGCTCAGGAGAGCCGGCGATCGGCCCCAAGATGAGCGCGAAGTACCAACCGAAGACCAACACCAGAGTGGCGGTCATGGTCAGGGTGCTCTTCTCTTGGAACGTCATCCCGGATCTCCCAACACTGGAAAGAATATTTGACACCCGACTGTAGGTCGAGAATGGGAGAGATGTCAAACATTCTCTACATGTGCCACCGTGTGTGGTGGCGGACGCCGCGTCGGCATGAGCGTCACCTGGACCTGCCCCCTAGCGCCGCGAGCCGGGCGCATCCCCGGGCCTCTGCGCACCCACCCCACACGTTGGGACCTCGAAGCGCCATTCGGGGCAGGTACGGGGCCGTGACCGGCGCCCGGCTCAGGGCGGCACCCCCGGGCCGGGACACCGGGGATGGCCTGTTCCCCGGGGGCGAGGTTCAATGGGTGACATGACGACGACCCAGGTTCCGGCTGCACCGGGGAACAGCACTCAGCTGAGACATCCGATGAGCTCGTTCGCGATGGTGCTGGCGGTGGGTAGCGCTGCGGCTATCGTCGTGTTCTTCCTGTTTCCCTACTACGTGGTAACTGTTCAGGTCCCGCTGGTTACGGGCTGGCGCCGAGTGCGGGGATCCAGGGTTGGCCGGTGAACAGGGCGCGGAGCACGGCCATGGCGCTTTGGTTGTGTTTGCGGGCGGTGCTCAGGTAGGAGCGGATGTCGAGGAAGGCCTGGGCGCTGGTGTCGCAGCGCCAGCCGCCGCTGATCTTCTGTTGGAGTTTGACCATGCGGACGTCTCGTTCGGCTTGGTTGTTGTCGAAGGGGACGGCGAAGTCGGTGGCGAACCTGAGCACGTCGGCGCGGTGGGTTTCCAGCCGTGCCAGCAGGGACCCGGCCGGTCCCAGTGCTGGGCGCCCGCGTCGACCGGTTCGGGGTGGTGGCGGGTTGAGGGCCTTGCCCGCGGTGATCAGGGTGTCGTAGCGGGTGGTGAACCTGGCCAGTCGGCGGGCCGGGAGCCTGGTGGCTCCGGTGGTCTTCGCGGCCTGGACTGCGACGTGCAGTTCGACGAGCAGGTCAGCCAGGGCGGTGGGCCATTCCTGGCCGGTGAGGTCCGCGATCCCGGCGAGTTCCCGTAGGTGGTGGGCGTTGCACAGCCCGTGGCGGGCTTGGTCGTACTGGCGGTAGACGGCCAGCCCGTCGTGGACCGCGACACCGCGGAAGCCGGGTAGGACCCCGGCCGCGTCCATCGCGACCCGACCGCGTTTGGTGTCCAGGTGCAACAGGGTCCAGGTGTCGGTGCAGGCGACGTGGATCCAGTGCAACCGACCGTTGACCCGACCCCCGGTCTCGTCGAAGTGCGCCACGGGGGCGCCGGCCAGGTGCCCGCGGGCCAGGGCGAGGAACCCGTCGAGGTGGGCCGCCGCGGTGGGCAGCAACGACGACAGCCAGCCCGTGGACACCGGGGCACCGAACGCCTCGGCCAGGCACTCGGCGGCCCGTTCCACGGGCAGGTGCTGGCGGCCCAGAAGGTAGGTCGCCAACGCCGCGACACCCGGTCCGTAACAGGTCGGGGCGCTGGCCTCGGCCGGGAACGGCGCCCGGGTGAGCACACCGCAGGAACACGCCCGCCGCTGCGCCCGGTGCTCGACGGCGACCAGCTCGATCACCGGCAGGTCGAACACCTGACGCGTCTCGATCCCCACCACGGGTGCGTCGGCAAGGCCCGCCCCGCATCCCCGGCACCGGCTCGGGGCATGCGTGCGTACCTCGTCGGGCACCTCTCGGGGCGCCAACCGGAACCCCTGACCGCCAGGCTGTTTGCCCGGCTTGCGCCCCGAGGGCCGGCGCAACGACTTCGGCGCGGGTTTGGCCAGCCCGTCGCTGCTCGGCGGCTTCGAGGAGTTCTGCGAGTTCATCCCCACCCGGGCTTCCAACTCCGCGACCCGAGCCGCCAACACCGCGATCAGCGCATCCCGCTCAGCCAGTGCCACCAGCAACGCCGCAACCGAGACCTGCGGTCCAGGCACAGACGGAACCAACGACGGATCGACCACACGAACCTACCTGCGGGGGAAGACGCAAGACGGACAAACACACCATCCCGCAACTCACGTCACAGTCAACACGCCACGCCGCAACGACCTGAATGGTTACACTACGTGAACGATCTCAACCAGTTCCCTCTTGACGAGGTTGCGGGCGGAATGCACGACCCGAAAGAACTCTGGCCATTCAGCGATGAGGGGTTGATGGGCTCCGTGTTCAGTCTCGGCGCCTTCCTCACGCTGTTGTTCGGCCCGGCTCTCGCAGCCCTGGCAGTGGGCTGTGCAGGATTCGACCTATGGCGGAGCCGCGGAACTCATGACGGAAGGCGAACAACGCTAGGGGTCCTGACCTTGGCATTGTCCGCAGTCACGTGGGCTTGGGTCGTGTCCCCGCAAGGCCAAGCCCTGTTCTCCTGGATGCTCGACTAACGCTGGGCTGTGGGCACTGGCGGCCCATGTGGCCGCGAGCCGGGTTGTCTCGCGAGACAGTGCCGAAGCGACGGCCGTCCAGGAGAGGCGCTGCACTCCGCCGCCTGTGGACGCACCTCGGCGAGGCTTGGGCGGGTGTGGCTGCACCGGCGTCGCTACCGGCCCCTGTGTCCCATCCGCGTCGACGGTCTGGCTCAGGTACTTGTGGGAGCCGTGTCCTGGGCCCGAGCATTTCGCTCGTGGAGTTTGTGCATGCTGGCGGGCTCGAGATCGCCTACGAGCGGGTCGGTGCTGGCCCGCCCCTGGTCCTTGTCCACGGTGCGGCCGATGACAGCCGCATCTGGCAGCCGCAACTTGCCGGCTTGGCCGACGAGTTCACGGTTGTGGCATGGGACGAGCCAGGGGCAGGTCGGTCCGTCGACCTGCCGGAGGGCTTCGAGTTGGCGGACGTCGCCGATGCCCTCGCAGCGCTCATCGACACGATCGGGCTCGGGCGTACGCACGTCGCTGGCCTGTCTTGGGGCGGCACCGTGGTGCTCGAGCTCTACCGTCGCCACCCTGCGCTCGTTGCGACCCTGATCATGATCGACACCTACGCCGGGTGGAAGGGATCGCTACCCGCGGACGAGGTGGCAGCGCGGGTTGCCGGCGCCCGGCAGATGCTCGCCGCGCACCATGAGTACGTCGACCTCACGTTTCCCGGGCTGTTCGCCGACGATCCGCCACCGGAGTTCGTGCCACTGCTGGCCGCCATCGCCGCCGGCGTCCGGCCCGCCACCCTCCGCCGCCAGCTGGCCATCATGGCCGAGGCCGACCTGAGCGACCTGCTGCCCCACATAGCCGTGCCCACGCTGCTGATCTGGGGACAGAGAGACGTGCGCTCACCGTTGACCATCGCCCACCAGTTCCAGGAGGCGATCGCGGATACGACGCTCGTCGTGATCGAGGGCGCAGGCCACCTGAGCAATCTCGAACGACCCGAGCGCGTGAACGACGCCGTGCGCGAATTCTGCCGAGCCCACGCGCCGCATCCGCGGTAGCTGCACCGGGCCGGCATCGCAAGGCTGCACCCGCTTGGACCAGCCGGAAACGTGCCCACATCGTTCCCCTCTGTGTCAAGTGCGCAGTTTCGGCGTGGTGGAGTGTGCGCCGGTGCTGGTCGCCGTCAAGGTCGTTCGTCCGGTGGGGCGCTGCACCTTGACGGCTCCTGCGCGCTGGCGC
>JBAVKQ010000317.1:0-5505 GCA_049688395.1 Candidatus Nanopelagicales bacterium
TCCGAGCACCGACCTGGGTGGTCCGCCTGCGCCCAAGCGCCCCGACCCCGCTACGGCTCGAGGGCTCAAGGCGGCGCCGGCTGGTGACGATGGCAGACACACGGTGTGGGGCTGGCCCACGCCCGTGTCCCCGGCCCGGGTGCCCCGGCGGGTCGGCGCGTCGGTCGACCGCGCGCCGGCCCCGGGGTGACCGGTGCGAGGTGTCCTGGAGGCCCTGCGATGACCGTCACCCTCACCGGCAGCCTGACCGAGTTCTCCATCAGCGACGTGCTCAACCTGCTGGCCATGGGCGGACGTACCGCTGTGGTGAAGCTCACCGGACCGGACTCGACCGGCGCCGTCTGGCTGGATGAGGGTTCGGTGTGCGCGGCCACGGCCGACGACAGTCGGGCCAGCCTGCTGCGCGCGGTGGTCGCCGCGCTGGACGTTCCCGCCGTCGATCTCCAGCGCGTCCTCGATGCGCCCCGGCCAGCGCAAGCCCTCGTGGACATGGGCGTGGTGGACGCGCAGGCCGCTCGGTCAGTGGCTGGTGAGCACTGCCTCGATGCGATGGGCCAGTTGCTCGAGTGGGGCACGGGACAGTTCGAGGTGCACGCCGGTGCCGGGGACCCCGAGGACCTCGGGGTCCGGGTCGCGGTCGACACGTGTCTGGCCAAGGCTCTGGACCGTGCTGCGCGCTGGAGCGAGCTTCGTGCCGCCCTGCCGGAGCCCGTGTGCGTTCTGGCCCTGACGCCGGTGCTGTCCAGCCCACCCGTGTTGGATCTGGAGGACTGGGCTGTGCTGGCCCGGATCGACGGGCATCGCCCGGTGGCCGCGGTCCTGGCCGCACTCGGGGCGGCCCCACTGGCTGCTGGTGACCGGTTGGTGGAGTTGATCCGACGGGGGCTGGTGGCGCCGCGGAGCACGGACGGCGCCGAGCAACGGGCCGCGGCTGACGAGCTGTTGGCGGCCTTCGATGCAGTGATGTCCCCGGCCCGGTCGGGGGTGCGGTCCGCGACGATCCCGTCCGCTGAACAGGTGAACCTCGTGGTCGGGGAGGAGCCCGGGGTCGTGCCGACGGCGGAGCCAGTCCGGGCGCCGGCGGGTGAGCTGGCAGCGGGTGATGCCTCGGACGAGGTGGGCGTTGCCGCCGACTCGTTCGCGGGAGAGTCGGGTGGGGACGGTGGCTGGTCCGAATCGGAGGAGCAGGTCGCCCGCGGGCCGCTCGAGATGGCGAGTGCCGCGGGCCGCGAGGCCTTTGGCGAGCAGTGGGGTTCGACCTCGGCATCGGTCGACGAGGCCCGGACCGAAGCTGCGGGGTGGGACGCTGGACCGAGCGAAGCCGCGGGCTGGGAGGCGGGACCGGGCCAAGCCGCGGGGTGGACGGCTGGGCCGGGCGAAGCAGCGGGGTGGCAGGCCGGACCGGGCGAGGCAGGAGGCTGGGAAGCGGGTCGGAGCGAGGCAGCGGGCTGGGAGGCGGCCGGCTGGGAAGCCGCCGGGTGGGATGCCGCTGAGTGGTCCGGCGAGGTCCAGCGTGCTCCGATGCCACCGATCGAGGTCGCAGCGCCCGAAGCGGAGGCGCACTCCTCGTGGGTGGCGGCCCACCCGCTGCCCACGAGGAGTCAGTTCGGCGCGCCCCTCGGGTTCGACCAGGGGCCCGGATCCTCGGCGCCGGTCCCGGGCTCGACGCATCCACAGGGCCTCGACGAACCGCAGCCCACTGACGCCACGGCGATGGACCCGGCGAACGAGTGGACCGCGGCTGCACCGGCTGCGACATCGGACTGGGGCGGGCCGCGATTCGCGCCGGCCGCAGTGGGTGCGGCGGCCGGGGGTGCGGCCGCAGTGGGTGCTGCCGACTCCGCTTCAGCCCCCGATGGCTACCCGATGGCCGGGGCCAGTCTCGGCGTCGTGGACTGGGACCCAGAGGCGTGGGAGGGGGAGCCCCCGGTCGCCTGGCAGGGGGAGACCTGGGACAACGAACCTGTGGGGGCCGAACCAGTGCGGATGGACTCAGCGACCACGGACTGGGCACCGGACGGGGTGGCAGCGGACTGGGTGGCAGCGGACTGGGTGGCAGCCGACCGGGTGGCAGCGGACGGGGCGGCAGCCCACCCAGCGGCAGGCCACCCGCTGCACGCGGAACCAGTGGCCGGGCGACCCGTGGCTGCGGACTGGGCGACCTCAGGGCAGACAGGGGCTGCTCATCCGCTGTATGCGCAGCCGGTCGGTGCGGACGAGGCGGCGTCGTGGGGTGGCCCCGAGGCGTTCGGCCCCCTCGCCGCAGCTGGCACTCAGGACGGCCAGCACGCTCAGCCTGCTCGGGACAGCCAGCCCGAGCAGGCCGTCACGTGGTCCCCCTGGGCAGAAGCTCTTGGCTTGGGGATCCCGGAACAGGGCGGCCCGGCCCACGCCGACGCGCTCGACGGAGCCGAGTTCGCCCACAACGTCGCGCATCATCGCGCGGCGGCCCACGATGCGGCGCTGCCCGCCCCCGAGCAGATGGTCGCCGATTCGCTCACTGCCGACGCCCTGGCCGCCGACGCCCTGGCGGCCGACCCCCTGGCGGCCGACCCCCTGGCGGCCGACCCCCTGGCCACCGGCCTGCTGGCCCAGCTGATGTCCAGCGCGCGGGGGCAGTGATGGGTGGGCTGACGCCCCCGGCGGCCCATGGCCCGGCTGCCGCGCTGGGGACCCCCATGGACGAGCGTGGGCCATGAAGCAGCTCTCCGATGTGCTTCGTGAGCGTGGGCTGGCCACAGCCGAGCAGGTGGCCGGCGCCAGCGCCGAGCAGCGCCGGCTCGGGCGCAGCATGGGCCGGATCCTGGTCGACCAGGGGGTGCTCAGCGAGGCTGATCTCGTTGCGGCGCTGGCCGCCCAGGTGGGCCTGGACTACATCGACCTCGGGGATGCCCTGATCGACCCCTCGGCCACGGCGCTGGTCCCCGGCACGCTGTGTCGCCGGCACATGCTGGTCCCGGTGCGCTTCGTCGAGGGCCGGTTGGTGATCGCCATGGCCGACCCGGCCAACGTGATCGCCCTGGACGACGTGCGCACCATCGCCAAGGTCGAGCTGCGCCCGGTCGTGTCCACGCGTGGCGATGTGCTGGCCGCGATCGCGCGCGCCTACCGCGCCGGTGACGAGCTCGACAGCCTCTCGACGGCGATCGAGGTGCGGACCTCAGAGGAGGAGGACCTCTCCCGTATCAAGGAGGTCATCGAGGACGCGCCGATCGTGAAGTTCGTGAACCTGCTGATCACCCAGGGCATCCAGGACGGCGCCTCGGACATCCACATCGAGCCGGCCGAGGAGGACATGCGGGTGCGCTTCCGGATCGACGGTGTGCTGCACGAGGTCATGCGCTCGCCGAAGTCGATCCAGTCGGGGGTCATCAGCCGCCTGAAGATCATGGCCGACATCAACATCGCCGAGCGCCGCATCCCGCAGGACGGCCGCCTGTCGGTCAACGCCTACGGGCGCAAGGTCGACCTGCGCGTGGCCACGCTGCCGACCGTGTGGGGCGAGAAGGTCGTCATGCGCATCCTGGACAACTCGACCGCGATGCTGGACCTCAAGGACCTCGGGTTCACCGGTGGCAACTTCGACCGCTTCCGGACCAGCTACTCCAAGCCCTACGGCATGATCCTGGTCACCGGGCCCACTGGGTCGGGCAAGTCCACCACGCTGTACTCGACGCTGAACCAGATCAACCACCCCGAGGTGAACATCATCACCGTCGAGGATCCGGTCGAGTACCGGCTGGCCGGCATCAACCAGGTGCAGACCCATGCCAAGGCCGGCCTGACCTTCGCGGCCGCGCTGCGCTCGATCCTGCGCGCGGATCCGGACGTGGTCCTGATCGGCGAGATCCGCGACCACGAGACCGCTCAGATCGCCATCGAGGCCTCGCTGACCGGGCACCTGGTGCTGGCCACCCTGCACACCAACGACGCACCCTCGGCGGTGACGCGATTGATCGAGATGGGTATCGAGCCGTTCCTGGTGGGTTCGGCGCTGGACTGCGTGCTGGCCCAGCGGCTGGCCCGCCGCCTGTGCAGCAAGTGCAAGGAGCCCTACACGCCCACCGCGGAGACGTTGGTGGCCGCGCGTTTCCCGTGGAAGCCCGACGAACCCCTGCCCCAGCTGAATCAGGCGGTCGGGTGCGCCCAGTGCGCCAAGACCGGCTACAAGGGCCGCCTGGCCCTGCACGAGGTGATGAGCGTGAGCGAGGCCGTCGAGCGGCTGACCGTCGAGCGGGCCTCCGCAGCCGCCATCGAGGCGGTGGCCCATGCCGAGGGCATGGTGTCGCTGCGCCTGGACGGGATGCACAAGGTGCGCGAGGGGATCACCTCCCTGGCCGAGATCCTGCGCGTGGTGGTGTAGCGGCGCGCTGGTGGCCGGCCCTGAAGACTCAAGTCGGCGGCTGTGCGGCACCGATGCAGGACCCAGTGGGGTGCGCACCCCGACCGACGTGCGGAGGCACCATGGACGAGCTCATCGCGGGATCTGCAGCCGACCCCGGTCGGGCCCGCCCCGCGCCGCCCCCCGCCGTGCCCCCAACTACAGAGGGTCGCGCCGGTCCGCCCCCGGGTGACCGCCGATTCGAGCAGCCGCCGACCGGTCACCGGCCCGGCCCACCTCCCACCGCTGGTCAACGTCCGGCCGGTCCGTACGCTGGGATGGCACCCGCGGCCCCGCCCGCCGGGTACGCCGGGCCGTCCGGTGCCCCTCAGATGCCCGGCGCTCAGCCGAGGCCCGCCGCTCGACCTCGAGCTGCCCGAGCCCGCGCTGCCCGACGACGTGCGCCGCCTGTTCGAGCGCACCCTCGCGGGCGATGCGCCCCCGGCCACCGACCCGGGGCCCGCGCACTGACCCTTCCCGACCAGATGTGTCCCACCGGCATACGATTCGACCCATGACCGAACCGGACCCCCGGGCGCTCACGCGCGAGGACTTCGACGTGCTCCAGCCCGTCACGACCCGTTGGTCCGACAACGACATGTTCGGCCACCTCAACAACGCCGTGTACCTCGAGCTGTTCGACACCGTGCTCAACGCCTGGATGATGCGCGAGACCGGCATCGACGAGAGCGTCGCCCCGGTACTGGGGGTCGTGGCCGAGACGACCTGCCGCTACCTCGCCGAGGTCGCCTTCCCCGAGCCGGTCGAGGTCGGGGTCCGGGTGGCCCGGCTGGGTCGCACCAGCGTGGTCTTCGAGTTCGGCCTGTTCCTCGAGGACACCATCGCCATCGCCACCCACGGCGAGTGGGTGCAGGTCTACATCGACCGCGAGACCCGACGTCCGGTGCCGATCCCCGACGAAGTGCGGGCCCACCTCGAGGGCACCGTCGCGCGGCGCCCCGTGCTCGCGGGAGAGCCGGCCTGAACCCCCACCCGCAGGGCGAGGTACGCGGGGAGCTGCACCCGGTCGCCGACCTGCTGCTGCGCGCCTGGCGAGGGCCCCGACCGGACGTCGACGGGTCCTGGGCGCGTGTCCCCCCGTGGCATGACGGGGTGCACGCCGT
>JBAVKQ010000318.1:0-18802 GCA_049688395.1 Candidatus Nanopelagicales bacterium
GGGCGCGCTCAGCCCTCATCGTCGGCCTCGCCGGCCTCGCCGGCCTCGTCGAACAGGACCCCCGGGTTGAGCAGGCCCGACGGATCCACCCCGGCCCGGATCTGGCGCATCCACGCGATCTCCTCGGCGCTGCGGCTGCGGTGCAGCTGGCCGGCCTTCATCCGACCGATCCCGTGCTCAGCACTGATGCTCCCGCCGAGCGCGGCCACCTGGGCCAGGACCAGGTGCGCGGTACCCGCAGCGACGTCGACGAGTTGGACGTGCAGGTTGCCGTCGAGGGCATGGCCGAAGAACCCGACCCGACCCGCGCCCACCGGCCCGTCTGCTCTGGCTGCCTCCGACTGCGCCACCGTGGTCCGGATGGCAGCGACCCCGGCGTCCAGGGCGTCCAGCCGAAGGCTGATGTCCAGTTTCTCGGGACTCGAGGGCAGCTGCGCGTACACCTCGGTCTGCGTCTCGCGCAGCGCCCACAACCGCGCCCGCTCCGCAGGCTGGGTCCCGAGGGCCACGACGTGCTGACCCACCGTCGTCAACCCCTGACCGGTCGCACCGTCGGCGACCTCCAGCAGCAGTAGCCACTGCGCGCCCGCCGGCAACGGGTCGGGCCGGCCCAGCGCCGCGCTGGCTCTGCCCACCCCCGCGGCGTCGACCACCTCGGCGGCCAGCAGCGGCCATCCGGCGGCCTGCACCCGGCGCGCCCACCCGACCGCCTGCGCCAGCGACCCGGCAGCCAGCACCCCGACGCTGGACTCGGCCGGCGCCTCGTGCAGCTGCAGCTCGACCTCGGTGATCACGCCCAGCGTGCCCTCGCTGCCGACGAGCAACTGACCCAGGTCGTACCCGCAGTTGTCCTTGCGCGGACGACCCACCGTGCTCAGCACCCGTCCGTCGGCGAGCACGGCGACCAGCCCGCGCACCTGCTCGCGCATCATCCCGTGGGCCAGCACGCCCATGCCGCCGGCGTTCGTCGCGGCCATGCCACCGATGGTCGCCGAATCCCGCGCGGCCAGGTCGACTCCGAACCGCAGACCCGCGGCGCGCGCGTGCCCGGCCACACGAGCGGAGGTCACCCCGGCGCCGACCCGGACGGTGCGCTCGACCGGATCGACGGGGTCCAGCCGGTCCAGGCCGGAGGTCAGCAGCAGCAGCGCGGGGCGGTCGGGCACCGACCCGCCCACCAGACCGGTGTTGCCGCCCTGCACCTGGATCGCGACCCCGGCCCCGCGGGCTGCCGCCAGCACCGCGGCGACCTGCTCGGTAGTGGTCGGGCGCACGGCCCCCAGCGCCGGGCCGCGCCAGCGTCCGGTCCAGTCCACGCAGTGACCAGCCAGGAGCGCGGGGTCCGTCGTGACCGACAGCCCACCGGCCGCCAGCGCATCGACCAGCCCCGAGATCATCGCGTCCACGCCGCACATCCTGCCGCCCGGACCCCCGAGGCGTGCACGGCACGCGAACGTGGTGTCCGCAGCCAGCGCCGGACGTGCTTCGATCCCGGCGTGCTGTCAGGATGGCGGACATGCTCGGCGGGACCGGCCCGCTGTCGAACGAGGAGGAGCCGACAATGCCCATTGCGTCACGTGAGGTCTACGAGGAGATGCTCGATCGCGCCAAGGCAGGCGGCTTCGCCTACCCGGCGGTCAACTGCACCTCGTCGCAGACGATCATCGCCACCATGCGCGGCTTCGCCGAGGCCGAGTGCGACGGCATCGTGCAGTTCTCCACCGGCGGCGCGGAGTTCGCCTCCGGGCAGTCGGTCAAGGACATGGTCGCCGGTGCAGTGGCCCTGGCCGAGTTCACGCACTCGATCGCCGACAAGTACCCGGTCAACATCGCGCTGCACACCGACCACTGCCCCGAGAACAACCTCGACAAGTACATGCGCCCGCTGCTCGACATCGGAATCGAGCGCGTCAATGCCGGCAAGGTACCCCTGTTCAACTCGCACATGTGGGACGGTTCGGCCATCGAGTTGGGCCGCAACCTCGACATCGCCGACGAGCTGCTGGACAAGTCCATCGCGGCCAACACGATCATGGAGATCGAGATCGGCGCGGTCGGCGGCGAGGAGGACGGCGTCGAGGCCAGCCATGACGCGCATCTGTTCTCCACCCCGGAGGACGTCGAGGCCATGATCAACAAGCTCGGCCTCACCGAGCGTGCGCGCTACCTGGTGGCCGCCACCTTCGGCAACGTGCACGGTGTGTACAAGCCAGGCAACGTCGTCCTGACCCCCGGAATCCTGCGCGAGCTGCAGGACAAGGTCATCGCGATGAAGGGCCTCGAGGCCGGCAGCAAGCCGCTGGACCTGGTGTTCCACGGTGGCTCGGGCTCGCTGCTCTCCGAGATCCACGAGTCGCTGGACTACGGCGTGGTGAAGATGAACATCGACACCGACACCCAGTACGCGTTCACCCGACCGATCGTGGATCACATGTTCAAGAACTACGACGGCGTGCTCAAGGTCGAGGGCGAGGTCGGCAACAAGAAGGTCTACGACCCGCGCTCATACGGCAAGTCGGCCGAGGCCGGCATGGCCGCCCGCGTGGCGAAGGCCGCTGAGGACCTGCGCGCCACCGGCACCAAGATCTGACCCACCCAACAGTCTGCGTAGTCGATTAGCCGCATCTTGTCGGGCGTATCGACTACGCAGACTGACGTCTGTGGACAGCGGATTGGCGGGTCCCCTGATTGCGGGCACGATTCCGGGATGGGACCACGTCTTGGCGCCGAGGCTCGGGCTATGCTGCGCCGCCAACGCGGGGTGCTCGCCGATTGGCAGGCACGTGAGGTCGGGCTCAGCCGCGACAGCCTGCTGCGAGCCAGCCGCACGAGCTGGACGCAGCTCTCGCCGCACGTGTTCGCGGCAGACGAAACAGATCCCGACAGTGCCCGCCTGCGCATGGCAGCGGTCCTGGAGTGTGGCCCCGGAGCCCTCCTGGCCGGACGCAGCGCGCTCCTTGAGTCCGGCTGGCGAGCCGCCGGCCACTCCGAGGATTGCGTCGACGTCATCGTGCCCCGGGGGCGGCGCCTGCGGTCTCGAGGCGCACCCTTGTGGCTGCGCCGCCATCACCCGGAGGATGAGGTTCGCGGTGCAGGGTCCCCGGCCAGGACCTCGACGAACAGGGCCGCGATCGATGCCGCCGCCTGGGCAAGGTCCCCACGCGAAGCGCTGTTCCTACTCACCTCGGCTGCCCAGCAACGCCTGACGACCCCCGGCGCGATGCGGCAGGTGCTGGAGGATCGCGCTCGCGTGCGCAACGCACCGGTCATCCGCCAAGTGCTCGCGGAGATCGAATTCGGGGTCACGAGTGTGTCCGAGGCGACCTTCATGCGGGAATGCCGGCGCCGCGGGCTGCCCCAACCTCGAATGCAGACCTCCCGCAGGGATGCCCAGGGGCGGCGACGGTTCACCGATGCGGAGTTCACGCTCCCAGACGGACGGACGCTGATCGTCGAGGTCGACGGCATCGGTCACCTCGCCATCGACACGTGGCACGCGGACATCACGCGGCAGAACGGCCTGACGATCTCCACCGGTGCGCTGATCCTCCGGGTGACCAACTGGGAGCTGGAACACGATCCCGACCCCTTCTTCGCAGTCATGTGCCCCCTGTTCGATCCTGCGTAGTCGAAACGGCTCATTGAACGGGCCGAATCGACTACGCAGACGAAGAAGCGGCGCCTCGTGCGGCGCTAGGGTGGGCGCGGTGCTCCCAGCAGGGGGCTGTTGGAGTGCGTCCGGCGCCCAGGCGCCGGCCAGAGGAGGCTCGAATGCCGGCGATCGTCATCGTGGGGGCCCAGTGGGGCGACGAGGGCAAGGGCAAGGCGACTGATCTGCTCGGTGGGCGGGCGGACTACGTCGTGCGCTACCAGGGCGGCAACAACGCCGGGCACACCGTGGTCATCGGCGACGCCACATTCGCGCTGCACCTGCTGCCCAGCGGGATCCTCTCGCCCACCTGCACACCGGTGATCGGCAACGGCGTGGTCATCGACCTCGAGGTCCTGTTCCGCGAGATGGACGGCCTGATCGAACGCGGGGTGGACCCCTCCCGGCTGCTGATCAGCGCGAACGCGCACATCATCACGCCCTACAACGTCACCCTGGACAAGGTCACCGAGCGCTTCCTGGGCAAGGCCAAGATCGGCACCACCGGCCGCGGCATCGGCCCGACCTACGGCGACAAGATGGCCCGTGTGGGCATCCGCATCCAGGACCTGATGGACCCCTCGATCCTGGCCCGCAAGGTGGAGGGCGCCCTGGTCAACAAGAACCAGGCCCTGGTCAAGGTGTTCAACCGGCGCGCGGTGGCGCCCGAGCAGGTCGTCGAGCACCTGCTGTCCTACGCCGAGCGCCTGGCCCCGCACGTCGCCGACACCGCACTGCTGCTCAACAACGCGCTGGACCGCGGCCAGACCGTGGTGCTCGAGGGCGGCCAGGGCACGCTGCTCGACGTCGACCACGGCACCTACCCCTACGTCACCTCGTCGAACCCGACCGCCGGCGGGGCGAGCACCGGATCGGGGATCGGGCCGACCCGGATCGACCGGGTGCTGGGCATCCTCAAGGCCTACACCACCCGGGTCGGCGAGGGGCCCTTCCCCACCGAGCTGTTCGACGACGATGGCCACGCGCTGCGCACGATCGGCGGCGAGGTCGGCGTGACCACCGGTCGCGACCGCCGGTGCGGCTGGTTCGACGCCCCGATCGCGCGCTACGCGACCCGGGTCAACGGGATGACCGACTACTTCCTGACCAAGCTCGACGTGCTCAGCGGGTTCGACGAGATCCCGGTCTGCGTGGGCTACGAGGTGGACGGCGCGCGTATCGACGACGTGCCGATGACCCAGACCGACTTCCACCACGCGCGCCCGGTCTACGAGCGGTTGCCCGGCTGGGGCACCGACATCTCCGGGGTGCGCGACTTCGAGGCGCTGCCGGCCAACTGCCGGGCCTACGTGCGGTTCCTCGAGGAGCAGTCCGGCGCCCGGATCTCGGCGATCGGGGTGGGCCCGGACCGCGACGCCACCCTGGTGCGCAACGACCTGTTGCCCTGAGCCTGCACGCGCCCGGGTGCAGCGGCGCCCACTAGGTTGACGGTCATGTCGCTGCTGCTCAGCCCCATGAACCTACGTTCCACCCACCTGCGCAACCGGATCATGGTCGCCCCGATGTGCCAGTACTCGGCCGTGGCCGGCGTCCCGCAGCCCTGGCACCTGGTCCATCTGGGCGCCATGGCGCGCGGCGGCGCGGGGTTGGTGATGGCCGAGGCCACCGCGGTGCTGCCCGAGGGCCGGATCAGCCCGCAGGACACCGGGATGTGGTCTGACGAGCAGGCCCGGGCGTGGGCGTCGATCGTGGCCTTCCTCCGCTCGCAGGGGGCCGTGGCCGGCGTGCAACTGGCTCATGCCGGGAACAAGGCGTCGACCTACCGGCCGTGGAGCGGCTCGGGCAGCGTCCCGGTCGCGGACGGTGGCTGGGCCACGGTCGGTCCGAGTGCCACCGGCTACCCCGGACTGGCCGCGCCGCAAGCACTGTCGCAGGCAGGGATCGGGGAGGTCGTCGCAGCGTTCGTCGCGGCCGCTGAGCGGGCGCTGGCCGCCGGATTCGACACCGTCGAGGTGCACGCCGCCCACGGCTACCTGCTCCACCAGTTCCTCTCCCCGCTGGCCAACGATCGCACGGACGCCTACGGCGGCGACCTCGCCGGTCGAGCGCGCCTGCTGCTCGAGGTGGTCTCCGGCGTCCGGGCGATCTGGCCCGCGGACCGGGCGCTGCTGGTGCGGATCAGCGCCACCGACGGGGTCACCGATGGGCACACGATCGACGACTCGGTGGTCGTCTGCGGCTGGCTGCGCGACCTGGGCGTGGACCTCATCGACGTCTCCAGCGGGGGTGTGAGCCCAGACCAGGAGATCATCCCCGAGCCCGGCTACCAGGTGTCGATGGCCGCCCGGATCCGGGCCGAGTCCGCCATCGCGACAGCCGCGGTGGGCAAGATCACCGAACCCAGCCAGGCGGAGGCGATCCTGGCCCAGGGCTCAGCGGACCTGGTCGCCCTGGGCCGAGCGCTGCTTCGCGACCCGCAGTGGCCGCTGCGCGCCGCCCACGAGCTCGGCGAGCACGTGGACTGGCCCCCGCAACTAGTACGCGGCCAGTTCCCCTGAGCACAGGCAAACGCCGCTGACCCCGCACACGCTGCTCACCCGCTGACCGACCGCCCGATCCTGCCCATACCCCTGACCCGAGGACCCACCACCAGCGGGACCACTGCCGAGGACTTCCGGGGACCTACGTCCTGTCCTGCGGCGAGCGGCCTCACCCGCTGCTGGCGCAGGCCTCGGGACGATATATGTTGCTCAGCGACTCACTTCGAGAGGACAAGTCGTGCGCATTGGTGTGCCCAAGGAGTCCAAGCCCGGTGAACGGCGCGTCGCCGCCACCCCCAAGACGGTCGAGGCGCTGATCAAGCTCGGCTACGAGGTCGCGATCGAGTCCGGCGCCGGGTCGGGTTCGTCCTTCGAGGATCCCGCCTTCGCAGCGGCCGGCGCCCAGATCGTGGGCGACGAGGTGTGGGCCGCCGACTTCGTGCTGAAGATCAACCCGCCCACGCCCGAGGAGATCGAGCGACTGCACCAGGGCCAGACGCTGGCCTGCCTGCTGGCCCCGGCCCTGGCCCCAGAGCTGGTCAGCGCCCTGGCGCAGCGGGGCGTCACGGCCCTGGCGATGGACGCGGTGCCGCGCATCTCGCGCGCCCAGTCCCTGGACGTCCTGAGCTCGATGGCCAACATCGGGGGCTACCGCGCGGTCATCGAGGCCGCCAACGAGTTCGGCTCGTTCTTCACCGGTCAGGTCACCGCCGCGGGCAAGGTCCCCCCGGCCAAGGTTCTGGTGGTCGGCGCCGGCGTGGCCGGCCTGGCTGCGATCGGCACGGCGAGCAGCCTGGGCGCGATCGTGCGCGCGTTCGACGCCCGTCCCGAGGTCGGCGAGCAGGTCGAGTCGATGGGCGCGGAGTTCCTGCGCATCGAGGTGGAGGACACCGGCCCGAGCGCCACCGGCTACGCGCGTGAGATGGGCGAGGACTTCAACCGCAAGGCCGCCGAGCTCTACGCCGGGCAGGCCAGTGACGTGGACATCCTCATCACCACCGCGCTGATCCCCGGCCGGCCCGCCCCGCGGCTGTTCACGGCTGAGATGGTCGCCTCGATGAAGCCCGGCAGCGTCGTGGTGGACATGGCCGCGGACAACGGCGGCAACGTCGCCGGCAGCCGGCCCGACGAGCGCGTGGTCACCGACAACGGTGTGACGATCCTGGGTTACACCGACCTGCCCGGGCGGCTGCCGACCCAGGCCTCGCAGCTGTTCGGCACCAACCTGGTGAACCTGCTCAAACTGATGACCCCGGGCAAGGACGGCCAAACCGTCCTGGACCTCGAGGACGTCGTCCAGCGCGGCATGACCGTGGCGCGGGCGGGCGAGGTGATGTGGCCGCCGCCGCAGGTGCAGGTCTCGGCTGCTCCGGTCGTCGCCGTGGCACCGCCGCCAGAGCCGGCACCACCGAAGAAGAAGATGTCGGCCAGCACCCGCCTGGGCCTGATCGGCGCCGGCGCCGGACTGTTCCTGCTGATGGCGGCGTTCGCCCCCGAGCAGATCCTGGGCCACTTCCTGGTGTTCATGCTCTCGGTGGTGATCGGCTTCTATGTGATCGGCAACGTCCACCACGCGCTGCACACGCCGCTGATGTCGGTGACCAACGCGATCAGCGGCATCATCCTGGTCGGCGCGCTGCTGCAGGTCGGTCATGGCGAGTTCTGGGTGTCGGCGCTGGCGTTCATCGCGATCCTGGTGGCCAGCATCAACGTGTTCGGCGGGTTCACCGTCACAGCCCGAATGCTCGAGATGTTCAAGCGTGAGGATGCGCCGCGATGACCATTCCGGAGTCCCTGCAACAGGGCGCCTACATCATCGCCGGGTTGTTGTTCATCCTGGCCCTGGCCGGCCTGTCCAAGCATGAGAGCGCCCCTGCGGGCAACCGCTTCGGCATCATCGGCATGGCCATCGCGCTGACCATCACCATCCTGGCCGCGGTGCTGGGCACGAACGTCGGCGACGGCCTGGTCATCTCCGAGGGCACCGGCTGGCTCGGCCTCGGGCTGATCGTGGCTGCCATGAGCATCGGTGCGGTGATCGGCATCTGGCGGGCACGCCGCGTCGAGATGACCGGCATGCCCGAGCTGATCGCCATCCTGCACAGCTTCGTCGGACTGGCCGCCGTGCTGGTCGGCTGGAACAGCTCGTACGAGAAGCTGGTCGCCTACCCGGCGATCCATGACGTCGAGGTGTTCGTCGGCGTGTTCATCGGTGCGGTGACCTTCACCGGCTCGATCGTGGCGTTCCTGAAGCTCTCGGCGCGGATCAGCTCCGCCCCGCTGATGCTGCCCCGGCACAACGAGCTGAACCTGGGCATCATCGTCGCGTTCTTCGTGATGACCGTGGGCTACGTGGCGATCCCCGAGGACCAGACCGTCGCCCGCCAGTCCCTGCTGGGCCTGATGACCGCGCTGGCGCTGTTCCTGGGCTGGCACCTGGTGGCCTCGATCGGCGGCGGCGACATGCCCGTCGTGGTGTCGATGCTCAACAGCTACTCCGGCTGGGCGGCGGCGGCAGCGGGCTTCCTGCTCAACAACGACCTGCTGATCATCACCGGCGCGCTGGTCGGCTCCTCGGGTGCGTACCTGTCCTACATCATGTGCCGGGCGATGAACCGCTCGTTCATCTCGGTGATCGCCGGCGGCTTCGGCGTCGAGGGCGGGACGGTCAGCGCGGACGTCGACTACGGCGAGCACCGCGAGATCAACGCCGAGGGAGCGGCCGAGCTGCTGGCCGACGCCCACGAGGTGATCATCACCCCCGGCTACGGCATGGCGGTGGCCCAGGCGCAGTACCCGGTGGCCGAGCTGACCCGCAAGCTGCGCGAGCGCGGCGTGAACGTGCGCTTCGGCATCCACCCGGTCGCCGGTCGACTGCCCGGGCACATGAACGTGCTGCTGGCCGAGGCCAAGGTCCCCTACGACATCGTCATGGAGATGGACGAGATCAACGAGGACTTCCCCTCGACCGACGTCGTGCTCGTCATCGGCGCCAACGACACGGTCAACCCGGCCGCGATCGACGAGCCGGGCAGCCCGATCGCGGGGATGCCGGTGCTCACGGTCTGGAACGCCAAGGACGTCATCGTGTTCAAGCGCTCGATGGCCACCGGCTACGCGGGCGTGCAGAACCCGCTGTTCTTCAAGGAGAACACCCAGATGCTGTTCGGGGACGCCAAGGACCGGGTGGAGGACATCCTCAAGGCCCTGTAGCGAGCACCGCCGATCCGGTGGTGGCGGCCGCCCCGCGCCGCCCCTGGGGTGGGGCTAGCATCGTGGCGCACACCCGCGCACCCGAGGAGAATCCATGCCCGAGCCCACCCCGACCACGGATCCTGCTGCCGGGGCGCGTGCCTACGAGCTCGACCGGGCGCACGTGTTCCACTCCTGGTCGGCGCAGGCGGCGCTGGCCCCGATGACGATCGCCGGCGGCCTGGGCAGCTACGTGTGGGACTTCGAGGGCAACCGCTACCTGGATTTCTCCAGCCAGCTGGTCAACGTCAACATCGGCCACCAGCACCCCAAGGTGATCGCAGCGATCCAGGAGCAGGCCGCACTGCTGGCCACCGTCGCCCCGCAGCACGCGAACGCCGCTCGCGGCGAGGCCGCCCGGTTGATCGCCGAGTTGGCCCCCGAGGGCATGAACAAGGTGTTCTTCACCAACGGCGGCGCGGACGCCGTGGAGAACGCGGTCCGGATGGCGCGCCTGCACACCGGCCGGCGCAAGGTCCTGAGCTTCTACCGCTCCTACCACGGCAACACCGGCACGGCGATCGTCGCGACCGGCGACCCGCGTCGCTGGCCCAACGAGTACGCCGTCGACCACGTGCACTTCTTCGGCCCCCACCTCTACCGCTCGCACTTCTGGGCCACCACCCCCGAGCAGGAGTCCCAGCGGGCGCTCGAGCACCTGGCCGACGTGATCCGATTCGAGGGCCCGGGCACGATCGCCGCGATCCTGATGGAGACGGTGGTGGGCACCGCGGGCGTGCTGATCCCGCCGCCGGGCTACCTCGAGGGCGTGCGTGCCCTGTGCGACAAGCACGGCATCATGCTGATCCTCGACGAGGTCATGGCCGGGTTCGGCCGCACCGGCGCATGGTTCGCGTTCGACCACTTCGACGTGCGCCCCGACCTGGTCACCTTCGCCAAGGGCTCCAACTCCGGGTACGTGCCGGTCGGCGGGGTGATCATCTCCGATCCGATCGCGGCCACCTTCGAGGACCGGGTGTTCCCCGGCGGCCTGACCTACTCCGGGCACCCGTTGGCCGCGGCCTCCATCGTGGCCAGCATCACCGCGATGCGCGAGGAGGGGATCGTCGAGAATGCCGCGCGGATCGGCGCCGACGTGCTCGGCCCCGGCCTGGCCGAGCTCGCCGAGCGGCATCCGGTGATCGGTGAGGTCCGCGGCCTGGGCGTGTTCTGGGCGCTGGACCTGGTCAGCAACCGCGAGACGCGGGCCATGCTCGCCCCCTACGGCGGGACGTCGCCGGCGATGGCCGTCCTCGGCGCGGAGGCCAAGAAGCGCGGGCTGCTGCCGTTCATGAACTTCAACCGCCTGCATGTCGTGCCGCCGTGCACCGTCAGCGACACCGAGGCCAAGGAGGGCCTGGCGATCCTCGACGAGGTGTTCACCGAGGTGGACACGTTCTACGAGGGCTGATCGCCGGTAGCCTTCCGGGCGTGGACATCCTCATCATCGGCTCCGGTGGACGTGAGCACGCCCTGGCCCTCGCGCTGGCCGCCGACCCGACCGTGACGGCGCTGCACATCGCCCCGGGCAACGCCGGGACCGCCGAGGTCGGCACCAACCATCCGGTCGCGGCGACCGACTCGGACGACGTGGTCCGGCTGGCCCAGCGCCTGGACGTCGACCTGGTCGTGATCGGGCCGGAGTCGCCACTGGTGGCCGGCGTGGCCGACGCGGTGCGCGCGGTCGGGATCGGCTGCTTCGGTCCGTCCGGCGCGGCTGCCGCGCTCGAGGGATCCAAGGCGTTCGCCAAGCGGGTGATGGCCGAGGCCGGGGTGCCCACCGCGATGGCGCACCTGTGCACGAACCTCGACGAGGTGGCCAGCGCGCTGGACCAGTTCGGGGCCCCGTACGTGGTCAAGGACGACGGTCTGGCCGGCGGCAAGGGCGTCGTGGTCACCGACGACCGACAGACCGCGCTGGACCACGCGCGCGTCTGCCTGGACCGGGCCGACGGCGCGGTCGTCGTCGAGGAGTACCTCGACGGCCCGGAGGTCTCACTGTTCGCGATCACCGACGGGACCACCGCGATTGCGCTGGTCCCCGCTCAGGACTTCAAGCGGGTCGGCGAGGGCGACAGCGGCCCGAACACCGGCGGCATGGGCGCCTACGCGCCGCTGCCGTGGGCGCCCGAGGGCCTGGTCGAGGACATCATGACCAGGGTCGTGACGCCCACCATAGAGCTGATGGGCCGCCGCGGGACGCCGTTCTGCGGCCTGCTCTACGCCGGCCTGGCCCTGACCAGCCGCGGGCTGCGGGTCGTGGAGTTCAACGCCCGGTTCGGCGACCCGGAGACCCAGGTCGTGCTCGCCCTGCTGCGCACGCCCCTGGCCGGCGTGCTCAACGCCGCGGCACACGGCGACCTGGCCGAACTGCCCCCGCTGGACTGGCACCCCGGCTCAGCGGTGACCGTGGTCCTGGCCGCTCCCGGGTACCCCGCGGCGCCGAGCACCGGCGGAGCGCTGCACGGCGTGCCGACCGGCGCGGGGTCCGAGTCAGGCTGGGACGCAGCGTGGGTGGTCCACGCCGGGACCGAGCAGCGCGACGGCGCACTGGTCGCCACCGGCGGACGGGTGCTGTGCGCGACCGCCCGGGCGGCCGACCTGGCCGGTGCGCGCGAGCGCGCCTACGAACTGCTCGAGGGGATCACGCTGGCCGGTGGGCACTACCGCCCAGACATCGCCCTGGCCGCCGCCGAGGACCGGATCGCGACCCCCTGAGGGTCCGCCCTGCCCCGCCATCCGCGCGCGTCCGCGGATCTGCTGCGACGAATTCGAGAAGCGGATCCGCCGGACGCACGCGCCTGCCAGGGGGTGGGCGGTCGGGGGAGGGCTGCGAGAATACGTCCGTGACCCCGACCCCCGTGACCCCGACCCCCGTGACCCGACCCGAGGCGACCCCGACCCCCGTGACACAGCCACCCTCGACCCAGGCCCCCGCCATCCCCAATGTCCTGGCCCAGCGTTACGCCTGTGCGGCGATGGTCGAGCTCTGGTCCCCCGAGCACAAGGTTCGCCTGGAGCGCGACCTGTGGATCGCGGTGCTGCGCGCCCAGGCCGACCTGGGCATCGCAGTGCCCCCGGGCACCGTCGAGGCCTACGAAGCGGCGCGCGACCACGTCGATCTCGTCTCGATCTCCGCGCGCGAGCGGGTCACCCGCCACGACGTGAAGGCGCGCATCGAGGAGTTCACCGACCTCGCCGGCACCGAGCACATCCACAAGGGCATGACCAGCCGTGACCTCACCGAGAACGTCGAGCAGATGCAGGTCCGTCAGGCCTTGTTGCTCGTCGGCGACCGGATCGTCGCGACGCTGGCTCGGCTGGGCGCCCTGGCCGCGCAGTACGCCGACCAGCCGCTGACCGGGCGCAGCCACAACGTCGCGGCGCAGACCACCACGCTCGGCAAGCGGTTCGCCTCCGCTGCCGAGGAGCTGATCGTGGCCCACGCCCGGGTCGAGGACCTCCTCGAGCGATACCCGCTGCGCGGCATCAAGGGCCCGGTCGGCACCGCCCAGGACATGCTGGACCTGCTCGACGGCGACGGCGCCGCGCTGGCCGAGCTCGAGACCCGGGTCGCCGCCCACCTGGGCTTCACCGAGGTCCTGGACTCCGTGGGCCAGATCTACCCGCGCTCGTTGGACCACGACGTGCTCTCCGCTCTGGTCCAGGTCGCAGCCGGACCCTCGAGCCTGGCCACCACGATCCGCCTGATGGCCGGCAACGAGCTGGTCACCGAGGGGTTCAAGGAGGGCCAGGTCGGCTCCTCGGCCATGCCGCACAAGATGAACTCGCGCTCCTGCGAGCGGGTCGTCGGCCTGACCGTCGTGCTGCGCGGCTACGCCTCGATGGGCGCCGAACTGGCCGGGGCGCAGTGGAACGAGGGCGACGTGTTCTGCTCGGTGGTCCGCCGAGTGGCCCTGCCCGATGCGTTCTTCGCCATCGACGGACTGTTCGAGACGTTCCTGACCGTGCTCGACGAGTTCGGTGCGTTCCCTGCGGTGATCGACGCCGAGCTGCGCCGGTACCTGCCGTTCCTGGCCACGACCAAGATCCTGATGGCCGCTGTGCGGGCCGGGATCGGCCGCGAGGTCGCCCACGAGGTCATCAAGACCCACGCCGTCGCCGTGGCCCTGGACCTGCGCCGCGGCCAGACGAGCAACGACCTGTTCGACCGGCTCGCCGCAGACGGACGCCTGGGGCTGGACCGCGCGACGCTGGCGGGATTGGTCGCCGAGCCGATCGAGTTCACTGGGGCGGCCCGGGATCAGGTGGCCCGGGTCGTGGACCGCATCGAGGTCATCGCCGCCGCGCACCCAGACGCCGCCGCCTACGTGCCCGGATCGATCCTGTGACGGGCCCAGGGAACGACTCCGCGCCCGGGAACGCCGCGGCCTGGGCCACCATCCCGCCGGCCCCAGAGCTGCCCGGCTACACCCACGTCTACTCGGGCAAGGTGCGCGACCTGTACCGCAACCCGGATGGCGCGCTGCTGTTCGTGGCCTCCGACCGGATCTCGGCCTACGACTGGGTGCTGCCCAGCACCATCCCGGACAAGGGCGCGATCCTCACCCAGCTCAGCCTGTGGTGGTTCGACCAGGTCGCGGACCTGGTGGGCAACCACATGCTGTCCGCCGAGGTTCCCGGCGCCGTGGCCGGCCGGGCGATGCTCTGCCGGTCGTTGGAGATGTTTCCGGTCGAGTGCGTGGCTCGCGGGTACCTGGCCGGCTCCGGACTGGTCGAGTACCAGCAGTCCGGCGCGATCTGCGGGGAGCCATTGCCCGTCGGCCTGGTCGACGGCTCCCGGCTTCCCGAGCCGATCTTCACCCCGGCGACCAAGGCCGAGCTCGGCGAGCACGACGAGAACGTGGACTTCGACGCCATGGTGGCCACCGTCGGACCCGACGATGCCCAGGCACTGCGCGACCTGACCCTGGCGGTGTACCGGCGCGCGGAACGGGTCGCCCGGGAGCGCGGCCTGATCCTGGCCGACACCAAGTTCGAGTTCGGCCGGGCGGCCGGCGATCCGGGGGCGCCGATCCTGCTGGCCGACGAGGTGCTGACCCCGGACTCGTCGCGGTTCTGGCCGGCCGAGGCATGGGAACCGGGTCGCGTCGGCGGGCAGCCCTCCTTCGACAAGCAGTACGTCCGCGACTGGTTGACCTCGCCGGATTCGGGCTGGAACCGGGCCGGCGACGCCCCACCGCCGCCGCTGCCCGACGACGTCGTGACCCGCACGCGGGCGCTGTACGTGGCGGCCTACGAACGCCTGACGGGTCGGGCCTGGCAGTCCTGAGACCTGCCCACGACATGCGGGAGGCCGCCCGGTCTCCCGACGGCCTCCCGATACTGCGTATTCGGTTGTGCGCCGTGAGCGGGACTGCCCGCAGACGCGCTGACTACAAGCCCAGCTCCGCCAGCTTCGGCAGCTCCGCGCGCGCCGCAGCCCGCGCGGCGTCGGCGTCCACCGCCTCTCGGGAGGCTACCGCCGCAGCCTGGCACTGGGCCAGCGTGTGCGCCGCCAGCGCGGCACGAACGCCGGGCAGGGATCCCGACGACATGGACAGTGTGTCCACCCCGAGGCCGACCAGCACGCAGGCCAGCGCCGGGTCAGCGGCCGCCTCACCGCACACCCCGGTGGGGATGTCGTTGGCCGCGCCGCCCGCCGTGGTGGCGGCCACCAGATCGAGGATGGCCGGCTGCCACGCATCCTGCAGGCGGGCCACCGCACCGATCTGGCGATCGGCTGCGAACGTGTACTGGGTGAGGTCGTTGGAGCCGATGGAGAAGAACTCCGCGACCCTGCCCAGGTGCTCGGCACGCAGCGCGGCTGCGGGGATCTCCACCATGGTGCCGATCTTGGCCGTGAGTCCGGCCCTGTCGCACGCCTCCTTGAACCATGTCGCCTCGTAGACGTCGGCGACCATCGGGGCCATCACCCACAGCTCGGTGTCCAGACCCTCGACGGCACGCGCCAGGGCCTTGAGCTGGGTGTCGATGATCTCCGGGGCCTGCATGCAGATCCGCAGGCCGCGGACCCCCATCGACGGGTTGGGCTCCTCACCGAACGGCAGGAACGGCAGCGGCTTGTCGGCACCCGCGTCGAGCGTGCGCACGACCACCTTCTTGCCGGCGAACCCCTCGAGCACGGCGCGGTACAGGCCGTACTGCTCGTCCTCGCTGGGGGCGTCGTTGCGGTCCAGGAACAGCAGCTCGCTGCGGAACAGGCCCACGCCCTCGGCGCCGTTGGCCACGGCGGCCTCGACGTCGTCGGCACCGCCGATGTTGGCCAGCAGGGGCACCGCGTGCCCGTCGGAGGTCGCGCCGGGGGCGTTGCCCACGGCGGCCAGGGCGGCTCGGCGCTTCTCGTCGATCCCGGCCAACTCGGCGATCATGTCCTCGGGCGGGTCGATGACGACCTTGCCGTTGGACCCGTCGACCAGCACGTAGGTCCCCGGTGCCAGCTCACGCACCCCGGGGCAGCCCACGACTGCGGGGATGCCCAGGTTCCGGGCCAGGATCGAGGTGTGCGAGGTCGGGCCACCCTCCTGGGTCGCGAACGCCAGCACCATCGACTTGTCGATCAGCGCAGTGTCGGCCGGAGCCAGGTCCAGAGCCACCAGGATGCTGGGCTCGGTGAGCTCAGGGATCCCCGGCGGCGGGACGTCGAGCAGCAGGGCAACGGTGCGATTGCGGATGTCGTCGAGGTCGGTCACCCGCGCGGCGAAGTACTCACCGAGGGTGAGCAGCATCTCCCGGGTCACGCCGAACGCCTCGAAGGCGGCCCGTGCGGCGTTCCCACCGGCGTCGGTGCGCTGCTTGACCCCCGCCGAGAGGTCGGGATCCCGGGCCATCATGGCCTGGGCCTCGAGCACGTGCTGGGCCTCGCCGCCGGCGCGACGACCGCGGTCCTCGAGGTCGGCTGCAACGTCCTCCAACGCCTTGGCCGCCGCGGCGAACTCCTGCTCGGGGGACCCCGCCCCGGGCCCGGACTTGGGCTCGGGAACGGTGTCCACCACGCGCACCACGGGCCCGGCACCCACACCGGGACTGACCCCGACGCCGGTCAGGGTCGTGGGATCAGGCATGGCCACCCTCGGGGGTCTCGAGGATCACCTTGAGGTTGGCCAGGAGCTCGTCGGCACCCTCGCCCTCCGCGGCGACGACCATCTCCTCGCCGGCCTTGGCACCCAGGCCCATCACGCCCAGGATGCTCTTGGCGTTCACGCCCGGCTCGCCGGGGCGGCCGATGGTGACGTCGCAGTCGGTCTTGGATGCCGCTCCCACGAACAGGGCCGCAGGACGTGCGTGCAGTCCGACGCCCGGGGGCAGGACCACGGTGATTTCAGCCACGTTGAACACCTCTCACTCTTGCGCCCTCGTCGGGCGTCTGTCTTGGATCTCAGCCCTGGCGGGTGAGTCGTTCATCTGTTGCCGGTGCGGGCTGCGCCCGTGCGGCGGTCTGGCGTGGGACTGCTGGCCCCGGATTGGTCAGGCCACCTCGAAGACGGGTGTGCCCGCCTCCACCTGTGTGCCGTCGGCGACGAGCTGGGTGATCTGGCCGGCCTCGGCCTGGATCGCGATCAGCGGCGTGATGACCGGCAGTCCGCCGGCCTCGATCGCAGCAGGATCCCACTCGATGACCGGCTCGCCGGCCTCGACCGTGTCGCCCTTGGCCTTGAGGAGCGTGAAGCCCTCACCGTTGAGCTTCACGGTCTCCAGGCCCAGGTGGACCAGGATCGAGTAGCCGTCGGCCTCGATGCCCATGGCATGCGGGAACAGGCTGGCCAGGGTGCCAGCGATGGGCGCGACCGCGACCACCCGGCTGCGCGGCGGGTCGATGGCCAGGCCGGGGCCGAGCATGGCCTCGGCGAACATGGGATCCGGGACCTCCGAGAGGGGGGCGACCCGACCGGGCATGGGGGAAAGGACCTGCAGTGCCACGTTGATACTCCTCAACCGATGATGTCGTTGATGTCCATGGCCAGGCCGTCTGCCTGGCCACCTACGATTACTTGGAGGACCGAACCCGACGCGAGCACGCCGAACGCTCCCGCGGACTTCAGGGCCTTCTCGTCAACGACCGTGGGGTCGAAGACGACCGTGCGCAGACGGGTCGCGCACGCCTCGATCTCCTCGATGTTGTCCGCTCCGCCCAGGGCTTGGATGAGGTCCTCAGCCTTGCCCATGGTTCCTCCGAATGGTGTCAGGGACATGAGCGTCCCGGGTGGGCCCAGTCTGCCCCGTCGGCTGACCGGGTGTCCTGACAAGAAGGGGTCCCATGATCAGCGCCCCGCCGTGGCGATCAGCTGGTCGATCGCCCCGTGCACCTCGACGCCGGCCACCTCACCGACCCCCTCGTACCAGGTTCTCCCGTCGGCACCGGACAACCGCACCTCGACCGTGCCATCGAGGGTCTCGGCCACGCGCTGGTGCATCTGCGTGCGCACCGGGGCGTGCAGAAGGCCGGCCGTGCGCCCGCCCACGGTGGCCCGCAGGTCCAGCCGTTCGCCGCTGCGGCCGACCACCGCCCAGTTGACCTCATGGTCGCTGACCACCAGGTCGGTGGTGCGGGCCCGGGTGTAGCTGGTGAACCGGTGCAGGCCCGCGTGCGGGCCGTCGGGGATGCGCAGCGCGATGAGGTCGCCGCGGAACGTCGAGCGGCGCCAGGGGATCAGGGCGGTCGACCCGACCAGGCTGGTCCCCGGCTCGGCGAAGTGGTTGGTCTGCATCCAGACGTAGCCCGCCGGGAACGCGGTGCCCCAGTCCTTCTCCAGGTAGCCGCGGCCGCCGGCGAGATCCACCCGGCCCGCACCGAGGTCGACCCAGCCGGCCAGGGCATGGTCGAGGCTGACCACGCCGTGGTAGCACTCCATGGTCGGCACCCACGCGTACCAGCCCATCGCACCGGGTTCCTTGACGGTCACCGGCCAGGGCACGACGGGTCCGAACCGCACCTCGGCCGACAGACCCGGCACATCCACCACGATCCCGTCGCTGCTGAACCGGTTGGTGCCTACCCGGACGTCGAACGAGGTGGTCTCGGCGCGGAACTCGCCGAGGTCGAAGCGGTGGTAGGCGGTCTGGCCGGTCACGCCGTCGAGCACCTGGACGAACGCCTCTGCCAGCGACCCGTCCTCGCTGAGGAACACCCCGGGGATGACCGCCAGCCGGGTGGCCCGGTCGGCGCTGACGACCTTGACGTACCAGCCCTCGAAGAAGGAGGTGCCGTGCCGCCCCCGCTGATGGGCGCGCAGGGCTCCGGAGCCGTGAAACCCCGCGGGGCTCAGGACGGAGGTGGGGCTGCGCATCCCCCCACCCCACCAGCACCGGCGCCGATGCACAACCGGAGCGGCCCGGAGCGTTCCGCGGGGCGTGCTGGCGGCGTGCCGCGGCGCTGGGC
>JBAVKQ010000319.1:0-7289 GCA_049688395.1 Candidatus Nanopelagicales bacterium
AATCCACCGGTTGCCAGGGCGACCCCCGGCACGTCCAGAACCTAGGGAGAACTGCGGCCGCAACCTCCCGCGGGGTTGACCTGATAACCGGCCCACCCGCCCTGTTATCAGATAACGGACGCAAAGTAGGGGGGGGGTTGCAGCCTCCGCGCGCGTAGGTGTAGGTTGCGCGGCGAGACCTAAACCAAGGTCGAACCCGCTACCGGCCGGGCACCGCCGATGAGAGTCACCTAGTGGATGGGAACCCCCAAACATGCGCGCTGTAGTCACTGGAAACGTCGTTCAGGTCGAGGCCAAGCCTCCCTATGTGCGACCCGATGGAACCGTCTCGGAGTCCTTTGACGCGTTCCTGCGGGCGTCGGACCCGCGGTACGCCGCGGACCGGATCAGCGGTCCGCTGAACCTCATGCCGCACGCCGGGGATGACGTCGCGTTCCTGTGCTCGATGACGGCGAAGGCCGGTCGCCGGGGTCCGTGGCTGTCGGTGTGGGTGGTCGAGGAACTCGACGTCAACACGCTCCCTGCGGGCCTGTTCCCGAACGTGGCCGCGTCGGCCTAGAACAAGGATTGACCCCGGGAACCTGGCAGGGTCACCCGGGGTCGTGTCTCCTAGTGGGGAGGACATACATCATGCCACGCACAACCTCTATCCGCATCCCAGCGGCGCTCATGGTGGCCTCAGCGCCGCTGCTGCTCGTTAGCCCCTCGGTGCTCGCTGCCGAGTGTGTCGGGCCAGACTCGCCGGCCGACTGCACTCCTGTGGCGTCGCCCGCACCGAGCGTGATCCCTGACCCTGCTCCGGCCGCCGAGCCTGATCCGGCTGACTCTCCAGCGTCCTCGGTGGTCGTTCTGGACGCCGATCAGATGGATGCGCTGGTCTGGATCGGCGGGGCGGTCCTGGCCGTGTCCATCGCATCCCTGGTCGGGTCGTGGTCCCGGTGACCCGGGAAGTGTTCGGCTGGGTCCTGCTGGCTCCTGTCCTGGTGCTGGCCTTCGTCGTGGTCGTGCCGGTTGCGTTCGTCCTGACCGGTGTCGTCATGGGCGTATGGGAGTGGGTCGACTCGCGATGATCGACTTCGTGCACGACGTCGGGATGGTCCTGCTCGGGTGGGTGGGGCTGTCGGTCTGCGCTGCGGTGTTCTTCGTGCTGTTCCTGGGGGGTGAGTCCGAGTGAGTGTGTCGCCGGATATCGCGGCGTTCGGGCTCGCCCTGCTGGTCGCGTTCTCGATTGTCCGCGCGTGGGCCGTGTTCCGGGCGTTCCTGTGATGGTCGCTGAATACGCCACTCTCGTCTCCCAGTGGGTCGCTCTCGGCCTCGTTCTGGGTGTCCTCGCCGGTCTGGTCCGGTGGTAGTCGTGTCTCTAGTGGGCGAGAGGGGGTGAATACAACATGGTGGCAACTCTCACCGCCGCTGTCGCCGACCTGCAGGCCGACCTCCTGAGCGTCGCGGGCATCGGCCTGGGCATCGGCATCGCGATCTTCGGTCTGCGCAAGGGCTACGCGGTCGTCAAGGGCTTCGTCAAGTGATGTGAGCCCTGGGGCACTGAGCGTGGCCGGTGTCCTGCAAGTCCTCGGGTGGGGTGGGTTGAGTGCTCGCCCCCCCCACCCGGGTCCATCTGTCTCAACTGGTCGAGGAAGTCGAAGAATCGTCATGCGTGCACTGCGCTCGGGTCTGGCTGCGTCGCTGCTGGCTGCGTCGATGGCCTTCGGTCTCGCGGTCCAGCCTGCGGCCGCGAACCCGGTCCTGATCGCCCCTGCGGCCCCGGCGATTGCTGGGGGTGCCGCGACGGCGGGCTCGGCGGCGATCACGTGTGCGGCGACGGTCGTGTGCGGCACGGCTGCGGCCGCCGTGATCGCGGGTGTGGCGTTGTTCCACTACCGGGACTCCTGGGTCCCGGCCCTGCAAGGGCTGTTCGGCATCGGTGAGTCGAACAACTCGCCGGGCACCGCGCCCGGTGCGGAGACTTCGACACTGATCGCGCATAGCGCGGTCATCACCGGTAACCGGGTTGATTGGAAGGTGTCGAACTCGTCGGGCCGGACCGAGTGGTACTACCGGGTGCACGCCGGGTGCAGGGCGCCGGGTGGGGCTACCTCGGCGCTCAATGTCCGGTTCCACGATATCCAATACCAGGGCGACTATCCGGCCTCCCTGGAATGCCCGCCTGGGCTGACGATGACCTACGCGTACTCGACCGATGACGGGATCATTGAGTGGTCCCCGTTCGCGGGTCACTTCAACGTGCTGAACGAGGGCTCACCTGCCGACTTCACCTACCGGGCCACGTCCAAGTGCGTCCGAGCGGACGGGTCGATCGAGAATCTGACGGTGGAGTACCGGGTGCCCTCGGGCACCGACCCGGGGTTCCAGATTCCGTCCTGCGATCAGGCCGGGATCGGGGATCATGCCACGGGGGCCACGATCGAGGGCCGGTTGGATGGGGACACGAATTGGCGCGACATCTGGAACGTGACGGCACCGTCGCAGCCGAACTACCCTGACTGCGATCCGACCCAGAGTGTGGGGTGCGTGCTGCGCGTGTCCGTCGATGGGGACGTGTGCAACGTCGGTGATGCGCGGTGCATCGACTGGATGGAGCACGCGCGCAACCGGCTGGTGTGCCTGTGGGGTCCCTACACTGTGCCGCTGAGCCGGTGCGACGTCCTGGAGCGTGCGTATCAGCCCGGGGGGGTGCGGCTCACTCCGCCCGCGGTCGATGGGGACCCGTCCACGCGACCGGCTCCGAACCCGAACCCGAACCCGAACCCGAACCCGAACCCGAACCCGGACCCGACCGGCACGCTTGGGCCGACTCCGAACCCGAGCCCGAGCACCCCGGGGATCCCGGATGTGGTGCCGCTTCCGCCTGATCCGCCACCGATCCCGGAGGACCCCGACGTTGCCGGTGGCAATGGGTGCTGGCCGACGGGCTCGGCGCGGTGGAACCCCGTCGAGTGGGTGCAGCGCCCGACTCAGTGCGCACTCGTGTGGGCGTTCATCCCTGCGGGCGGCTTCCAACCGTTCGCCGAGCGACTGGGCGATGCGTGGGGGGACTCGGCCATCGGGACCTGGGTCACCACGACAGGCGGTCTCGGTGACTCGGTGGGCACCGGCGTCGGGGGTATCGGGGGGTGCTCCGGGCCGGTGTGGAACGTGCGGTTGGGGGATCGCGACTACCGGTTCGCGCCGTTGGATGCCTGTCGCGCGCCCATGTCCAATATCGCGCCGTTCGTCAAGGCCGGCGTTGGTGCCCTGATCGTCCTGGCGGGCCTGCGCGCGGTGATGCGGCCGATTACCCGGGCTCTGGACGTGCCCTCGATGCCTGGGCGCATCTAATGATCACCGGGACGTTGCTGGGCATGCTCGCCGGCTTGTGGGAGTGGGTGATCGGTGGCATCCCAGCACCTTCGCCGGAGTCCTGGATGAGTAGCGTCGGGTCGGCCATCGGCTGGGTCGCCGACACGCTCGGGGGGATGGGGGCCTGGATTCCGTTCGGGGTGCTCGCCGGTGTCCTGGCTACCCTGACGGTGGTCTGGGGCTCGGCTGTGGCCGTGCGCATCGGTCTGCGGGTCCTGTCGCTGTTCACGGGCGGTGGGGGCCGGTGACTGCCAGCGCGGTGCGGCTTCGCCGGTCGGTGCCTATCTCGGCGTTCATCGGGGCCAACGGGTCGGGCAAGTCGGCGCTGGCTGTCGAGGGGCTGCGGGTGTCGCTGGCCGAGGGTCGCCCGGTCCTGTCGGCCGTGCGGCTGCTCGACCCCGACGCCAGGGAGTGCGAGCATCCGCTGTGCGACGCCGAGGACCATGGGCAGGACGGTCATCGGGCGTCGCACCGCAACTGGGTGCCGTTGCGTCGTCTCAACCAGATTATGGACTTCCAGGGGGGTGACATCTTCCTCGATGAGGTCGGTGCCCTGGTCTCCGCGCGGGAGTCCCAGTCCCTGCCTCCCCAGGTCGCGGCCCTGCTCCAGCAGTTGCGCAAGCGGGACACGCGGCTGGTCTGGACGGCACCGTCCTGGGCGCGTGCGGACAAGATTCTGCGTGAGGTCACCATGTTGGCCACGGTCTGCAAAGGCTACGGTGACCGCCGATTCCCGGGCCGGGAGTGGCGTGGTCGTCGGCTGCTTCATGCGGTGTCGTATCACGCCGCGGACCTGGACGATTTCGAGATCTCCAAGGTCAACTCGCCGCACGCCGCGGTGCGTCCCAGGAAACAGGCCGCGCAATGGGTTCGGGTGAAGAATCTGCGCGCCATCGACTGCTACGACACGTTTGAGCCGGTTCCTAGCATCGGGTTCGCGTCCCAGGCTGGGACGTGCGTGGACTGCGGTGGTCGGCGGATGGCACCTAAGTGTGAGTGCTCGGATTACGTGTCGCGGGTGGCTCCGACGTCGCGGGCGAAACTCGCTGTGCTGAATGCACCCCAGGTGCTGCAACCGGAGTCGGGTGTGCGCTAGGGTTCGGGAGCAGTCCTGGCAGGGTGTGTCCTAGTGGGAAGTGGTGGGTGTCATGCATAGCGTCACGTTCGAGCAGGTCGAGATTGGTGACTACCGGGGGACGCTCGTGCAGTGCCCCTGCGGTTGGTCGACCGCTACGGCGTTCGGCCCGGTCGCTGTGCGGCTGGCCTATGCGCATCTGACCTACTCCGCTGTCGCCTGACCCCGTGTCCACATGCACTCGGCCGGGGGCCGCGTCGCCCCGCCAGGGGCAAGCGGGTCCGGCCCGTTCAGCGGCCTCGGTGTCCGCGGACCCGGATCGGTCACGGCGCGCGGGTCGTTTGCAGGCGCAGGACGTGATGCGTTCTTTCTCCACGCTGCGCAACGTGCGTCGCTGCGGGACTCCAGCGGGCGAGCACGTGACGGTGCGGGCCACGATCGGCCCCGAGGGGACCTCGGCCGGCGTCGCGGGTTTGACGTCGTGCGGGTCGGTGTGGGCGTGCGCGTACTGCTCGGCGGTGATCGCCCGGGAGCGGACCGACGAGTTGGACGAGGGGATGCGTCGGTGGCTCGATCCGGCTGTGCGTGAGGCCAAGGGCCTCAGCGGTCCCGGTGGGCTGGGTCTGGCCACGTTCACCATGTCGCATCGTCGCGAGGATGCCCTCGCTGACCTGTGGGCGGACATGCTTAAGGCGTGGCGTCGGTTCACTTCAGCCCGGGCGTACAAGGAGGCGCGGCGAGCGATGGGGGTCGTCGGGTTCCACCGGACCACCGAGGTCACGTGGGGCGCGAACGGGTGGCATGTGCACTTCCACGTCCTGTACTTCCTCGAGGACGGGTCCGCCGTCACACCGGAGCAGGGGTGGGACCTGCTGGGGGCGTGGATTGCGCAGGTCGGCGGGGTCGGTCGGGTCGCCACCTCGCACGGCCAGGACTTCAAGGTGCTGTCCGGGGATGCGGATGACTTGCGTGGGGTGAGCCTGTACATGCTCAAGGGCGTCTATGACGCGGACGCGGCCGGTGCTGAGCGCAGGTCGGCTGCGGCGGTCCGCGGGGTGCGCAACCTCGCCCTGGAGATTGGTCGCGGTGACCTCAAGATTGCGCCGAACAAGGTCACCCGCTCGCCGTTCGGCATCCTGGCTGACAATGTGGCGCACATCCTGCGCTGGGGCACGCCGGACGTGACCTTCCCGGTCTGGACCGAGTTCGAGGCGGCGTCCAAGGGTAAGCGGCAGCAGTTCTGGTCGCGTGGTTTGCGTGACCTGCTCGACCTGGGCGTGGTCCTGACCGATGAGGAAGTGGTCGAGGCTGCCACGGTCGAGGGCGAGACGCTGGTCGTGGTCCTGGCGCATCACTGGCGGCGGTTCGCGGTCCGCTCGGATCGGGTGCTGGCGCTGCTGACCGTGGTCGAGCGTGCGCGCACCTATGAGGCCGCTCAGGCCGCTGCTGGGGCGCTCTTGGACCTGTACGCGATACCCTGGACGTACGAGGCGCACAATGGCGCTGAGCGCGCCGCGTAGGCTCCTCCTGGTGGGTGGTGATGTTCTCATGGCCGGTAATGCTGGCTCGGGTCGCCGCTGGGTGGCCCTGTACTGGGTGTCCAGTGAGCAGATGACCGAAACCCTGCACCGCGTCGTGCCGTTTCCCAACGGGACGAGCGGTACAGGGGTCGCGGTGTTGGACAAGTTGTACGAGTATCGGTTCTGCTTCGACGTCGAGCGCGGCATGTGGCGCGTGGATCGGCGTCGGACGGCTCCTGGCGGTTAATCGAGCACGCTTTGCCCGGGGCGCGCGTCTCGGCCATCCCGGATCAGGGCGTCGAGCATGTCGGTGTGGGTCATGCCAACCTCGTCGGCCAGGGCGCGGAAGTCGGCGGCGGTGGTGCGTGGCAGCCACACGACCAGACGCACCATGCTGGCTTTGCGGGCCTCGCGGAGCCGCTGCTGTCCGCGTCGGGCGCGCTCCTGTGCGGCGGGGGTGGGCATGTCAGACCTCCTGGGTGGGTGTGGGGCCGGCTGGGGCTTCGTAGTGCCTGGGGGTGTGGTCGTCGCCGTCGATGCACACGGCCCCGTCCACGGGGTGCAGTCCGGCGCGCGTCCACGCGCCCAGGACGTCGTTGCGGTACAACTCGCATCCGCACTTGGAGCAGAACCCGTGCGGGTCCGCGCGCACGGTGCTCATGCGCGGGCAGCCCTGCGCGCGAGGTTGAACGCTTGGGTGCGGGCTTGGTCGGCCCGGCCGTCGTAGTACCCGGTGAGTTGCGAGTGCGGGTTGTCCCCGCGTGCTCGCAGTCGGTCTGCTTCGTAGTTGCTCTCGGTGGACCAGAACAGGTAGTCCAGGTAAGCCTCGGTCACCGCGGGGTGGGCCTGGGTCCGGGTGCTGGTGGCGGGTGTCGTGTTCATCGGGGGCTCCTTCGTCGTTGGCTTGGTCTGGCTACGCCAGTCTATCAGATAATCGCCCCGCCTAGGCGATTATCGGGTAACCTGCTGTCACCCGATCGGGTGACATTGCGGGCCTGTGCGGGGTCGGCTGGCCTCCCGCCGGCTCGGTGGGGACGAGATCCCCCGAGGTCTGGCGTCGCTGCGTGCGCCAACCCGCGCCTTTGACTGCACCCTGCCTCCCGCATCACCGGCACCGGGATGCACTGCCTGACCCCCCTCCCAGGCAGACCCCTCCATCACCGGCCCTGGGGTTCGTCTGACCCTCGACCAACGATGGCCCCGCGACCAGAATCCACCGGTTGCCAGGGCGACCCCCGGCACGTCCAGAACCTAGGGAGAACTGCGGCCGCAACCTCCCGCGGGGTTGACCTGATAACCGGCCCACCCGCCCTGTTATCAGATAACGGACGCAAAGT
>JBAVKQ010000320.1:0-5605 GCA_049688395.1 Candidatus Nanopelagicales bacterium
GGCCCTGCCCTACCCCGAGGAGCTCGGCGGCGGGGGGCAGCCCTACGAGGTGTACCTGCAGGTGCTCGAGGAACTGGCCGCACGGTGGATGGCGGTCGCCCTCGGGGTGTCGGTGCACGTGCTGTCCAGCTTCCCGGTGGCCGCATGGGGCACCGACGAGCAGAAGCAGCGGTGGTTGCCGCGGATGCTCGGTGGGGAGGAGTTGGGCGCCTACTGCCTGTCCGAGCCGCACTGCGGGTCCGACGCCGCCGCCCTGACCACCCGCGCCGAGTTGGTCGGCGACCGGTACCGCGTCTCCGGGGTGAAGGCCTGGATCACCCACGCCGGGGTCGCGGACTTCTACAACCTGATGGTGCGCACCAGCGGCGCCGGTGCCCAGGGGATCAGCTGTCTGGTCACCGACGCCGACACGCCCGGCATGACCTTCGCCACCCCCGAGCACAAGATGGGGGGCATGGCCTCCCCGACGGCGCAGGTCATCCTCGACGGCGCGCTGGTGCCGGCCGGGGACCTGGTGGGGGAGCCCGGGCAGGGCTTCCGGATCGCGATGCAGGCCCTGGACGCAGGCCGGCTGGGGATCTCGGCGTGCGCTGTGGGGCTGGCTCGCCGCGCGCTGGACGAGGCGGTCGCCTACGCCCGGGGCAGGAACGCGTTCGGCCAGCCGATCGCCGGGTTCCAGGGCTTGCAGTTCATGCTCGCCGACATGGACACCCAGATCCATGCGGCGCGCGCACTGCTGCTGGAGGCCGCCCGGCTCAAGGACGCGGGCCGACCGTTCTCGATCCCCGCCGCCCGGGCGAAGCTGCTGGCCACCGATGCGGCCATGGCGGTCACCACCGACGCCGTGCAGGTGCTCGGCGGTGCCGGCTACACCACCGATTTCCCCGTCGAGCGCTACATGCGCGAGGCGAAGATGCTGCAGATCGTGGAGGGCACCAATCAGATCCAGCGGCTGGTGATCGGCCGGGCGCTGGTGCACGGCTAGCCGGGCCGGCCAACTGGCTCCTCGCCTGTGCCAGGTTCGCCTCGAGCCTCGGGTGCGCCGGTTAGGATCGCGCCATGGAGGACATCGATCGGCAACTGATCCGGTTGCTCGCCGCCGACGGTCGGATGTCGTTCACCGATCTGGGCAAGCACACCGGTCTGTCGACCTCGGCGGTGCACCAGCGGGTGCGCCGGTTGGAGAAGCGCGGCGTGATCCGGGGGTACCGGGCGCTGGTCGACCCGGACGCCCTGGGCCTGCCCCTGACCGCGTTCGTGTCCATCAAGGCCTTCGACCCGACCGCCGAGGACGAGGCCCCCGAGAAGTTGGCCGCGCTCCCGGCCGTCGAGGCGTGCTACTCCGTGGCCGGCGCCGAGGCCTACATCCTCAAGATCCGGGTCGCGGCGCCGACCGACCTCGAGGCGCTACTGGCCGACATCCGCGCGATCGCCGGGGTGACGACGCGGACCACAGTCGTGCTGTCGGTGCCCTTCGAGGACCGCCTGGCCCAGTGACGGAGCACGCGCCTTCCAGCCGGGGACGCGTCAGTGGTCGGCGACATCCAGCTCCGCGGCGTGCCGCGCCCACCAGGCACGCCCCTCCTCGGGCAGCGTGTGGACCGGGTCGTAGTACCGGTAGCCGCGCTCCAGGGCGTTCGGATCGTCGAACTCGATGCCGGTGCGGTAGTTCTTGGTCCACTCCGAGATGCCCAGCGTCTGGTCGTAGGTGTGAACCTGGTGCACCCAGCGCTTGCCGACGAAGGGCACGTCGCACACGATCCGCGGCGTGGCGAATCCGGGCAAGTAGCCCATGATCGCGTGCTGCAGCTCCTGGGCCGTGGACAGCGGCACCCGCCAGTGCTCGGCGTTGGGGATCATGTCGCACATGTAGAAGTAGTAGGGCATGATCCCGGCGCCGTCGAGCAGCGTGAAGCACAGGTCGAGCAGGTCCGTCGAGGTGGTGTTCACGCCGTTGAGCAATACGCCCTGGTTGCGCACGTCGCGCACGCCGGCATCGAACATCGCGCGCACCGCCTCGGCGACCAGCGGGGTGATCGAGGCCGCGTTGTTCACGTGCGTGTGGATCGCCAGGGAGACGCCGCGGGCGCGGGCCTTGCCGGCCACCCGACCCATGCCGGCCACCACGTCGGGGGACAGCCAGTGCTGCGGCAGGGCCATCAGTGCCTTGGTGGCCAGCCGGATGTCGCGGATGTTGTCGATCTCGAGCAGTTCGTCGAGGTAGGACTCCAGTCGCGCCCAGGGCAGGTTGGCCACGTCGCCGCCGGAGACCACCACGTCGCGGACCTGCGGGTGGGTGCGCAGGTAGGCCAGGTGGTCGGCCTGCCGGTCGGCGGGCTTGAGCACCAGCTTGAGCTTGTCGACGCTGGGCGTCGAGTTGCCGACCAGGTCCATCCGGGTGCAGTGCCCGCAGTACTGCGGGCAGGTGCTCAGCAGCTCGGCCAGGACCTTAGTCGGGTAGCGGTGGGTCAACCCCTCGGCGACCCACATCGCCTGCTCGTGCAGCGAGTCGCGCGAGGAGTAGGGATGGCTGCCCCACTCGGTGAGGCGATCCGAGAGCACCGGGAGCATGTAGGCCCGGATCGGGTCGGCGTAGAACGCCTCGGTCAGCGAGCCGGGGCCGGCCGGGGTCGTCGTGCGCATCATCGTGTTGATCATCTGCGGCGGCACGAGCATGGACATCGTGGCCTTGCTCGCCAGGTCGGCGTCGAGGTCGTCGTAGACGCGTTCGTCGAGCAGGTCGCCCATGACGGCGCGCAGCTGCGTGGAGTTCTTGATGCAGTGCGCGCGCTGCCATTGCGCGGAGCGCCATTCGGCCGCGCTGACCTGCGCCCAGCCCGGGTAGCGGGTCCAGTCCGGCTCGGAGAGGATCACCCGCTGGTAGCTGTAGGGCTGCGCCGGGGCGATCCCAGGCGCGGGAGCGCCCGGATGTTCGGCAGTCGGCAGGAACGGGTCAAGAATCTGCGTCATCGCAGGAGCGTAGCGTAAGGATTGCCGGTGCGGAACGCAGTAGTGCGGGGTTTCTTCGGCAGATCCGAGTCGCTAGGCTGACGCCGGACGGCCGCGGCAGTCGGCCGGGGAACGCGCACGAGCAGGGCGCGCACGGACGCCGGTGCGCACGACCGCAGGAGGACCCCCATGGACCACGGCACCACCAGCGCGGTCGGTGTGCACCGCGTCCTCGAGCCCGAGGGCGTGCTGCCCCAGGCGGCCTGGCGGTTGGACGCCTCGCCGGAGATCGGCCCCGACGAGGTCCGCGTCCGTGTGCACCGGCTGAACCTCGACGCCGCCAGCTTCCAGCAACTTCACGACAAGCACTTCGGCGACGGCGACAAGGTGCGCGCCGAGGTGGCGGGCATCATCAACAGCCGCGGCAAGATGCACAACCCGGTGACCGGCTCGGGCGGGATGCTCATCGGCGAGGTCGAGCAGGTCGGGCCGCAGTCCCCCCTGGGCCTGGCGGTGGGGGACCGGATCGCGACGCTGGTCTCGCTCACCCTGACTCCGCTGCGGATCACCGACGACCTGGCCAGCTGGGCCGGCATGGACGAGCAGGTGCCCTGCGAGGGCACCGCGATCCTGTTCCGCCGCTCCATCGTGGCCACGCTGCCCGACGACCTGCCCGAGGCGCTGTCGATGTCGATCAACGACGTGTGCGGTGCCCCGGCCCTGACCGCGCGCGTCGTGGCCCAGTACCTCGAGCTGGGTATCACCCCGACGGTGGCCGTCCTGGGCGGGGCCGGCAAGAGTGGGTCCCTGTGCCTGGCGGCCGCCCGGGCGCAGGGCGCCGGTCGCACGCTGGGCATCGTGCCGGTCGACCGCGAGGCCGACACGCTGCGCTCGGCCGGGATCGCCGACCTGGTGGCGCTGGCCGACGCGCGCGACCCGGTCGGGGTGGCCGACGCGGTGGTCGGGGCGCTGGGCGCGCCGGCGGACATCACCATCGTGTGCGTCACCGTCCCGGGCTGTGAGCACGGTGCGGTGCTGTCCACCGCCGAGGGTGGCACGGTCATCTTCTTCTCGATGGCCACCTCGTTCACCGCCGCGGCGTTGGGCGCCGAGGGACTGGCCGCGGACGTGACCATGCTGATCGGCAACGGTTACGCCCGCGGGCACGCGGCCTACGCCCTGGACCTGCTGCGCACGGACCCCGCACTGCGGGGGCTGTTCGAGTCCCGGCTGGCCGGCGAGCACCGGTGAGCTCGGCCCCGATGCAGGCAGCGCGCTGATGAGGCTGCTCCTGCGCGGCGGGACGATCCACGCGCCCGCAGCGCCGGGGGCCGGCGCCATGCTCGTCGTCGATGACATCGTGGCCTGGGTCGGGCCGGACTCCGGGGCCGACGTGCACCGCGACTCCGCGGACGCCGTGGTGGACCTCGAGGGGGCGCTGGTCGCCCCCGCATTCGTCGATGCGCACGTGCATCACACCGCCACCGGGCTGACGCTGCTCGGCCTGGACCTGCGCGGGGTGGCCAGCCGTGCGGCCCTGCTGGAGCGGGTCAGCGCCCAGGCGCGGGCTGGTCGCGGGCGACCCATCGTCGGCCACGGCTGGGACGAGACCCTCTGGAGCGACCAGCGGCTGCCCACGCGCCAGGAGCTGGATCGTGCCAGTTGGGGCTCGGTGGTCTACCTGTCCCGGATCGATGTGCACTCGGCGATTGTGTCCAGTGCGATGGTCGCGCTGGTGCCCGGCGTGGCTGGGGTCCGCGGGTTCGAGGACTCCGGGCGGGTCACCGCTCATGCCCATCACCTGGTCCGCGCGCACGTCACGCAGGAGTTGCCCGGCGGACTGCGCGAGGCCGCGCAACGGGCCACCCGGGAGCACGCCGCGGCCGCCGGCGTCGCCGCTCTGCACGAGGCCGCCGGACCGGACATCAACGGTGCCGAGGACCTGCGCGCATTGCAGGAGCTGGCTGCGACCACCGTGGGCCCGGAGCTGGTGGCGTACTGGGGCCAGGCCGGCGGGCCGGACGCTGCCCGTGCCCTGGGCGCGCTCGGTGCAGCCGGGGACCTGTTCGTCGACGGCGCCCTCGGCTCGCACACCGCCCTGCTGCGCCAGCCCTACATAGACGCACCGGAACTCACGGGCAACCAGTACCTGGACGCCGACGCGGTCGCCGAGCATCTGGTCGCCTGCACCGAGGCAGGTATGCAGGCCGGCTTCCACGCGATCGGCGACGCGGCGATCGACGTGGTGACCGCCGCCCTCGAGGTGGCCGAGGACCGCTGCGGGCAGGCCGCGGTGCGGGCCGCCCGGCACCGGGTCGAGCACCTGTCGATGGTCAGCCCGGCACACGCCGACGTCCTGGCCCGGGTCGGTGCGATCGCCAGCGTCCAGCCCCTGTTCGACGCGCTCTGGGGCGGCCCCGGCGGCGCCTACCTCGCCCGCCTCGGCGCGCACCGGGCCGCCGACCTGCACGACTTCGCCGGCCTGGTCCGAGCCGGGGTGTCACTGGCCTTCGGGTCCGACAGCCCGGTGACGGCGATCGAGCCCTGGGAGTGGGTGCGGGCGGCGATGCACCATCAGCACCCGAAGGCGCGGATCAGCGGGCGGGCAGCCTTCGCGGCCGCGACCCGTGGGGGCTGGCGCGCAGCCGGCCGGGAT
>JBAVKQ010000321.1:0-19855 GCA_049688395.1 Candidatus Nanopelagicales bacterium
CCGGGGCGCAGGCCCTGGCGGTCGTGCCGGTCAGCGGCGAACCCACCGTCGCCGACGCCCGTGCGGCGGTGCAGGCAGGGCGAGCGCTGGCCGCGGAGGTCGTGGTCGCGATCGGCGGGGGCAGCCCGATCGACCTGGCCAAGGCCACCGCGATCCTGCTGACCAACGGCGACCCGATGGATCACATCGAGGTGGTCGGCCGTGGCCTGCCGTTCACCGCGCCGCCACTGCCGATGGTGGCCGTGCCCACGACCGCGGGGACCGGCGCCGAGGTCACGGCCAACGCCGTCCTGACCGTGCCCGAGCACGGGGTCAAGGCCAGCCTGCGACACGCCTGGATGATCCCCCGGCACGCCGTCGTGGACCCCGAACTCACCATGGCGTGCCCACCAGCGGTGACAGCCGCGGCGGGCATGGACGCCCTGACCCAATGCCTGGAGCCCTACGTGTCACGGCGCGCCAATGCGATGACCGACGCCTGGGCCCGGATGGGCATGATCGCCGCCGGGCGCAGCCTGATCGACGCGCACCGCAACGGCTACGACCTGGACGCGCGCACCGACATGGCGCTGTGCAGCCTGCTCGGCGGGTTGTCGCTGGCCAACGCGAAGCTCGGCGCGGTGCATGGGTTCGCGGGGGTGATCGGCGCGATGACCGCGGCCCCGCACGGCGCGATTTGCGCCACCCTGCTCGGACCGGTCTGCGCCGCCAATCTCGACCGAGCCGACTCCCGACTGACCCGCCGCTTCGCGCAGATCGCGGCCTGTTTGACCGGCCGGCCCGAGGCGAGCGCGGACGACGGCGTGCACTGGATCGAGCACACCTGCGCGGTCCTGGAGATGCCGACGCTGTCGGCCTACGGGCTCAGCGCGGCGGATGCACCCGAGGTGGTCGCCAAGGTGGTCCGGGCCAGTAGCACGGCGGGCAACCCCGTCGAGCTCAGCGCCGAGGAGCTCACCGAGGTCTTCGGCTCCGCGCTGTAGCGCCGCACGCCGCAGATGCCTGCGTCGGTGCAGGGGCGCCGGTAGGGTCGCGACCGTGCTCGATCGCTATGGACCCGATGTGCTGGCCGCCGGCCGGCATCTGCGCACGCCGACCGTCGCGGAGGTCACCGGGGACCGCGACCTGGTCGTGGAGTGCGCGAGCTCCGGGTTCTGCGGGGCCATCTTGGGCTGGGAGCGGACCACGGTCGGCTGGTCGGTGCGCCTCGAGGACCGCCATGGTCGCCGCCGGCTGTTCCCCGCCGAGCCGGCGGCATTCCTGCTCGAGGGCGCACTGGTCACCCTCGTGCGCCCGCGCGCGGTCAGCGCCCCGACAGCGCCGACCCGGACCGCCTCCGGGTCGGTCGCCACTCCCCGCACGGCGGCCCGGGTGGCCCGCGCGTCGCGGATCTGGGTCGAGGGCACCCATGACGCCGAACTGGTGGAGAAGGTGTGGGGCGCGGACCTGCGCGAGGTCGGGGTGGTGGTCGAGCCGCTCGGCGGGATCGACGACCTCGTGGAGGCGGTGGCCCAGTTCGGGCCCGGACCGCAGCGCCGGCTCGTGGTGATCGTCGACCACCTCGTGCCCAGGTCCAAGGAGTCCCGGATCGCCGCCGCGGTGACCGAGCGTTGGGCCGAGCACGTGCACGTGCTCGGTCATCCCTACGTCGACGTCTGGGCGGCCGTCCGGCCACGCGCCCTGGGCATCCCGGCGTGGCCGAGCATCCCGCGCGGCCAGCCGTGGAAGGCCGGGATCTGCGCCGCGCTGGGCTGGCCGGCGGACGAGGCCGCTGCGTGGCGGCGGATCCTCGGGTCGGTACGCAGCTACGCGGACCTGGACCCTGCCCTGCTCGCCCGCGTCGAGGAGGCGATCGACCTGGTCACCGAGGTCCCGGACTGATGGCGCGTGCCCACGATGACATCCTGGGACTTATCAGGCCCACGAGCGTCCACTGCCAGAAGGAGCCGTCCCATGACTGAACCGTCCGATGGCTGGCCGGCGATCACCGACGACGAATCCGGGGCGGACCTGCCGAAGGGCCTGGCCACCGCGTCGATGGTGCTGGGCATCATGGGTCTGGTGCTGTTGCTGTGGATCGGGGTCTGGTCGTTCAGCATCCTGGCCTTCGTCCTCGGGATGGTCGCCTATCGCAGGGCCAAGGCGGGCCGCGCAGGGGGCCAGCGCCGCGCGATCGTCGGCATCGTCACCGGGGGGATCGGTTTCATGCACATCCTGTTCACCCTCATCGTGATCGCCCCCCTGTTCCAGGCCACCACCTAGCCGACCCAGCGGCGCGGATGCCCGGAACGGGTGACCCGCCCTGCCGCGCAGCGCGACAGTGGCCGATATCCTTCGCGTGCATCGACCGTCGGCAAGGAGCGTCCCATGACCAGACCCCCCGTGGATCCCGACGACGAGCCCATCGGCGGCTCCCTGAGCCCCACCCCGGACGAGGAGCCCACCGCGCGCCCGGGCCACCCCCCGGCGGCAGCGGGCTTCCCGCCGCCACCGCCGCCCGCTCCCGGCTACGGCCCACCCCGGGTGGCGGGTTGCCCTCCTCGGCGGTTCCCGACGCGTTCCCGTCCCCCCCGCCGCCGTCGAGCTACCCGCCGCCCCCTCCCAGCGGGTTCCAGTCCGCTCCCAGCTATCCACCGGCGTTCCCGCCAGGGGCCGGATACGGCGGCGCGATGGTGCGCCCGCACCGTGGGACGACCGTGCTCGCCCTCGCCATCCTGGGCCTGCTCTTCTGCTCCCCCCTGGCACTCGTCGCCTTCTTCATGGGCCGCAGCGACCTGGCGGCGATGGATGCTGGGACGATGGACCCCTCGGGCCGGGGCACGACCAACGTCGGCCGGATCCTGGGCCTGGTCGGCATGGTGATCCTGGCGGCCTCCGTCGTCCTGCTCGTCGCGCTGGGCATCCCGGGCCTGGGCAGCTCCACCTGATCGTCGTTGCCGACCCCGTCAGGGAACGAGCCGGCGGACCACCGCGTCGGCCAGCAGGCGCCCGGAGCGGGTGAGGACCAGCCGGTCGGAGTGCAGGACGGCCAGCCCCTGCCCGACCAGCCCCGGCACCACGGCGCGCACCTCGACGGCCAGGCTCGCCAGGGGCAGCCCCTCGGCCAGGCGGACCCGCAGCAGGACGTCCTCCACGGCTCGGGTCGCCCGGTCCAGCACCTCGCGGCCGGCGGCCGGGGAATGACCCGAGCGCAGCCGCCCCACGTAGGCCGCCGGGTGCTTGACGTTCCACCAGCGGGTGCCGGCCACATGACTGTGCGCACCGGGGCCGATCCCCCACCAGTCCGCACCGCGCCAGTAGGCCAGGTTGTGTCGGCACTCCTGGCCCGGCACCGCCCAGTTGGACAACTCGTACCAGGGCAGCCCGGCGGCTGCGAACGCCTCGTCGGCGGCGTCGTACATGTCGGCCATCAGGTCGTCATCGGGGTCGGCGATGGCCCCGCGCCGGACCGCTGCGGCCAGCCGGGTGCCCGGCTCGACGATCAGGGCGTAGGCCGAGACGTGCCCGACGCCGGCCGAGAGGGCGGCGTCCACCGTCTGCTGCCAGTCGACCAGGGTCTCCCCCGGTGTGCCGTAGATGAGGTCCAGGCTGACCTGATCGAAACCGGCCGTCCGAGCCCAGTCCACCGCCCGAAGGGCCGCCCCGGGGGTGTGCGTCCGGTCCAGGACCGCCAGCACATGGGCCACCGCACTCTGCATCCCGAACGAGATCCGGGTGAAGCCGACCCCGCGCAGCCGCGCCAGCATGGCCGGATCGACCGAGTCCGGGTTGGCCTCGAGGGTGATCTCGGCGTCCGCCGCCAGGCCGAACTCGCCCTCGATGCGGCGCAGCAGGCCGCCGAGCGCGGCCGGGCTGAGCAGCGTGGGCGTGCCGCCACCGACGAACACCGTGCGCACCGGCACGTCGCGCTGACCCAGCACTGCCCGAGCGAGGCCGAGCTCGGCGCCGAGATGCTCCGCGAAGGTCGCCCGATCCACGCCCTGGGCGCCGGCCAGCTCAGGAGCGGTGTAGGTGTTGAAGTCACAGTACCCGCAGCGCGTCGAGCAGAACGGGACGTGCAGGTAGATGCCGAAGTCCGCTGCACCCCAGGCGGCTGCGGACTGCTGCGGCAGTGCACCGTCGATGGGCGGGGTCTCTCCGGTGGGCGCAGCGGGCATGGCGGCATTCTCCCGCCTCGGTGGCACCGGCGCCGACCAGCGCGGGTTAGCGTTGCGCCATGATGCGCAGGAGCAGCAGTCGGGCGGCGTTGGTCGCTGCCGGCGCCCTGCTCGCCCTGTCCGGGTGCGCCGGCACGCCGCAGGTGGTGCCGACGATCGGCTCGCCGACGCCGACCGCGACCCCGACCGCCAGCGCCGACGAGCGCTCCGCGCAGCTGGCCCGGCAGTGGCAGCTCACCGGGGTGCCACTGCCCAGCGACTGGCCCGACATCCCCCTGCCCGAGGGCACCCGGGTGGTGACCGCATACGCGATCGGGGCCGAGCCGCGCCGCACCTGGACCGCGACCTTCGCCGCGCAGGAGGGCACCGCGCTGGACATCGCCGAGCCGGTCGTGGCTGCCCTGCGGGAACGGGGCTACATGCCGATCGCCGAGTACGTGGGCGCCGCGCAGACCAATACCGGGCTGTACAGCTTCGCCGCGAACACGTTCGCGGTGTACGTCGTGCTCGGCGAGGACGACGGGCAGCCCAACGTGGTCATCACCGTGCGCGGCACCACCGATCCCGACGCGGGCCTGCCGGCCCCCGACGAGTCGGGTCCGCTGAGCGCCACGGCGGCCACGCCCACCGGGTCGCTGTCGCCAGCAACCGGTGCGAGCCAGGGCACCGGGTCGCCGTGACGACCAGGGACCCGGGCCGACCGGCCGCGGACTATCCGGCGTACATCGCCTCGATCTCGTCGGCGAAGTGCTCCTCGACGACCTTGCGCTTGACCTTCAGGCTGGCGGTCAGCTCACCGGACTCCTCGGAGAAATCGCGGTCCAGGATCGTGAACTTCTTGATCGTCTCCCAGCGGTTCAGCCGGGAGTTCAGCACGTCGATGGACGCCTGGATGTTGGCACGCACCTCCGGGGCCTGGGACAGGGCGGCGAAGTCCCCGGACAGGCCGTTGTCGGCAGCGAACTTGGTCAGGGCGTCGGGATCCAGGGAGACCAGGGCGGTGGCGTAGTTGCGGTTGTTGGCGTGGACCACGAGGTTCGAGGCCAGCGCGGAGAGGGCCTTGAACTGCGAGGCGATCAGGCCGGGGGCGATGTACTTGCCGCCCGAGGTCTTGACCAGGTCCTTCTTGCGGTCGGTGATCTTCAACCGGCCGGCCTCGTCGAGGACGCCGATGTCACCGGTGGCCAGCCAACCGTCGCCCAGCAGCGTCTCGGCGTTCACCTCGGGCAGGTTGCGGTAGCCACGCATGACGTGCGGCCCGCGCAGCAGCACCTCGCCGTCGTCGGCGATCATCACCTCGGTGCCGGGGAACGGCTGGCCGACCGTGCCGAACTCCAGATCATCGGGTCGCGTGATGCATGCGGCTGCGGTGTTCTCGGTCAGGCCGTAGCCCTCGAGGATCGGGATGCCAGCGGCGTCGAACCAGCGGGCCACGTCGCTGTTGAGGGCCGCTGAGCCGGAGACGAACAGTCGCACCCGACCGCCGGTGGCGGCGCGGATCTTGGAGAAGACCAACTTGTCGGCGATCGCCATCTGGACGCCGGCGAGTGGGCCGGCCGACTTGCCTGCTCGCTGGGCTGCCTTGGTCTTGATCCCGGTGTCGAAGGCCCACGTGAAGATCTTGGCCTTGAGCCCGCCCTCGGCCATGGTGCGCGAGTTGGCCCCCTGGTAGATCTTCTCGAAGATGCGCGGCACACCAGCCATGAGCGTGGGCTGCAGGGTGGCGAGGTTCTCGGCGATCTTGGGCACCCGACCGTCGGTGGCGGTGGTGAACCCGATCTGGTACTGGGCGGAGAGCAGGACCTTGCCGAACACGTGGGCCAGCGGCAGCCAGAGGAAGTGCAGGTCATCGGGCTCGATGATCGCCAGCGCCTGCGTGCTCGCACCCTCGAAGACCCAGTTGCGGTGCGGCAGTTCCACGCCCTTGGGCCTGCCGGTCGTGCCCGAGGTGTAGATCATCGTGGCCAGGGACTCGCCGGTCAGCTGGCCGACCCGCTCCTCGACTGCGGTGGGCTCTGCGGCGAGCTTTGCCGCACCGAGCTCGCGCAGGTCCGACCAGCTGATGACGAAGTCCCCGTCACCAGCACCATCGATGAGGACGATCTTCTCCAGGCGCGGCAGCTGGTCGCGCTGGTGCAGGGCCTTGTCGGCCTGCTTGCGGTCCTCGGCGATCAGGAACCTCGACCCCGAGTCGGACAGGATGTAGCCGAAGTCGTCGTCGGAGGTGCTCGGGTAGATCGTGGTGTTCGCCCCACCTGCGAGCATCACAGCCCCGTCGGCGAAGATCCATTCCGTGCGGGTGTTCGACGCGATCGCGACGCGCTCCTCCAGCTCGAGTCCCAGGGCCAGCAGGCCGGCGGCGAGCTTGGTCATCTCGTCGCCGGCCTCACGCCAGGTGTGCTTGATCGACCAGGAGTCATCGGCCCCGGGCGAGAGGAAGGCCAGGGCGTCCGGGCTGGCCTCGACCCGATCCAGGATGGCGCGGGCGAGGTTGTCTGCGTGCGGGGGCAGAGGGGTGTTCAGTGATCCGCTGGTGGTGGGCATTCCAGGGCCTCCAAGGGCGACGAGGGATGGTGGAAACAAGAAGACGCTCACACGAGTGTGATGTAGAACACTACCTTTTCGGCCACTGGGCCGACACTCGGGGTCATCCTGACCCCCGGAACACCCCCCAGGAACGCCGATCGGGCCATTGCGGCGTGCAGTCGCCCGATCAGTGGTGCGTTGGTCTCAGCTGGTGTACATCTGCTCGATCGCGTCAGCGAAGTGCTCCTCGACGACCTTGCGCTTGACCTTCAGGCTGGCGGTCAACTCGCCCTGGTCCTCGGCCAGGTCGCGGTCCAGGATGGTGAACTTCTTGATCGTCTCCCAGCGGTTCAGCGTTGCGTTGAGCTGGTCGATCGACGCCTGGATGTTTGTGCGCACCTCCGGGGACGTCGACAGGGCCGCGAAGTCACCGGACAGCCCATGCGCGGTGGCGAACGCCTGCAGGGCGTCGGGATCCAGCGAGACCAGAGCGGAGGCGAAGTTGCGGTTGTCGGCGTGCACCACGAGGTTCGAGGCCAGCGCGGACATCGCCTTGAACTGCGCGGCGATCAACCCGGGAGCGATGTACTTGCCGCCCGAGGTCTTGACCAGATCCTTCTTGCGGTCGGTGATCTTCAACCGACCGTGGTCGTCGAGGATCCCGATGTCGCCAGTCGCCAGCCACCCGTCGGCCAGCAGCGTCTCGGCGTTGGCCTCGGGAAGGTTGCGGTAGCCGCGCATGACGTGCGGACCCCGCAGCAGCACCTCGCCGTCCTCAGCGATCTTGATCTCGGTGCCCGGGTAGGGCTGCCCGATGGTGCCGAACGCCATGTCGTCCAGGCGGGTCATCGCTGCGGCGGCCGTGTTCTCGGTCAGGCCATAGCCCTCCAGGATCGGCAGGCCAGCAGCGTCGAACCACCTGGCCACGTCGCCGTTGAGGGCAGCCGAGCCGGAAACCAGCAGACGGATGTTCCCGCCGGTGAGCTCCTTGATCTTGGAGAACACCAGCTTCTCGGCCATTGCCATCTGGACCCCGGCCAGCGGGCCAGCGGGGCGACCCTCACGCTGGGCGGCCTTGATCTTGGCCGACGTATCGAAGGCCCAGCTGAAGATCTTGGCCTTGGCTCCGCCCCCGGCCTGGGCCTTGGCGTTGGCACCCTGGTAGATCTTCTCGAAGATGCGGGGCACCCCGATCAAGACGGTCGGGTTGACGGCGCCCAGGTTCTCCACGATCCGCGGCACGCGACCATCGGTGGCCGACTTGAAGCCGATCTGGTACTGCGCCGCGATCAGCAGCTTGCCGAACACGTGCGACAGCGGTAGCCACAGCAGTTGCGTGTCATCGGGGCGGACTATGTCCAGCGCCTGGATGGCGGCGCCCTGGAACACCCAGCAGCGGTGCGGCAGCTCGACGCCCTTGGGCCGACCCGTGGTCCCGGAGGTGTAGATCACCGTGGCCAGGGACTCGGAGTTCACCTGCGAGACCCGGTTCTCGATGGCCTTCGGGTATTCCTTGAGCTTCGCGACGCCGAGGTCCTTGAGCTGCTCCCAGCTGATGATGAAATCGCCATCACCCTCGCCGTCGATGAGGATGATCTTCTCCAGGTCCGGCAGCCGGTCGCGCTGGTGCAGGGCCTTGTCGGCCTGCTTGCGGTCCTCGGCGATCAGGAACCGGGAGCCCGAGTCGGACAGGATGTAGTCGAAGTCGTCGTCGGAGGTGCTCGGGTAGATCGTGGTGTTCGCCCCACCGGCGAGCATCACTGCCCCGTCGGCGAAGATCCACTCCGTGCGCGTGCTGCTCGCGATCGCGACCCGATCCTCCAGCTCGGCGCCCAGCGCGAGCAGGCCGGCACCGAGCTTCATCATCTCGTCGCCGGCCGCACGCCAGGTGTAGGACACCGACCACGTGTCGCCCGGGCCCGGGGACATGAATGCCAGTTTGTCCGGGCTCGCTGCGAGCCGGTCGAGGATGGAACGCGACAGCGTGTCGGCGTGCGGGGGGATCGGCGTGCTCAGTGATCCGCTGGTGGTGGGCATTCCAGAGCCTCCAAGGGCGACGGGGGATGACGCGAGGGATGTGACGAGTGCAACACGGGTGTGGTGCAGAACACTACCTATTCGCCATGGGGCCGACGCTCCGGGGCCATCCAGAGCCCTGGGACTCCCCCCCCAGAGACGCAGATCGGCCACCGCGACGTGCAGTGGCCCGATCTGTGCAGCGTTGGTCAGCTGGTGTACATCTGCTCGATCTCGTCGGCGAAGTGCTCCTCGACGACCTTGCGCTTGACCTTCAGGCTGGCGGTCAACTCACCATGGTCCTCGGCCAGGTCGCGGTCCAGGATCGTGAAGCGCTTGATGGTCTCCCAGCGGTTCAGCATCGCGTTGAGCTGGTCGATCGACGCCTGGATGCTCGCTCGGACGTCCGGGGACTGCGACAGGGCGGCGAAGTCGCCGGTGAGACCCCGCTCAGCGGCGAGCGCCTGCAGGGCGTCGGGGTCCAGGGAGACCAGCGCCGTGGCGTAGTTGCGGTTGTTGGCGTGCACGACGAGGTTCGAGGCCAGCGAGGACAGGGCCTTGAACTGCGCGGCGATCAACCCCGGGGCGATGTACTTGCCACCGGAGGTCTTGACCAGGTCCTTCTTCCGGTCGGTGATCTTCAGCCGACCGTGGTCGTCGAGCACGCCGATGTCTCCGGTCGCCAGCCAGCCATCGGCCAGCAACGTCTCCGCGTTGACCTCGGGCAGGTTGCGGTAGCCGCGCATGACGTGCGGGCCCCGCAGCAGCACCTCACCGTCCTCAGCGATCTTGATCTCGGTGCCCGGGAAGGGCTGTCCGATGACGCCGAAGGCGATGTCGTCCGGACGGGTGAGGGCCGCAGCGGCCGTGTTCTCCGTCAGCCCGTAGCCCTCGAGGATCGGCAGGCCAGCAGCATCGAACCACCGGGCCACGTCACCGTTGAGCGCGGCCGAACCGGAGACGAGCACGCGGATGCTTCCACCCGTGAGCGCCTTGATTTTGGAGAACACCAGCTTCTCGGCCAGCGCCATCTGGACTCCGGCCAGCGGACCAGCGGACTTGCCGGCGCGCTGGGCTGCCTTGATCTTTGCCGATGTGTCAAATGCCCAGCTGAAGATCTTGGCCTTGGCCCCTCCACCGGCCTGCGCCTTGGCCCTGGCACCCTGGTAGATCTTCTCGAAGATGCGGGGCACGCCGACCATCACGGTCGGCTTGATGACGCCCAGGTTCTCCACGATCCGCGGGACGCGACCATCGGTCGCCGTCTCGAAGCCGATCTGGTACTGCGCCGCGATCAGCACCTTGCCGAACACGTGCGACAGCGGCAGCCAGAGCAGCTGCAGGTCGTCGGGGAAGATGATGTCCAGCGCCTGGATGCTGGAACCCTCGAACACCCAGCAGCGGTGCGGCAGTTCGACGCCCTTGGGTCGACCCGTGGTCCCAGAGGTGTAGATCACCGTCGCCAGGGACTCGGAGTTCAGCTGCGAGATCCGGTTCTCGATGGCCTTCGGGTCCTCCTCGAGCTTCGCGACGCCGAGCTCCTTGAGCTGCTCCCAGCTGATGATGAAATCACCATCACCCTCCCCGTCGATCACGATGATCTTCGCAAGGTCCGGCAGCTGGTCGCGCTGGTGCATCGCCTTGTCGGCCTGCTTGCGGTCCTCGGCGATCAGGAATCGGGCGCCCGAGTCGGAAAGGATGTAGCCGAAGTCGTCGTCGGCGGTGCTCGGGTAGATCGTGGTGTTCGCCCCACCGGCGAGCATCACAGCCCCGTCGGCGAAGATCCACTCGGTTCGAGTGCTGCTGGCGATGGCGACCCGGTCCTCCAGCTCGACGCCCAGCGCGAGTAGGCCGGCACCGAGCTTCATCATCTCGTCGCCGGCCGCACGCCACGTGTAGGTCACCGACCATGAGTCATTCGGGCCAGGGGACCTGAAGGCGGCCTTGTCCGGAGTCGCGGCGATCCGATCGAGGATCGAGCGAGACAGCGTTTCTGCATACGCGGGAATCGGCATGCTCAACGAGCCGCTGGTGGTGGGCATTCAGGAGCCTCCATGGTGGCGACGGTCAACGGGGACGAGATAGGACTGTGGACTTAGCTACTCTCGCCGAACCCATGCCCGCGGGTCAAGCGGGCCGGTGGCGCAAACGCCGATGGCAGCGCCCAATGGCACGGACGTGGGCTCCCGCCGGTACCGCTGCTCCCTTGGTCAACCGCGCACGGTCGGGACGTGTGGGTGCGGCCCTTGTAGGTCCCCACGACCCGCCACTGGCCGACGGCGCCCGGGTGGACCGGCAGGCGGTTGAGCGCGGAGGGCCTGAGCTGATCGACGGTCCGCCACTTGCCCGACCCGGACGACCTGCGCTGGATGCGCAGCATCCAGCGCGGCGCCGGCGGTCCGTAGTGCCCGTCTGACCTGCGCTGGACCTTGACCGCGGTGCCGTCCAGGGCGGGCGCCAGCTGCCATCGGCCCACTGCTGGCGCAGCGTCCCGGTGCAGTCCATGGCGCCGCCCTGGGCCGAGCGGCGCGGCTTGCTGGCCGAACCCGCCAGCTTCTTCGTGGCGGCGGCAACGGTGATCGGGACCTCGTCGGTCAGGGCCATGTCGTTGTCGCGGACGCGCACGCAACCGGTGCTCGGGATCACCACGTGCTCGGCGAGGGGTTCCTTCGGGAGCTCCTGCCACTTCGTGGACCCGGGGGTCGGAACAGCACGGCGTCGATCGAGTTCACATCCAGCGGCGTGTTGCGCGTGCGCCCGTCGACGTAGCGCTGGGCCAGCGTCACAGCCTCCCGCAGGTCGCGGTAGCCGTCCGGCTTGCCGGACACTCGCGGCGATGCCTTCGGCAGTCGCAGGGTCACGGCGATGGTCTTCCAGCTGCCGGTGTCCCCGGTGCAGGTGATCCGGACCGGGTCGGAGATGAACCACTTCGCGGTGCCCGGCCGACGTGATGGTCGCCGGCTCGGGCAGGAACTCCCAGTAGAGCCGGTACGTGCATGATGTCGATCTCGAACACATTCGCGCTGAGGTCGGGATCGACCGGGGTGTCGGCCCAGCGCAGCTCGCGCGTGCCGCCGACCGCGACGGTGGCGCGGGCACCGTCGGCGGGGTCGATGTCTTCGGCGCCCAAGGGCCCGACGGACAGGGCGGAGATGCCGCCTTCTCCGCCGGAGGCCGGCGCGCCCTGGGCGCTGGCGGGCGGGGCCACCAGGATTCCGGACAAAAGGGCCATCCCCAGCACGGCCACCAGCGCACGTTGCGTCTGCATCGCAACTCCCCGATCTCGGTATATACCGGGCACAGACAGCACCTGCGCAGCGCGCTTCGCACCGGGATCGGGCTGCCCGGCAAGAGGTGGCGCGAGGGCTCGGAAAAGGTGCCTCAGCCCGAGGAACGAGGCTTTGCGCCCTGCTCCCCCTCGGTGTTCAGCGCGGCGATGAAGGCCTCCTGCGGGATCTCGACCCGACCGACCATCTTCATCCGCTTCTTGCCCTCCTTCTGCTTCTCCAGCAATTTGCGCTTGCGGCTGATGTCACCGCCGTAGCATTTGGCCAGCACGTCCTTGCGCATCGCGCGCACGCTCTCCCGGGCGATCACCCGGGACCCGATCGCGGCCTGGATGGGCACCTCGAACTGCTGGCGCGGGATCAGCTCCTTGAGCTTGCCGGCCATCGCGACCCCGTAGGCGTAGGACTTGTCGCGGTGCACGATCGCGGAGAAGGCGTCCACCGGCTCGCCGTGCAGCAGGATGTCGACCTTGACCAGATCCGCGGCCTGCTCGCCGGTGGTCTCGTAGTCCAGGGAGGCGTAGCCGCGGGTCCGGGACTTCAGGGCGTCGAAGAAGTCGAACACGATCTCGGCCAGCGGCAGTGTGTAGCGCAGCTCGACCCGGGACTCGGACAGGTAGTCCATGCCCAGCAGGCTGCCGCGCCGGGACTGGCACAGATCCATGATCGCGCCCACGTAGTCAGTCGGGCTCAGGATCGTGGCGCGCACGATCGGCTCGCGGACCTCGGCGATCTTGCCGATCGGGTACTCCGAGGGGTTGGTGACCACGATCTCGCGGCCGTCGTCGAGGGTGACGTCATAGACGACGTTGGGCGCGGTGGAGATCAGGTCGAGGTTGAACTCGCGCTCGAGGCGCTCGCGGACGATCTCCAGGTGCAGCAGGCCCAGGAAGCCGCACCGGAAGCCGAAGCCCAGGGCCGCCGATGTCTCGGGCTCGTAGACCAGCGCCGCGTCGTTGAGCTTGAGCCGGTCCAGCGCGTCGCGCAGCAGCGGGTAGTCCGAGCCGTCGATCGGGTACAACCCGGAGAACACCATCGGCTTGGGGTCGCGGTAGCCGCCGAGGGCCTGGGTGGCACCCGTCTTGGCGCTGGCGGCGGTGACGGTGTCGCCGACCCGGCTCTGGCGCACGTCCTTCACACCGGTGATCAGGTAGCCGACCTCGCCGGCGCCGATCCCCGCGGACGGGATGGGCTCCGGGGAGATCACGCCGACCTCGAGCATCTCGTGGTGGGCGCCGGTGCTCATCATCACGATGCGCTCGCGGGTGGACAGGTGGCCGTCGACGACGCGGACGTAGGTGACCACGCCCCGGTAGGTGTCGTACACGGAGTCGAAGATCAGGGCGCGGGCGGGCGCGCTGGCATCACCGCTCGGGGCCGGTACCAGGCGCACGACCTCGTCGAGCAGCTCGGCGACCCCCGCGCCGGTCTTGGCGCTGACCGCCAGCACGTCGGCCGGGTCACAGCCGATGATGTGTGCCAGTTCGGCGGCGTATCGCTCGGGCTGGGCGGCCGGTAGGTCGATCTTGTTCAGGACCGGGATGATCGCCAGGTCGTTGTCCAGAGCCAGGTACAGGTTGGCCAACGTCTGGGCCTCGATGCCCTGCGCAGCGTCGACCAGCAGGATCGCACCCTCGCAGGCAGCCAGGCTGCGCGAGACCTCGTAGGTGAAGTCGACGTGACCGGGGGTGTCGATCAGGTTCAGGACGTAGTCGACGCCGTCGCTGGCCACGTAGGGCAGCCGGACCGCTTGACTCTTGATGGTGATGCCACGCTCGCGCTCGATGTCCATCCGGTCCAGGTACTGGGCGCGCATCGAGCGATCGTCGACGACCCCGGTGATCTGCAGCATGCGGTCGGCCAGGGTCGACTTGCCGTGGTCGATGTGCGCGATGATGCAGAAGTTGCGGATGATCGACTGAGGGGTCGATCCGGGGGCGGGTGGCACGGGAGCAATGGTCCCACAGCACCGCGGGGCCCGGTTCCAATCGCGTGCCGGCGCAGGCGCGCCCGTCCGGGCCTACTGCTTCGACTCGTCGATCGAGTCGACGATCTCCTCGGCCAGCTCGTCGGCCTCCGCGTCGACCTCGGCGGCGAACTCCTCGTCGACCACGTCCGGGCTGTCCAGGTCGGCCATCCCGGGCTGGAACTCGGCCTCGGCCGGCTGCTCGGCAGCGGCAGCCCGGTGCTCCTGGCCGGGTGCCTCGATCGAGTCGACCATCTCCTCGGCCAACTCGTCGGCCTGCGAATCGACCTCGGCGGCGAACTCCTCGTCGACCACGTCCGGGCTGTCCAGGTCAGCCATCCCGGGCTGGAAGGCTGCGTCGGGTGCCGGCGTCGGCGGGGCCCACTTGTGCTCGACCGGATCCTCGGACGTGGACCTGGAGCGGCGCCAGACGAAGTACCCGGCACCGGCGACCACGGCAGCCACCAGGGCCCCGAGCAGTGCGCGAATGCCGCGGTTGCTCGACGCCGACGCGGCCAGTTCGACCGGATTCCTGTGACCCATGGTGCACCTCCGTGCGCGGCAGACGACTGCGCCTGATCGTCCCCACCGGCTGGGGACCTCGCCGGTCACGATAGCGGCCCGGACATGACGAAGCGCCACCCGCTGCACGGATGGCGCTCGCGCGGCCGACGGGGCTGACCCCGACGGACTGATCAGAGAGCAGCGGCCTGCTTCTGGATCGCGGACTTGCGGTTGGCGGCCTGGTTCTTGTGGATGACGCCCTTGCTGGCCGCCTTGTCCAGCTGGCGGGAGGCGACCCGCGCGTACTCCTGGGCCTTCTCGACGTCGCCGACCTGGGCCGCCTCACGGAACCTGCGGACCGAGGTCTTCAGGCTGGAGGTCACGGCCTTGTTGCGCTGGCGTGCCTTCTCGTTGGTCTTGATGCGCTTGAGCTGCGACTTGATGTTCGCCACGTGGTCAGCCTTCGTCTTCCTGGTCCGGGATGCGATCGACCCTCGGGGGGTGTTCGCGCAGGTCTGTGGCCGCCTTCGGCAGGCGGGCAGGATGTCAGGGTACCGGACTACCCCCGGTGCGGACCAAATCCGCGGCCGGTGGAGCGCTCAGCTCGGCGGCTGCACGTCGATCAGGGCGGATCCGCTGCCGGCGTGGCTGCGTGGAACCACGCTGAGCGTGCCGTCGGTCTCGAGAACCACGGCGGCGACCAGCTCGACGGCGCCGTACCCGGCCGAGCGCACTGCCTGGCGCACCTCCTCGGGCGCGATGCGCTCGGCACGCAGGCGCTCGGCGAGCAGGGTGCCATCGCGCAGCAGCACCTGGGGCTCGGCCTTGACCAGTCGGCGGACCGCCGACACCCGCACCGACAACCAGGCCACGACGAACTGCAGGCTCACCAGTAGGGCCAGAGCGAGGACACCCTCGGCCAGGCTGACCGACGAGTTGAGCAGGATCGTGGCCAGGGTGGACCCGAGGGACACGGTCACGACCAGGTCGAACGCGTTGAGCTTGGCCAGGGTCCGCTTGCCCGACGAGCGCAGGACGATCACCAGCAGCACGTACGCCGCGGACCCGACGGCGAGCACGCGGAGGAGGTCGGACCAGTCGTTCGGAGTCACACGGCCCCGTACCCGACGCGCCAGCCGGTCATACCGGCCACGGGCAGGCCTCAGGCCTGGGATCTACCTGTGGGGCGCGGGTGCGGGTGCCGGTGATCGCTCCAGCCGAGGGTGTCGATCACGAACGCCTCGAGCGCGCGCGCCTTCTGCGCCTGTTCCAGGCTCTCCCCCGGACGCAGGCCACCCTTGACCTGGGCGTCCACGCCGGCCAGGTGCGTCACGGCATCGGCCAGTTGGGCCGCTTCCCAGGCCGATGCGGCCGAGCGCAGCGCACGGACCTTGAACGGCGGCACCCCGGCCAGGCGGGCGACATCGGCCTCGGACATGCCCCGCGGGGCACCGCCGGCCTTGACCATGGCCCGCAGTCCCGAGGCCAGCGAGCCCACAGCGCCGGCCCCGGTCAGGGTCTGACTGGTCATCCCCCAGCGCAGTCGTTGCAGGGCCTGCACAGCGCGTCCCTCCCACACTGCGTCCGCGAGCTGGAAGCCGCTGACCTCGGCCACGCCCGCGAACGTGGCGGACACGGCGGCGGCGTCGATCGGGTCGTCCGGATCGTCGGTCATGAGCTGCTCGAGCGCCCCGACCAGCAGCGCGATGTCCGAACCCAGCGCCATCACCAGCGCGTCGACGCCATCGGCGGTGATCCGGCGCCCGGACCTCCGGGCCTCGCCCTCGAGGAACTCGCGGGTCGGTCGGCCGCGCTTGACCTGGGCGCAGGACACCTCGTCGACCCCACCGGGCACGGCCAGCGCGCGCAGCCCGTCGAGGGCCTTGCGGTTGCGCACCCCGGCGTGCAGGCCGACCACCCACGTCTGCGGGGGCAGGTCGAGCAGGCAGGCGCGCAGGGTGGCCAGCACAGGTTCGGCCGCGTCGCCGAGATCGGCGATCACCACGACCGCGGAACCGCCGAACAGTGACGGCGACAGCGCGGTGAGCAGGTCGCCCTCGGCACCGGGGGCCGTGGCGTCGACCTCCCGGCGTTCCATCGCCGGGTCCACGGCTCGGGCGGCGCGGACGATCCGACCCACCGCCCGACTGATGAGGAACATCTCCTCGCCGGTCACCAGCGTGAACGGTGCCGGTGGGCCTGCGTGCATGGAGGCCGGCGCGGGCGGCGGGGTGGCGCGTTGCGCGGGGCGTCGCGATGAGGTGGCGTTCATTGCCGCACAGCATGGCACGGGCCTGCGACACCGCGGCGTCGGCGCCGGCCGGGCGCTGGGCGGCCGCGGGCGCGAACGTGGGCGCGGACAAGGAATCGTCTGATCCGGACACAGGTGTCCGCATGGGGCCGACAGGTGTCCGGATCGGACAATCGGACGTGGAGGCGAGTCGGCGCGCGGGCCACGTGGCCGAAGCCGCGCTCGCGACTCGGCCCCCTGCTCAGCGCTGCGCGATGAGCGCGATCCCGCCCGGGCGGGTCACCACGGCCAGCGCACCGTGGACGTCGGTGCGCCCGATCCTGGCCCCAGCGTCACGGTACTGGTCCAACGTGCTCTGACTCGGGTGCCCGTAGTCGTTGTCGCGACCCGCGCTGACCAGGGCGAGCCGGGCTCCGGACCACGCGGCGAATCCGGTCGCCTGGTAGCGCGAGCCGTGGTGCGGCACCTTGACGACCTCCGCGCCCGGCGGTGCCCCGGCCAGCAGCGCGGTCTGCGCCTCCGGCTCGATGTCGCCGGTCACGAGCACGTCCACGGGCCCGGCGCCGGTCGCGACACTGGCCACGGCCACGACGCTGCCGTTGTTGGCCGGTGACTCGTCGACGGTGCGGGCCGGCCAGAGGACCTGCAGCGGGACCCCGGCCACGCGCAGCCGGTCACCGGCACGGACCAGCCGCAACGGCACCCCCGCCGATCGGGTCGCGGCGAGCACCTGGTCGGCCCCCTCGGCGGGAATCCCGACCGGCGTGGCCAGTACCCCGGGGACCGGCCAGCCCGCCAGCACCTCGGCCAGGCCGTCGATGTGGTCGGCGTGGAAGTGCGAGATCAGGACGGTCACCTGCCTGACCCCGGAGTCCTCGAGGCACCGGCGGATCCGTCGACCGTCCGGGCCGGCGTCGACCAACAGGGCCTCCTGCGCCCCGGGGGCCCGGATGAGCAGGCCGTCCCCCTGACCGACGTCACAGGCCAGCACGACCCAGTCCGGCGGCGGCCAGCGTGCCGCCCGGCCCACCTGGATCGTGACGATCAGCGCGACTGCGCAGGCCGCGAGGGGCAGCACGCGGGGATGCCGCCAGGGTCGCCAGCCCCGGATCGCCGCCCACCCGATCAGCGCCAGCACCGCGGCCGCGCCGAGCGCTCCCCCGGCACCGGCGGGCACCTCCAGCACACCGAAGGGCAGGTCGCTGCCAATGCGGGCGACCTTCGCGATGGCGGCGGTGGCGGGCGCGGCAACGGCGGCCAGCACCGCGGCGGCTCCCGGCAGGAACGGGGCGACCAGCGCCGCGGCCAGCCCCAGGACAGTGGCGAATGGAACCAGCGGCGTGACCAGCACGTTGGCCGGCAGTGCGACGAGGCTGGCGCCGTTGCCCAACAGGATGGCCAGCGGCAGGGTGGCCAGGTGGGCGGCGGTCGCGACCGCCAACGCGGCCCGGATCGGCTCGGGAACCCACCGGGTGGCCGGCCACTGGCCCAGCCGATCGGCGATCGGCGGACCGACCACCAGCAGGCCCGCGGTGGCGGCGAACGACAGCCCGAAGCCGATGGACAGTGCGAACTGCGGCAGGGCGAGCAGCAGCACCAGCCCGGAGCCCAGAAGCGCCGGTGGCCCGCGCCGCCGACCACCGGCGGACAGCGCGATCAGCGCGACCACGCCCATCGCCGCCGCACGCAGCACGCTGGGTTGCGGACGCACGAGCAGCACGTAGGCGGACAGCACCACGAGGCTCGCCGTCACGCGAGAGCGCCAGCCCAGGCCCAGTCCCACTGCGGCGGCAAGCGCGATGCCGGCAACCAACGAGGTGTTGGACCCGCTCACCGCGGTCAGGTGCGCCAGGCCCGATCGCACCATCGCCCGGTCGAGGTCGGCGGGCAGCAGGGACTCGTCGCCCACCGCCAGGCCCAGCAACAGCGCAGCCGCGTCGGTGGGCAGGCCTGCCACGGACTCGCGCAGGGCCTCGCGCACGTGCGAGCTGCCTGCAGCCAGTGGCCCGGGCGGGGAGCGGATGTCGACCGGGCCCAGGATGCGCAGGGCCATGGACTGCTCGTGCGCCGCCCAGGGCTCCTGCGCGCGCGCGGGCAGACTCACCTGCGCGCCGTAGCGCAGGTCGCGCACCGCGTCTCCGCGCAGGACGGTGGGCACGCGCAGCCGGTAGGTCCGCCCGCGCACGGTGAGCTCGGTGACCCGCGCGAGGATCGACCAGCTCGGTGGCTGCGCCCGACCACCGTCATCTGGGGGCAGGTGCATGACGGGGTCGCCGGTGATCGTGGCCTCGACGTGCAGCACCGCGGCCTGAGCGGTGGCCGCCCGCAGCACCGGTGGATGCAACCGGGCCAGGTGCAGCGCTCCCACCCCGACGCCCAGGATGAGGCCGGCGGCCACGAGGGCGCTGACCAGAGCCCGCCCCGGTGCCCCCACCCGGTGGTCGGGTGAGGTCGGGGGCTCATCGCCCGGGGCCTGGTCCGCGGGACTCGCAGCGCCACGAAGCCGAGCGGCCCGACTCAGCATGGCGACCATCAGCGACCCGAGCAACAGGCCGAGACCGCCGATCGCCCAGGGCATGGGTCGCGACGGCGCCAGCAGCAGGATCGCCCCCTCCCCCAGCCACAGTCCCGCCACCACGGGTGCCAGCCTCAGGTCCGGCCGCTCCCGGGGCCCGGGGCCTCGGGGCTGGGACCCGGGAGTAGACCCGTGCTGCCCGGGAGCAATGGCTCCGGACGCCGGATCAGACCCGGACAAGGGGCCGTAGCTCTGCCAGCGTCTTCGGCCCGATCCCGGGTACCTCGGCGAGTTCGTCGACCACCGTGAAGCGGCCGTGTTCGGTGCGCCAGGCCAGGATCTTGGCCGCCGTGACCGGCCCGACGCCGGGCAGGGCATCCAGGTGCTCGGCGGTGGCGGTGTTCAGGTCCAGCGGCGCGCCCGCCGGTGCCGAGTTCCCGTCCCCAGCGACGGAAGGCTCGGACCCGCCGACCTCGATGCGCTCGCCATCGGCGACGAGGCGCGCGAGGTTGGTGCCCCCGAGATCGGCGCCCCGGCGCAACCCGCCGGCCGCTTCGACGGCGTCCTGCACCCGCGCCCCGGCCGGCAGCCGCACGACACCGGGCTTGCGCACCTCGCCGGCCACATGCACCA
>JBAVKQ010000322.1:0-9817 GCA_049688395.1 Candidatus Nanopelagicales bacterium
AGCGCCACCCGCACGTGCCGCGCGCCGGCGGGCCCGTAGAACTCCCCCGGCGCCACGAGGATGCCCAGATCGGCCAGCCAGCGGACCGTGTCCCAGCAGGGCTCATCGCGGGTGGCCCACAGGTAGAGCCCCGCGCCGGACTCGTCGATGCGCAGGCCGGCCTCGGTCAGCGCCGCCCACAGCAGCTCCCGACGGGCCCGGTAGATGGCGCGTTGGGCCACCACGTGCGTGTCGTCGTCGAGGGCTGTGATCGCCGCGGCCTGCACCGGCCCGGGGACCATCATCCCGGCGTGCTTGCGCACCTCCAGCAGCCGCCCGATCACCGTGGGGTCCCCGGCCGCGAACCCGAACCGGTAGCCGGCGAGGTTCGAGCGCTTGGACAGCGAGTGCAGCGCCAGCACCCCGGTCGGCTCGCCGCCGCACACGTCGGGATGCAGGACCGACACGGGCGCCTGGGTCCAGGGCAACTCGAAGTAGCACTCGTCGGACACGACCAGGACGCCGCGCTCGCGCGCCCATGACACGACCTTGGCCAGGTGGTCGACGGGCAGCACCTTGCCGGTCGGGTTGCTCGGGGAGTTCAGCCACAGCAGTGCCACCCGCGCCGGGCCGATCGCGGTCAGCGAGTCGGCGACCAGCACCTGCGCCCCGGCCAGCCGGGCCCCGACGTCGTAGGTCGGGTAGGCGACCTGCGGGATGACCACGCGGTCGGTCGGGCCCAGGCCCAGCAGCGTGGGCAGCCAGGCCACGAACTCCTTGGTCCCGATGGTCGGCAGCACGTCGGTTCCGGGCGGTGCGCCGAGACGTCGGGTGACCCAGCGCAGGATCGCCGCGCGCGTCGCGGGCGCCCCGGTGGTCAGCGGGTAGCCGGGCGAATCAGCAGCAGCGGCCAGGGCCTCGGCGACGATCGACGGGGTCGGGTCCACCGGGGTCCCGACCGACAGGTCGACGATCCCGCCGGGATGCCGCTCGGCGCGCTGCTTGTACGGCGCGAGCCGGTCCCACGGGAAGTCGGGCAGGGCCCTCAGTTGTCGTGCTCCTGCGGCGGGAGTGCGGTCACCAGCGGCACGTCCTTGGCGATCAGGCCGAGCTTGGCAGCACCCCCGGGGGAACCGAGGTCCTCGAAGAACTCCGCGTTGGCCGCGGTGTACTCGCTCCACTGCGCCGGGACGTCGTCCTCGTAGTAGATGGCCTCCACCGGGCAGACCGGCTCGCAGGCCCCACAGTCCACGCACTCATCGGGATGGATGTAGAGCATCCGCTCGCCCTCGTAGATGCAGTCCACGGGACATTCCTCGATGCACGCCTTGTCCTTGAGGTCCACGCAGGGCAGCGCGATGGTGTAGGTCATGTGCGAGCTCCAATCTGGTTCTGCCGTTGCCAGCGATCCTAGTCGCCAGCGCCGTCATTGGCTGCGCCGGTGCAGTCCGGACCGGAGCCCGTCCCGGAGCTGGGCCGCAGCCGGCTCGGCGTCAGGACCCGCACACCACGTTGGGGGTCGGCTTGTACCGGGTGAAGAAGGTCTCGGTCTTCTCCGACTTGCCGTCGTTGATCCGCCGTCGGGTCACCGAGATGTCGAATCCGCGGACCCCGGAGGAGGGCACGCAGCGCTGGCCGGTGTCCTCGATGGTGGTGAAGTTGGTGTAGTTGGTGCGTGGGCTGAACGATGCGGTCACCTCGTCCCACTTCTTGGTGCCCCACATCTCGATCACGACGCCATCGCTGTACCGGGTCGCTGTGATGAGCACGCCGTTGCCGGTCTCGTTGCGCATCCGCAAGTCCAGGTAGCCCCAGGCCACCGTGGCCTCCAGCCCGGCCTGGTAGCGCGAGATGTACAGGCCGTGCGGGTGCTGCTCGACCCGCTCGAGGCCTGCGTAGAAGCCCGCGGTCCACATGGCGGTCGTGATGATCGAGACGCCGCCGCCGAGCTCCTCACGGAACCGGCCGCCGGAGATGATGAAGCCCTCGGTGAACCCGTTGGCGCTCGTGCGCTCCCCGACGGTGCCGTTCATCGAGAACGTGTCGCCGGGCTCGAGGATCGTGCCGTTGATGCGCCGGGCAGCCTCCCCGACGTTGACGTAGCGGTACTGCGCGGGCACGAACGGCTGGCGGAAGCTGGACAGCTTCTCCTTGATGTTCAGGGCCTTGGCGTCCGCGGTGGTGAACTTGGCCGGGGACCTGGACAGCTCGACGCTGGCGACCCGCGCATCAGCACTCGTCTCGGGCAGCACCGCCAGCACTGCGGTGCCCAACTCCTCGGGGTCGATCGCCCGGCCCGCGCGCGAGGGGATCACGACCGGTTTGCCGCCCTCGATCCGGATGTCGGCGTTGCGTCCCGTGGTCTGGATGTCCTCGAGCTCGGGGCCCAGGTCCTTGTGCAGCTCCTTGGCGTCGAGGTCCGGTGCCAGCGTCGTGCCCTTCACCTCGAAGGCCAGGTTGGCCGCGATGTCGACCGCCGGGACCTCGGCCTTCTCCCGATCGGCACCCTCGCCGACCGCGAGGGTCACCGGCAGCGCGACCGCGGGCTCGGCGAACTCGGTGAACACCCGATCGGCCTCCTGGGCGCTGACCGCGGTCGGCACCGAGGTCATCGGCAGCGCAAGTGGCTGGGCGACCGGCTGCAGGTAGGCCGCGGAGATCACGTCGGTGGCGGCGGGGACGTCCAGGCTGGCCCCGGGGGCACCCTCGGTCAGCTTGGCCACGGCCTTCTTCGTGTACCGGATCGTCGGCTCGACCGGATCGGCCGCGGACTCCTCGGCGATCGGCGCCAGCGCTGCGGTCAAGGCCGTGGTGTCAGTGGTGGTGATCAGGTCCAGCGTGACATCTCCGCGCAGGTGGGCGAGCAGGTCCGAGGGGCGCCAGATGGTGCCCGCCGCCTGCCGGGCGGTGGCCATCCAGTCGACGGCCAGCCCGGAGGTCGCCGGCTCCAGCTCGGCGCTGGACGCACCGGCGCGGACCTCGATCGGGGCGGCCGCCTCTTGACCGAGGGCGCTCTCGAGCGTGCTCGCGGCCTCCGGCCCGGACATTCCGCCGATGTCGACCCCACGCACCGAGGTGCCGGCGGGGACGTCGCCGGAGACGGCCACCACCGCTGCGGCGTAGCCGCCGACCAGCAGCACCACTGCGCCACCGGTGGCGATCGCGATCCGGCGGCCGGTGCGCCGGGGCCGGGGCTGGGCGAGGTCTTCGGTGGGCTCAGTCACCGGCCCATGGTAGGTCGTGCTCGGCGGCGGGGCCGGGCAGCCGGCGTGCGTCCGGGTCCGCGTGCGGGGGCGTGCGGACAGCGACCGGGCCACTTCGGCGTCGTCGGCAGCCCGGTGCCCTGGTGGTCGCACTCCGCGCGATCGAGCACCGGATCCGACGATGGTTGATCGGGTGATCGGGTGATCGGGTGATCTCGACCCGTGCGTGGCCGGTGACCCGTGGCCGGTCAGGCGTGGCCGGTCAGGCCAGCGCGTGGAAGGCCGACGCGTAATACACCAACGGGCCGCCTTCGTCGTGCGGTTCGTGCACGGAGGTCACAGCGCCCAGCACGATGTCGTGATCACCGGCGGGCAGCACCTGCTCGGTGCGCAACTCCAGTCCGGCCAGCCCGTCGGCCAACAGGACGCAGCCGTTGTGGCCGCGCCGGGTGGCGACCCGGTCGAACTGCCCGGTCAGGTCCCGGCCACGGGTGGCGAACCAGCGGGCGGTGTCCTGCGCCCCGGCGGGCAGGAAGGAGACCGACCAGACTCCGGCGGCCAGCACGGCAGTGTGGATTCGCGACTCCCGCTCCACGCACACGAGCGCCAGCAGCGGGTCCAGGGACACGGTGGTGAAGCTGTTGGCCGTCATCGCGTGGTCGACGCCCTCGACGCGGGTGGTGACCACCGCGATGCCCGTGGCGTAGCGGGCCGCAGCGCGCCGGAACTGCTCCGCGCTCGGAGTCGGCGCGATGTCGGGCGCACCTGGCCCGGTCGGGACGGCCGGCGTGTCGGCGCAATCCAGTCGGGACTGCGCAGGCCGCGCACCGGCGGGATCGAGCCCGACCGACTCGGGCCGCGCGCCGGCGGAATCCAGCCCGGCCGGCACGGGCGGCTCAGGCATCGACGGGCTTCGGGCGGGCCGCGCCATCGAGGTCGGCGTCGGCGTTGTCGGACCCGGGCAGCAACGGGTATCCGCACGCGCTGGCCAGCAGCATCGTTGCGCCGATCAGGTAGGCCACCTGACGGGTTCCACTGCTCAGGATCAGGTCCCCGGCCGCGGTCTGCGAGCCCATGATCAGCGAGGCCGACAGCCAGCCCAGCGCCACCGCGAACGCCCCCCAGCGTGATCCGACCCACCAGGCACCGGCGCGCGCCACCAGCACGATCGTGACGATCCCCAGGATCGCGCCGCTGGGCAGCGTGACCGAGCCGATCAGGTTCGTGTAGGTCTGCAGCATGGCGCCGACGAAACCCAGGAACAGGCCCAGCACCAGCAGGGAAGCGGCTCGCATGGGGGCAGCCTACGGCGGGGCGCGCTCAGTCGTTGGCGTGCAGGTGCTCGGCCAGCCCACCCCAGTGCCCGGTGCGCGGGGTCGCCTCCAGCGCGCCGGTCATCGAGTTGCGCCGGAACAGCAGGTCCGCGACTCCGGAGAGCGCCACGCCCTTGACAACCTCCCCGTCGGGCAGGCGCACCTTGGATCCGGCAGTGACGTAGCAGCCGGCCTCGACCACCGACCGGTCGCCCAGCGAGATCCCGATGCCGCCGTTGGCGCCGATCAGGGCACCTTCCCCGATCGTGACCATCTGGTTGCCGCCCCCGGACAGGGTGCCCATGATCGACGCCCCGCCGCCGATGTCCGATCCAGCGCCCACGAGGACGCCGGCCGAGATCCGGCCCTCCACCATGGAGGGGCCCAGGGTGCCGGCGTTGAAGTTGCAGAAGCCCTCGTGCATCACGGTCGTGCCCGCGGCCAGGTGCGCGCCGAGCCGGACCCGGTCGGCATCGGCGATGCGTACTCCCGAGGGCACCACGTAGTCGACCATCCGCGGGAACTTGTCGACGCTGAGCACCGTGAGCGCCTCCCCGGCGATCCGGGCGCGCATCCGGACCTCGGGCAGCGACTCCAGGGCGACCGGCCCGAGCGAGGTCCACGCCACGTTGACCAGCACCCCGAAGATCCCCTCCACGTTGATGCTGCGCGGGACCACCAGCCGGTGCGAGAGCAGGTGCAGGCGCAGGTACGCATCGGCGATGTCCGCCGGGGGAGCCGACAGGTCGGCGAGCGTCGTGCGCACCACCCGGGTCACGGTGCCGCGGATCGGGTCCTCGCTGCACGCGTCCTCGAGGTGCGTCACCGGTTCGGGCTCGGCCGACAGCGCGGGCGCCGGGTACCAGACGTCGAGGATCGGCGCGCCCTGGTCGGTGCTGGCGAAGGTCGCGACGCCGAAGCCGGATGCGGGGCAGGTGTGGTGGTCCATGGATCGGTAGCGTAGGGCAGCGCCCACCACCGCAGGCGCCGCGATTGGAGAACGCCATGGCCCTGGACCCCACCGCAGACGTCGTCACCCTGCTCGGTGACCTGGTCGACACCCCCAGCGAGAGTCGGTCCGAGCAGGTCATCGCCGACGCGATCGAGGCGGCGCTGGTCGAGACCGAGCACCTCACTGTCGAGCGGGTCGGCAACAGCCTGGTGGCGCGCACGAACTTCGGGCACCCGGATCGGGTCCTGATCTGCGGCCACATCGACACGGTGCCCGCGGCTGACAACCTGCCGCACCACATCGCGGTGGTCGATGGCCAGGAGCGCCTGGTCGGGCTGGGCTCGTGCGACATGAAGGGCGGCCTGGCCGTGGAGCTGGCGCTGGCCGTCACGGTCACCGAGCCGACCCGCGACGTGACCTACGTGTTCTACGAGTCCGAGGAGATCGAGGAGCGCCACAACGGCCTCAAGCGGTTGGCCGACACCCGCCCGGACCTGCTGACCGGCGACTTCGCGGTGCTGATGGAGCCCTCGGATGCCGGCGTGGAGGCCGGCTGCCAGGGCACCCTGCGCGCCGAGATCCACCTGACCGGTCGACGCAGCCACAGTGCGCGCTCCTGGCTGGGCAGCAATGCGATCCACTCCGCCGGTGAGGTGCTGGCCCGGCTGGCCGACTACCAGGCGTCCCGGGTGCTCATCGACGGGCTGGAGTACCGCGAGGGGCTCAACGCGGTGGGCGTCAGCGGGGGGGTCGCGGGCAACGTGATCCCCGACGAGTGCGTGGTCGTGGTCAACTACCGGTTCGCCCCGTCGATGACCTCGGAACTGGCGATCCGACACGTCCAGACGATCTTCGAGGGATTCGATGTGCGGATCGTCGATGTGGCGGCCGGTGCGCTGCCGGGGCTGGGCCATCCGGCCGCGCAGGCGTTCATCGAGGCCACCGGCTCCACGCCGCGCCCGAAGTTCGGCTGGACCGACGTGGCCCGGTTCAGCGCGCTGGGCGTGCCCGCGGTCAACTACGGCCCGGGCAATCCGTCGCTGGCGCACACCCGAGAGGAGTACGTGCCCACCGAGCAGGTGCGCTCCACGCTGGAGATGATGCGCACCTGGCTGACGACCCCGGTGCCCCGCCCGGACGTGTGGGGCACACTGCCAGGCGTCCCCAGTCGGATCGATGCCGACCCGATGGCGACCCGGTCACTGCCGGCACCACCCCGCGGCCGGGGCTGAGTCGGCCGGGATCCGGCCCGGCCGGTGGCAAGCTCCGCGGCTCGATCGGACGGGTGACGGCTTCGATCGTCAGGTTGCCGATCAGCACGAACGCGTCGCCGTCGTGCTCGGCGCGCCCGGAGTGCGCCGATGTCAGCTCCGCGCTGACCTGGGCCGTCGATGCGCTGTCGGGTCCTGTTCATCGCGCGGTCGCGTCGCGGTCGCCGAGTCGCTGCGTGGCGTGGTTACGTTGCCGGCATGAACCACATGAACTCGATCTCGTCCACGTCGAGCGGCGCAGACCCGGAACCCGAGAACCCGGACGGCGCAAGCCCGGGCGGCGCAGGCCCGGGCGCCGGGCGCCCTACCGCACCGGCGCCGCCACCCACCATGTCGGCACCCACCGCGCCGCCCCCCACTGTGTCGGCCCCGGTACCCCGCAACGGCACGACCCCGAGCCCCGGTCGCACCAAGGGACCCGTGCTGCTGCGCCGCGACCAGATCCCCGGGACGACCACCGACCAGCGCCTGCTCGACACGCGCGACTCCGGCGACTGGGTGCACACCGACCCGTGGCGGGTGCTGCGCATCCAGGCCGAGTTCGTCGAGGGCTTCGGGGCGTTGGCCTCCCTCGGCCCGGCGATCAGCGTGTTCGGCTCGGCCCGCACGACGACCGATGACCCCGACTACGCCCTGGCCCAGCGGGTCGCCGAGTTGCTGGTCGGTGCCGGGTACGCGGTCATCACCGGCGGCGGACCTGGCATCATGACCGCGGCCAACCGGGGCGCCTGGGAGGCGGGCGGCACGTCGGTCGGCCTGGGCATCGAGCTGCCCTTCGAGCAGGGCATGAACGAGTGGGTCGACCTGGGCGTGAACTTCCGGTACTTCTTCGCCCGCAAGACGATGTTCGTCAAGTACGCGCAGGGGTTCGTGGTGTTCCCGGGTGGCTTCGGCACGATCGACGAGCTGTTCGAGGCGCTCACGCTGGTCCAGACCGGCAAGGTGACGACGTTCCCGATCATCCTGGTCGGCTCGGCGTACTGGTCGGGGCTGATGGACTGGCTGCGCGCCGCGATGGCCCACGACGGCAAGATCGCTGCCGGTGACCTCGACCTGATCCACGTCACCGACGACCCCGACCGGGTGATCGAGATCCTGGCGGAGTCCGCCGCGGATCGTGCCCTCGGCCATCCACTGGGGGCTGTCGCACCGTTCGACGCGAGGCTGACCGACGGGACCTGATCAGGCCAGGGTGACCGACAGGAGGCTGACCGACAGGGCCCTGACCGACAGCGCGCGACCGCTGCTGGGACGGCGCTCCTGCCGAGGTCACCGGCCCGTGGCAGGATCAGAGGTGTGATAGCCCTGTTCGTCGTCGTGGCCATGGCCGTCCTGGCCGGCGTTGCCGTTCTGGTCGTGCGCGACCGTCCGCTCCTGGTCGACGACCCGGTCGCCGGCCGGGCGCTGCGCTGGGATGCCACCGGCGGGGTGGACGATGTCGACCTGGCCGAGGTCCGCTTCGCCATCGCACTGCGTGGGTACCGGATGTCGGAGGTGGATCGCGTCCTTGCCGACACCCGGGCGTCGCTGGTCGCCCGCGACGCACAGCTCGCCGAGCTGCGCCGGGTGGTGGCCGACCTCGGTGGGTGGGGACGCACCGACGGGGACGGCCAAGGCATGCCGGACGCCACCATGGCGGACGTCGGCACGGCCCGCGAGATCACGGCGCCGGACCCCACCGGATCGACGGACCGGCGATGAGTGCCCGACGGCACCTGGTGCGCGACGTGATCGTCGACGCGCCACCCGAGGTCGTGTTCGCTGCACTGACCGACTGGCCGACCCAGGGCCAGTGGATGCTGGGCACGCGCGTCGAGTCCGAGGGCCCCGCCCAGGGCGTGGGCGGTCGGTTGCGCGCCTTCACCGGCGTCGGCCGCGTGGGCTTCTGGGACACCATGGAGATCACCGACTGGGAGCCGCCCCGACTCGTGCGCGTGCTGCACACCGGTCGGGTCGTCCGCGGACCGGGCATCTTCGAGGTGCTGGCCCTGCCCGGCGGGCGCAGCCGCTTCGTCTGGCGCGAGGAGCTCGAGCTCCCCTTGGGAGCCGTTGGCCGCGCGGGCTTCGCGCTGGTCGGTCCGGCGTTCGCCGCCGGGGTCGTCCGGTCCTTGCGCAGGTTCGCCGCCCTGGTGGAGTCCGGCGCGCTGGGGTCGCGCTCCTGAGCGTCGACCCTCCCGGATCCTCCCCGTGCAGGTCCGCCCCCGCGCTGGGGACGGAACTCAGGGATCCGCGACCGGATCGGCCTCCTGTGGCCCACGACACGTCATTCGTGGGGAATAATGGCGCCATCGGCCTGCGCACGGGAGGTCGGCCACCGAAAGGGGACTGCTCATGGCAGCCATGAAGCCACGGACGGGTGATGGCCCGATGGAGGTCACCAAGGAGGGACGCGGCATCGTGATGCGCGTCCCGCTCGAGGGTGGCGGTCGACTCGTCGTCGAACTCAACGCCGACGAGGCTCGGGACCTCGGGTCCCAGTTGACCCAGGTCGCTGGCTGAGGCCGGCACTGATCCACGCGGACCCCGCAACCGCACCGCCCCGCGGCGGTACGGTTGCGGGGTCCACGTCGTTTAGGGGAGGGCTCGTGCACGGACTGCCGAACATGCTCGTCGAGGCGGTCGCGGATCCGCTGGGTGCCGATCCCGCGGGCCCGGCAGTCGCCTCCCGGGTGGAGGCCTTGGCGCCCGGTGTGGTCATCGTCGGGGTCGGACCGGGCAGCGACCCCGACGAGCCGGTCGCGGTGCAGGATGTGGCCGTCGACCTGTTGGCCCTGTGGGGCGTGGACCTGCCCCGGCGGCTGGCCCGGGCGCATGCCTCGGGCAAGCGCAGTGCCGCGCTGTGGATCGACCTCGAGGCCGAGGAGCCGGCCGCGGTCATGATCCTCGGCCTGGGTTCGGGGACGCCCGACGATCTGCGCCGGTCGGCTGCCGCGGCGGTGCGCCGGGTGCGCGGGACCGACGAGGTGCTGGTCCTGGCCACCCGGGGTCTCGACGAGTCCGGGGTGCGGGCGTTCACCGAGGGCCTCTACCTGGGCACGCCGCCACCGACCTGGGCCACCAGCGCGCCACCGGCACCGCCGGGTCGGGTCCGGCTGGCCG
>JBAVKQ010000323.1:0-28513 GCA_049688395.1 Candidatus Nanopelagicales bacterium
GCAGCGCTGCGGAGCACGGTGAGTCGGGCTGGCGCCCGGGCCGGCGGCGCGGCGGTTCGCGGCGCCGGGCCACCTGATCGTGGGGTTCCCGCACGAGCGACCCCGTCGGCTGCGCGGCACCCCCGCCCTGCGCCGGTTGGCTGCCCAGACCCGGCTGGATCCGGCCCAGCTGGTGCTGCCGCTGTTCGTCCGCGAGGGGATCGACCAGCCGGTGCCGATCATCTCCATGCCCGGGGTGGTCAACCACACCCGCGATTCTCTGGGCGCGGCTGCGGCGCAGGCCGCTGCCGCCGGGCTGGGCGGCGTGATGCTGTTCGGCGTTCCGGCCGCCCGCGACGCGCTCGGGTCCGGCGCCACCGATCCCGAGGGCATCCTCAATGTGGCGGTGCGCGACGTCGTGGCCGAGGTGGGCAGGGACCTGGTCGTGATGGCCGACCTGTGCCTGGACGAGTTCACCGATCACGGCCACTGCGGGGTGCTGGCCGCCGACGGGAGTGTGGACAACGACGCCACGCTGACGCGCTATGCCGACATGGGCGTGGCGCTGGCCGAGGCCGGGGCGCACGTCGTGGGCACGTCGGGGATGATGGACGGCCAGGTCGGGGCGGTCCGGTCCGCCCTGGACGGTGCCGGGCACGCCGACACGGTCGTGCTGGCCTACGCCGCCAAGTACGCCTCAGCCCTGTACGGGCCGTTCCGTGAGGCCGTGGACTCCGCGCTGGACGGCGACCGGCGGACCTATCAGCAGGACCCGGCCAACCGGCGCGAGTCGCTGCGCGAGGTGGCCCTGGATGTGGCCGAGGCCGCTGACATCGTGATGATCAAGCCGGCCGGCACCAGCCTGGACGTGATCGCCGATGTCGCGGCGTCGGTGGACGTGCCGGTGGCCGCCTACCAGGTGTCCGGGGAGTACGCGATGCTCGAGGCGGCCGCCGCCCAGGGCTGGATCGACCGGGAGCGGGCGATCCTGGAGACCCTGACCGTGATCCGGCGCGCCGGGGCGGACCTGGTGCTGACCTACTGGGCCGCCGAGGTCGCGGGCTGGCTCGACTCCGGGCGCGACGACGTCCTGCGCGGTTACCGAACAGCCAGTGGTCCGATCCGGACAGCCGGTGGTCCGATCCGGACACAGGTGTCCGCCACGGACCGGACGTTGTCCGGATCCGACAATTCCGCGCCGGGAGGTGGTTGGTGATGGACCAGAGCGCCCGCCCACAGCGCAACTCCAGCGCGCCTGCGAGCCAGGCCTGGTTCGACCGGGCCCTGGCCGTGGCCCCCGGCGGGGTGAACTCGCCGGTGCGGGCGTTCCGGGCAGTCGGGGGCACCCCGCGGTTCATGGCCTCGGGCTCCGGGCCCTACCTGACCGACGTCGACGGCAACACCTACGTGGACCTGGTCTGCTCCTGGGGGCCGATGATCCTGGGTCACGCGCACCCGGGGGTCGTCTCCGCGGTGGCCAACGCGATCACCCGCGGCTTCTCGTTCGGCACGCCCGGTCCGGCCGAGGTGGAGCTCGCCGAGGAGATCGTGCGCCGGGTGGCTCCGGTGGACCTCGTGCGGCTGGTTTCCTCGGGCACCGAGGCGACCATGTCCGCGATCCGGCTGGCCCGCGGGTTCACAGGTCGCACCCTGGTCGTGAAGTTCGCCGGCTGCTACCACGGGCACGTCGACTCGCTGCTGGTCGCCGCCGGCTCGGGGGTGGCCACCCTCGGCCTGCCGGACTCCCCCGGTGTGACCGCCGCGCAGGCCGCCGAGACGATCGTGCTGCCTTACAACGACCTGGCCGCCCTCGAGGCGCTGTTCGCCCAGCGCGGCGGCCAGCTCGCGGCGGTGATCACCGAGGCTGCGGCCGCGAACATGGGGGTGGTCCCGCCGGACCCCGGGTTCAACGCGGCGATCGCCCGACTGTGTCGCGCGCACGGGGCGCTGTTCGTCTACGACGAGGTGATGACCGGCTTCCGGGTCGGCCCGGCCGGGCACTGGGGCCTGACCGGGGCGCTCGAGGGTTGGGCCCCGGACCTGTTCACGTTCGGCAAGGTGATGGGCGGCGGGCTGCCCGCGGCCGCCTTCGGTGGCCGGGCCGACGTGATGGGCATGCTCGCCCCGGCCGGTCCCGTGTACCAGGCAGGGACGTTGGCCGGGAACCCGATCGCCACCACCGCGGGTGTGGCCACGTTGCGCGCGTGCGACGCCGCCGTGTACGCCCGCCTGGACAGCGCTGCGTCCCGGGTGGGCGCCGAGATCTCGGCCGCGTTGGCTGCTGAGGGCGTGGCCCATCGGGTGCAGAGTGCCGGCAACCTGTTCAGCGTGTTCTTCGCCGAGGGCCCGGTGCGCTCCTGGACGGATGCGTCGGCCCAGGACGCGTGGCGGTACAAGCCGTTCTTCCACGCGATGCTCGACGCAGGGGTGTACCTGCCGCCCTCGGCGTTCGAGGCGTGGTTCGTCTCGGCCGCGCACGACGACGCCGCCCTGGACCAGGTGGTCGCCGCCCTGCCGGTTGCCGCGCGCGCGGCTGCGGCCGCGGTCCGACCATGATCGGATTGGCTGTGATCGACAATGGATCCCTGCGCACGGCCGGTGCCGTTCGCCAGATCCGCACCTCCGCCACCAGGGAGCAGCCATGACCGAGCGCACCACCGTCCACCTGCTGCGGCACGGGGAGGTCCACAACCCCGAGGGTCTGCTCTACGGTCGGCTGCCCGACTACCACCTGTCCGACCTGGGGCGGCAGATGGCCGACCGCGCCGCCGAAGTCCTGGCCGGCCGTGACATCGCAGTCGTGACCGCGTCCCCGCTGGAGCGTGCTCAGGAGACCGCCCAGCCGACCGCGGCGGCCTTCGACCTGTCGATCGGCACCGACCCGGACCTGATCGAGGCCGGCAACATCTTCGAGGGCACCCGGGTCGGGGTGGGCGACGGCATCCTCAAGCAGCCCGCGTCCTGGCGGCACCTGTGGAACCCGATGCGACCGTCCTGGGGGGAGCCCTACGCCGAGATCGCCGCCCGGATGCGTCGGGCGATCCGCCGTGCGCGCGACGAGGCCCGCGGCCAGGAGGCGTTGCTGGTCAGCCACCAGCTGCCCATCTGGGTCACCCGGCTCGATGCCGAGGACCGAAACTTCGCCCACGACCCGCGCAAGCGCCAGTGCAACCTCGCATCGCTGACCTCGTTCACCTTCGATGGCGACCGGTTCATCGCGGTGTCCTACACCGAGCCGGCGGCGGACCTCGCCGCGAAGGCCGCCAAGGCCAAGGGGGCCTGATGCCCAGTCGTACCCTGCTGCTGCGCGCGGCCGCCCTCGCGGCGACCGGCGTGCTGCTGGCAGGGTGCGGAACCGACCAGGTGGGCGGGGGTCAGCCCGTCGGCGACGTCGCCGAGCAGGGGTACGTCTCCGGGGACGGCACGACCACGATCGTGGCCGAGGCCGACCGGGTGGGCGCCCCCGCGCTGACCGGCACGACCCTCGACGGGGATCCGTTCGCGCTGGCCGACCACCTCGGCGAGGTCGTGGTGCTCAATGTGTGGGCGTCGTGGTGTGCCCCGTGCCGGGCTGAGGCGTCGGACCTGCAGGAGGTCTGGGCGCAGTACGAGGGCAAGGGCGTGCAGTTCGTGGGCCTGAACACCCGCGACTCCGATGCGGCGGCCAGGGCGTTCGTGGACCGGTTCGCCCTCACCTACCCGAACGTGGTCGACACCGACGGCTCGCGGCAGCTGCTGTTCCACGAGACGCTGCCCCCGCAGGCGATCCCCTCGACCCTGGTGGTCGACCAGGAGGGCCGGGTCGCCGGGCGGGCGATCGGCGAGGTGGACCGCTCCCGGTTGCTCGGGTTGATCGAGCCGATCCTGGCCGAGGGCTCCTGATGATCGGGGCGGGACTGGCTTCCGGGGGGCTGGCCGCGGCAGTTCAGGCCGCGGGAGTTCAGGCCGCGGGAGGCGTCGGGGAGGTGGTGACCTCCGGGTCGCTGCTGCTGGCGATCCCCCTGGCCCTGCTGGCCGGGCTGGTCAGCTTCGCCAGCCCGTGCGTGCTGCCCCTGGTCCCGGCCTACCTGTCCTACGTCACCGGCCTGACCGGCGCTGAGCTGGCCGAGGCCACCGAGTCTCGCAGCGCGACCCGGACCCGGGTCGGCAGCCCGGCAACCGCAGCAGGCGGGCTCGCAGCAGGCGAGTCCGCAGCTGGCGAATTGACAGGGGGCGAGTCCGCGGCGGGGGCCGGAGCCGTCGTGGACGTCGGGTCCGCAGCGGCCGTCAGCACCGGACTGCACCCCAGGCACCGGGTCTGGCTGGGCACCGTGGGGTTCGTGCTGGGTTTCAGCGCCGTGTTCGTGTCCTACGGGGCAATGTTCGGCGGGCTGGGCGCCACCCTGCTGACCCACCAGGACACCATCACCCGGGTGCTGGGCGTGGTCGTGATCGTGCTGGGCCTGGGTTTCCTCGGCGTGATCCCGGCCTTGCAGCGCGAGGCGCGCCTGCACCACCGGCCCGCCCGCGGCATCTGGGGCGCCCCGCTGCTCGGCGCCCTGTTCGGCCTGGGCTGGACCCCGTGCATCGGCCCCACCTTGGCAGCGGTGCAGAGCCTGGCGTTCACCGAGGGCTCCGCCGTGCGCGGCGCACTGCTCTCGGTGGCGTACTGCATCGGCCTGGGCCTGCCGTTCCTGCTGGTCGGCCTGGCCATGGAGCGCGGCTTGACCGCGCTGGCCTGGGCCCGACGGCACACCCGGACCATCCAGGTCCTCGGCGGCGCGAGCCTGGTCGTGCTCGGCCTGCTCATGGTCACCGGGCTCTGGGGCGAGGCGACGCTCTGGCTGCGCGGCTGGATCACCGGATTCGAGGTTCCGTTGTGACCGCCGGACCGACGATCGAGCACGAGCCGCTGGATCCGGCCACGGGCCTGCCCGAGACCAACCTCGAACAGGCCGCCCTCACCGCGGACTGGGGCGGTGCCCGGCGGGTGCGGGCCACCCCGGTCGGGCCGCGGCTGGGCCCGGTCGGCTGGCTGCGATGGGCCTGGCGGCAGCTGACCAGCATGCGCACCGCGTTGGTGCTGCTGTTCCTGCTCGCGGTGGCGGCGATCCCGGGCAGCATGCTGCCCCAGCGCGGCACCAGCGACCTGACCGTGAACAACTGGATCGAGGCGAACCCGGGGATCGCCCCGTGGCTCGACCGGCTGGGGTTGTTCCAGGTGTTCGGCTCGCCGTGGTTCTCGGCGATCTACCTCCTGCTCTTCGCCTCGCTGATCGGCTGCGTGCTGCCGCGGATCGGGGCGCACTGGCGCTCGATGCGCGCCCCCACCCCGCCGGCGCCGCGCCGCCTGGACCGACTGGCCGGCGCACGGACCTGGACCACCGAGGACCCGGACCTCCTGGCCCGGGCAGCCGAGACGCTGCGTGCCCAGCGCTGGCGGGTCACTGTCGGCCAGGGTGCGCACGCCGGCTCGCTGGCCGCCGAGAAGGGCTTCGCCCGCGAGACCGGCAACCTGTTGTTCCACATCGCGCTCGTGCTGCTCCTGGTCGGCGTCGCACTCGGGGCGCTGTTCGGGTGGAAGGGCACGGTGATCGTCCGGGAGGGCGGCGGGTTCGCCAACACCCTGACCCAGTACGACTCGTTCGGCCCCGGCCGGCTGGCCGGCTCGGAGAACCTGCCCCCGTTCTCGTTCACGATGAGCGACTTCACCGCCTCCTTCGAGCGGGACGGGTCCCAGCGCGGTGCACCGCGTTCGTTCGCCGCGACTCTGGACTACTCGTCGGCCCCTGGGCAGCCCACGGCCCAGCGGGTCGTGTCGGTGAACGCGCCGCTCACACTGGATGGGGCGAAGGTGTTCCTGGTCGGCCACGGGTACGCGCCACACCTGCGACTGACCGACTCGACCGGCACGGTGGTCTTCGACGACACGGTGGTGTTCCTGCCCCAGGACGGCAGCTTCACCTCCACCGGCGTGGTCAAGGCCCCGGACGGCAGCCCGCAGCTGGGCGTCCAGGGCCTGTTCCTGCCCACGGCGGCAGTCGATGACGTGCGCGGTCCGCACTCGACTTTCCCCGCCCCTGATGACCCCGCCCTGTTCGCCTCCGTGTGGTCCGGGGACCTGGGCCTGGACAGCGGCGCCCCGCGCAACGTGTTCACCTTCGAGACCGAGGGGATGGACCAGATCGGCCTGCAGGCCCTGCGACCGGGGGAGACCTGGACGTTCCCCGAGGGGCAGGGCAGCCTGGAGTTCGTCGAGCTGGAGCGCTGGGCGTCCTTCACCATCTCGCACGACCCGGGCAAGTGGCTGGCGCTGGGCGCGGCGATCGCGGCGATCCTGGGCGTGATGCTCAGCCTGTTCGTCAAGCGCCGACGGATCTGGGTGCGCGTGGATCCGACGGCCGGCGCCGATGCGCCAACGCCCGGTCCAGCCCCTGCGCCAGCGCCTGGGGCGGCTACCCTTGGCGGGGCTGTTCGGGAGCAGACTGATCCGGCGCAGGCTGTCCGGGTCCAGGTCGCCGGCCTGTCGCGCTCGGACTCCGCAGATGTGACCGGCGAGGTGGCGGCTCTGGTCGCCGCCCTCGGCGGGCCGATCGAGCATTCGCGCAACGAGGAGGAAGCGACATGACGCTGGCCCAGTGGAGCAATCTGCTCGTCTACGCGGCGATGGGCGTCTACGCCCTGGCCTTCATCTCGTTCGCCGTGTCCTTCGCCGCCACGCGCAACAGCGGGGACGGGGCGCCGACGCCCGGGCCGGAACCGATGGCGCAGCCCGTCGAGGTGCAGCTGGCGTCAGTGGGCTCAGCTGGTTCCGCGGCCCCGGATGCGGCAGCCCAGGCCCGGGCCGCGGCCCGCACGACCTCAGCGCAGGTCGAGGCGCAGATGGCCGCCGAGGCGCGGCGCGGTGGTCGACGTGCCGGCCGGTCGGGTGGGAGTGGAGCCACGCCCGACGAACTGCCCCCCGGCCGTCAGGCGGCGAACATCGCGATGTCGCTGACGTGGCTGGCGTTCGGGCTGCTGCTGGCCGGGCTCATCGTCCGCGGCCTGTGGGCCGGCCGTGCGCCCTGGGGCAACATGTACGAGTACTCCCTGGCCTCCGCGGTGGCAATCACAGGGGTGTTCCTCGGCGTCTCGATCCGCCGCGATGTGCGCTGGTTGGGTCTGCTGGTGACCATGGCCAGCCTGATCACGCTCGGCGTGGCCGTGCTGCTGCTCTACAACGACAGCCCCCAGCTCGTGCCCGCGCTGAAGTCCTACTGGCTGGTCATCCACGTGTCCGCGGCGATCATCTCCGGCGGCGCGTTCACGGTCGGGGCCGCCGCGACGATCCTCTACCTGGTCGCCGACCGAGCGGAGCGCAACCCCGACGCCCGGCTCGCCCACTCGATCGCCGCCAGGGTCCCCGACTCGCGAAGCCTGGACACGCTGGCCTACAAGGTCAACGCGTTCGTGTTCCCGCTGTGGACGTTCGCGGTGATCGCCGGGGCGATCTGGGCCGAGGACGCCTGGGGCCGGTACTGGGGTTGGGACCCCAAGGAGACCTGGGCGTTCATCACCTGGCTGGTCTACGCCGCCTACCTGCACGCCCGGGCGACTGCCGGCTGGAAGGGTCGCAGGGCCGCGATGATCGCCCTGCTCGGGTTCGCGTGCTTCCTGATCAACTTCTTCGGCGTGAACCTGTTCGCCGGCGGCCTGCACTCCTACGCTGGGGTGTGATCTCGCAAGCCGGGGTGCGCGAAGCCGGGGGGCGATCCCGGCAGCGGCGATGACTCACTGCGCCTCGTCGGCGTCCTCGTCCTCGTGCGCGCGGCGGTGCTTCCAGTGCTCGAGGTTGCGCTCCAGGTTCGCTGCCGCGTCGTTGCGCTGCTTCATCAGCAGGAACAGGCTCAGGATCCCGGAGACCAGCACGGCCGCGAAGGCGAGCAGCCAGCCGCGCAGGCCCACGAGGTAGAGCACAGCCCCGACCGCGAGCAGGATCACCAGACGCAGAGCGGCATATCGTCCGCCGGCGTGTGGGACTGGAGCGGGCAGGTGCTGCTCGTCCTGCGGGGCCTGGGGTTGGATGGAGGGTTCGGACGGGCTGCCCGAAAAGTCAGGGTTGCTCATGGGTGACGAGCCTACGCCCGATGGGCGGCTGGAGCCGGTGGGGGTCAGTCGCTGCAAGGCGGTTGCCACCGATCACCCCAGAGCGCATCGACCTGGCAGAGATGGGCCCGCCGATGAGGGCCCTCTGGTGGCCGGTTGCTTCCGTGCGGGTTAGCCTTGAGTTCGCTCACGAGAGGGGTTGACATGGGCAGGTTCCTGCTGGTTCTGGCCGTCATCACCCTCTACATCTATGTCCTGATCGACATCTCGCGCACACCGGCCAGTGAGGCGCGGATCCTGCCCAAGTGGCTGTGGGCGGTCGTGATCCTGCTCGTGTTCATCGCCGGACCTGTGCTCTGGTTGGTGCTGGGGCGCCCGCGCGCGCAGCGGCCCCCGTCGGGCGGCGATGGTGGCGGCGGGTCCAGCGGCCGACGGCCCGGTCCCCGTGGGCCGGTCGCTCCCGACGATGACCCCGACTTCCTCAAGAAGCTCGACGAGCAGTCCTGGGCCACGCGCATGGAGCGGTTGCGGCGCGAGCGCGAGGGCGGCGGCGGTGCCTCGCCGGACAGCGATGGGCCAGCCGCCAGCTCCGGGCCGCCGAGTTCCGGACCTGCGGCCACCCCGCGCCCGGGCGCTGACGAGTCGGATCACTCAGGCGCGTAGGGTCCCCGGATCGCAGAACTCCCGGGCCGCGCAGGCTCCTGGGTCGTAGAATACGTGTCGGGACGACTTGCGGTGCACAATTGAATTGTGCACAATCTATCTATGACATCCACCCTCTTCGACCTGACCGCCACCTCCAACCAGGGTACGGAGATCGACCTCGGCCAGTTCCGCGGTCGGCCGCTGCTCATCGTGAACACCGCCAGCAAGTGCGGGTTCACCCCCCAGTACGAGGGTCTGCAGGCTCTGCACACGCAGTTCGGCCCGCAGGGCCTGGTCGTGCTCGGCTTCCCCTGCGACCAGTTCGCCCACCAGGAGCCCGGTGACGATGCGGCCATCGAGGAGTTCTGCACGGTCAACTTCGGCGTCACGTTCCCGCTGATGCGCAAGGTGGACGTCAACGGCAGGGGCACCGACCCGGTGTTCGCATTCCTCAAGGAGCACACCGGTGGCCTGCTCGGCTCGGCGATCAAGTGGAACTTCACCAAGTTCCTCGTCGCCCCGGACGGCCGGACCGTGAAGCGCTACGCCCCCAAGACCGAGCCGGCCAAGCTCGTCGACGACATCAGGGACCTGCTGGCCGACCGAGCCGCGTGACCCGGGCGGTGCCGGCGACCTGGGCGGGGCAGCGATGACCCTGCCCCAGCTTCGGCTGGACAACCAGCTCTGCTTCCTCTTCCACCGGATCAGCCGGGAACTGACCGCGACGTACAGACCGCTGCTGGCCGACCTGGGCCTGACCTACCCCCAGTACCTGGTGATGCTGGTGCTCTGGGAGGACGACGGCCTCGGTGTCGGGGAGATCGGCGATCGGCTGGCCCTGGACTCCGGAACGCTCTCGCCGCTGATCCGCCGACTCGAGACCGCCGGGCTGGTCCAGCGAACGCGGACCACGGCCGACGAACGTCGGGTCACGGTGCGCCTGACTGACGCCGGGAGGGCCCTGGAGGCGCGCGCGGCCGATGTCCCGGGCGCGCTGGCTGAACAACTCGCCGAGGACGCCACCGGGTACGAGCAGGCCAAGTCCTCGCTGACTGCCCTGGTCGAGCGGCTCGAGGCCGCGCGCGTCAGGTAGGCGGTGCCCCGGGATCAGGGTGTCATCGTCCAGGCCCCGTCGTAGGACAGCACCTCGGCGACGAACGCGTCCTCGGCCTCGGCGGGCAGCGAGGGCCGCTTGATCAGCGACAGGGCGCCGGACTGCTGGGCCTGGGTCGCGGCAGGCTGCCCGTGCAGTGCCACGGCGAACTCCGCCACGTCCTGCACGAACACCGCGAACATGCGGTCCACGTGCGCCTCGGTGAGGTCACGCAGATCCGATACCGATCCAGGTCGGGCGCCCTCGGTGTCCTCGGACAGTGCGAGGTCGGCTGCCTCGGCCACGAGCTGGGCGTAGACGACCTGGGTGAACAGCTGTCCCAGGGTCAGCAGGAAGTCCAGGTCCTTGGACTGCGCCTTGGACGGCGGCGAGGTCATCAGCAGCGCCCCGAGGGCCATGACCTGCTCGGTGAACGTCGCGACGTTGGGCAGGTGCGCGAACCGCGCGAATGCGGGTCGTGGGTCATGGAACTCGATCGTGCCCAGGCCCGAGGCCGGGCCCTGGGCGAACAGGTAGGCGTCGTCACCGACCTCCCGGCGCACGCCGACGGGCTCGTAGGTGCCGGGCGCACCGGCCGCAGCAGCCATGTACTTGGGCAGGAACTTCAGCACCAGCGCGAGGTTGACGTGCACGGTGCCCTCCAGCTTGGGCAGCGCCCGGATCTCGGAGACCGCTGACTCGAAGTAGGTGTCCTTCTCGAACCCGCGCGCGGCGATGACCTCCCAGAGCAGGTTGACTACCCGCTCGCCCTCGGAGGTGACCTTCATCTTCATGATCGGGTTGTAGAGCAGGAACCGGCGGTCCTCGGCACTCGCGGCGCGCAGGTAGTCCGCCGAGCGGGCGGCGTACATCTTCATGGCCAGCAGCCGGGCGTAGGAGTCGGCCAGCATCCGGCGCACGTGCGGGAAGGTGGTGACCCGCTGGCCGTAGAGGATGCGGTTGTTGGCGTGCGCGACCGCCTCGTAGAACGAGTGCTCCGCGATGCCGATCGAGGCCCACCCGAGCTGCACCTTGCCGACGTTGACGGTGGCCAGGGCGGCGTCCCAGGCTGGCCGGCCCACGTGCAGCAGGTCGGCCTCGGTCACGGGGGCATCGTGCAGCGCGAACTCCGCGACGAACATCTGGCCATGGACGGTGTTCTTCACCAGCTCGTAGGACGGGTGCTTGGTGTCGGCCAGGAAGAAGACGTACTCGCCGGGGTGATCTGGGTCGTCGTCGGCGAACTTGCCGAAGACGCTCAGGCGTGCGGCCTCGTTGCCGTTGCCGATGTAGTACTTGCCACCGTTGGCGACCCACCCGTCTGCCGAGGGCGTGCGAGTCAGGATCATGTCGGTGGAGTAGATGTCCGCGCCGTGCGCGCGCTCGGACAGGCCGAACCCGAAGATGCCACCGTCGCGCAGCAGCTCACCCACCAGCCGCCGGGCGCCCTCGTTGGCGCTGGTCCACACCGGGCCCAGGCCCAGCATGCTGACCTGCCAGGCGTACCAGTGGCCCAAGGAGTAGAAGCCCAGGATCTCGTTGAGCTCGTTGATGCGGGCGGTGTCCCAGCGGGTCGCCGGGGTGCCGTCGAGCAGGGCGCCGACGTTGGCTGGGGTCGCCACGCCGGCGAACAGGCCCTGCTCGGCGTTGAATTCGAGGAAGTCGGTGTACCAGGTCCCTGCGTGGTACTCGGACTTCATCTCGGCCAGGCCCTTTGCCTCGAAGAATCCGACCAGGTCGGTCATCGATGCGCTGCTGGCGTCGTCGAGGAAGTCGGGCTTGTAGTCGGCGGGGTTGAACAGCAGCATGAGCAGTCCTCCTGGGCGGCGGGGCGGTTGTGGCTGGGGCTGCTTCGAGGCTACTTGCCGTTCGGCGACTGCGCGCCCGCGGGGGCGGGATCGCTCGTGGGCTGGGCGATGTGGCGACCCAGTTGGCTGCGCTGGTGGCGTGGTTTCGCGGTGACGGCGGCGATGGCGGTTTCGCGGTGGCGCGGCCCGCTGTTCAGCCGGCGACGAGGGCGCCCAGGGCGATCCCTGCCGAGAGCAGCAGTCCGTACCCGAGCAGCAGCCGACCGGTCCCGCCGAGGACCGGGACCAGGGCCGGCCCGAGCGCGCCGACGCGCACAGCGCGCAGCGGAGCCATGGCCACGGGGATCGCGCCGAGCCCGATGAGGGCGGCGACCGGCCAGTCCAGGAGTCCGGTCAGGCCGACTGCGCCGATCGCTGCGGGGACGACCAGCGCGCCCCAGATCAGGGCCTCGTAGAGCCCGCGCGTGCGTGCGTCGCCGAGCCGGACGGCCAGTGTGCGTTTGCCGGCAGTGGTGTCACCGGGGATGTCGCGCAGGTTGTTGACCACGAGGATCGCGCAGGACAGCGCGCCCACGCCCACGCCGCACAGCCACGCCAGGGCGCTGACCGCGCCGACCTGGACCGCGGCCGTCCCGCCCACGGCGACCAGGCCGAAGAACACGAACACGAACACCTCGCCCAGCCCCGCATAGCCGTAGGGCCTGGGGCCACCGGTGTAGGTCCAGGCGGCGACGATCGCCGCAGCCCCGACCGCGAGCAGCCACCACAGCCCGCTGAGCAGGACCAGTCCCAGGCCGGCAGCGCCGGCGACGGCGAACGAGAACAGCGCTGCGCGCTGCACCGCGGACGGCTCGGCAAGACCTTGGCCGACCAGGCGCACCGGCCCGACCCGTGCGTGATCCGTGCCGCGGATGCCATCGCTGTAGTCGTTGGCGAAGTTGACCCCGACCTGCAACGCGAGGGCCACGACCAGGGCCAGCAGGGCGCGGTCCCAGATCGCCTGGGCGTCCCAGGTGGCGACGGCGGTGCCCACGAGGACAGGAGCCACGGCCGCGGGCAGTGTTCGGGGCCGGGCGCCCCCGATCCACTGCGCCGCGCTGGTCATGGCCGGATCCTGTCATGGGCGGTTGGACCGCTCCCCGCTTCCAGCGCGTCGCTGGCCAGTTGCCGCAGCGCACGACTGTCGGGCTTGCCGGCAGCCAGCATCGGCAGCCCGTCGACGAACCGGACGAGGCGGGGTCGGGCAGCTGGCCCCAGTCGCAGAGCCACGAAGTCCGCCAACCCGTCTGGTGACAGCGCCACCCGGGAGACCGCGTCGGCGAGGTGTTCGGCGGCGGGGTGACCCGGTGCCGGCTCGCTCGTGGCGAAGCCCACGGAGCCCGGTCCGCCTGCGGGCACCGCGAAGGCCGCGATGGTCACGCCGAATCGCCGGTGGGCGACGGCAACCACCTCCGCGTCCGATAGGCGTGGGTCCTCGAGCAGCGCCTCCCGGACTGCGGCCAACGAGACCGAGGCCCCGCCCACCTGGACGACGTCGTCGACCCGACCGGTGATGCTGACCAGGCCGTCTGGGCCGACCTGTCCCAGATCCGAGGTGCGAAAGCACCGGGCACCGTCGGCGGTGGCCTGCCAGCGGTCGGGATCGCGGCCGTCGCGGTAGCCGGCGGCCACCTGGGGTCCGCAGATCAGCAGTCGATCGGCCTGGTCGGCGCGCACCGAGATGCCGGGCAGTGGACGGCCGTCGAAGGCCACACCCCCGCAGGTCTCGGTCATCCCGTAGGAGCGCAGTACGCTGACGCCGGCGACCCGCAGCCGGTGCACCAGCGGTCCGGGTGTGGCCGCGCCGCCGACCAGGACGGCGTCGTAATGGGCCAGGAGGTCCCGGCCGATCGGCCCCGCATCGTCGAGCAGCGCCAGCATCGGTGGTACGAGGGACACCGCCAGCGGGCGAGCGTCCTGGCTACTTGCCGCCGAGGCCCGCTCGGTGGCCTCTGCGAACGCGGCGACGCTGAACGGCTGCGCCCCACCGAGGCTGGCCAGCCCGACCGGGGTCGTGTCGGCCACCGCAGCGCGCACCGCAACCATGAAGCCGCCGGCATGGTGCAGCGGGAGCGCGGCGACCCACCGGTGCCCGGCCCTGGCCGTGCTGGCGCAGAGTTGCGTGAACCCCTCGGCCGCTGCCCGCAGCGCCGATCGGGGCAGCAGCACGCCGGCCGGATCACCTGTCGACCCCGACGTGGCAATCACCGCTGCCGTCCCGACAGGCACGTCGACGCCGGGTTGCACGGCAGCTGCGATCCGCGACCGGTACTCCGCCGATCCGGTGCCCGGGGTCAGCGCCACCGCGGGTCCGCTCCCGGTCAGCGCGGCCCTCAGGGCAGGCATCAGTGCAGCCAGCCCGGGTGGCCCGGGCGGGACCTCGATGCCCACACATCGTCGTGCCGAAGCGCCCCCGAGGGGTCGGTCGCCGGACTGGTCCGGGGACGGGGTGTCGGGTCGCATGGCAGTCACAGGGTAGTAGGCGAGCCGGATTCCCACCCTGGGTCCAAGCCGCGTAGAGCCGCCGGACTCACAGCCGCCAGCGGGACCGCGGCAGTCGTGCAACGTGAATGGTGCGCCGTTGTTCGCAGGCCAAGGTTGGCCAGGCCAAGGCGCCCCGGGTCGGGGCGGATCTGGTCGGGGCGGATCTGGTCGGGGCGGATCCGGTTGGGCTTGGGCTGCGCCGTCAATTTCCGGACCTGGGATTGCTTCGGACTCAGCCGGCCCTGTTTCGGGTGGCCTGGGGTGGATGGTCCACATCCCGAGGTCGACTTGGCGGTGATGGGCCCAGCAGAGCAGGACGAGATTGTTGGTGTCGGTGGTCCCGCCTGCGGCCCATTCGTGCAGGTGGTGGGTTTGGCAGGCTTCGGGCGGTATCTGGCAGCCGGGGATGACGCAGCCCCGGTCCCGGGTGGCCAAGGCCCGGCGTTGTGCGGGGGTGGCGGTGCGTGCTGAGCGCCCGACGGCCAAGGGGATCTGGGTCCTGAGTTGCGTGGCGGCCAGGGCGGCGATCCGATCGGCCGCTGTAGGCAGCCCGGTGCGATCGGTGGCCGCGGAAGTGCTGCCTGAGTCCTGTGCGCAGGCGCTGGGGTCCTCGATGAGCATCGGGGTCACCACGGCGTCGCAGGCCACGAAGCGGCCCTCGGCCGAGGTGAGCCAGTGCCCGCGGCTGGTCGTCCAGACCGCATCGCCCGTCGCGGTGGCGGCCAGGCTCACCGACACGCAGGTCGGAAGACCGCCGCGGGTGGGTAGCGCCCCGGCGGCGTGGGCTGCGTTGACCAACGCCACCAACCCGTCGGCACGCCGCGCCGTGGCGGGGACGTGGTCAGCGGTGCTGCGCAGCCGTTCGGCGAACGCCTCGACCGCCGCGATGACGGCCTCGCCCTCCACGCGCGGCAACGACCCGGCCAACAGCACGGTGTCGCCATGCACGGAGAACGAGAGGGCCCGGGCCTCGTGGGCCCCGACCTCCTCAGGGTCCGGATCCGGGGGCGGGTGCAGCATCCGGAGCACTGCGGCCACGAACCCGGCCACCGCCGGCGGTGACAGCTGCCCCCACAACGGGTCCAGCTCAGCCACCACGCCGGCCAACTGCTCGGCGGTCAGAATGTCGACACGGCGGGCCAGCGGATCGACATGCTCACTGCTGATCACCCACGCAGCCCACGCGGCGTCCAGCGACGGGTAACGCGCGGCCAGGGCTGCGCACCGGGCCAACCGCCGAGCCCACCCCGATGACCAGCCCCGTCCCAGCAGCATTGCCCCCTGCCCCACCAACGGCAGGGACCCGGCCGCTGCGGCAGCGACCATCCGCCGACCCAACTCGTGCTCCACCGAGCCCAGGCACCGGGCCAGCACCTCCACATCGTCAGCCGGGCGTTCCCCCGCGGCCGACCCCACCGCCGGGCTGGCCATGGCCGCCCCGGCCACCGCATCCCAGACCGCGACCACCTCGCCCGAGGCATCCCCCACCACGAGCCCACGTTCCAGCAGACCACCTGTCGACCTCATCACACCCCCCAGTTCCTATCCGAACACCTGTACGAAAAGTAGGCGCCAGGTCTGACATCGCGAGTGCGCTCGTGTGCTCCTGCTTCCCCCAGCCCCCAGCGCATCGGGTTCCCTGTCGGTGGGTCCAGGGCTCGACGGCCTGCCCGCTCATTGCTCGGGCGCCGAAACGACCGCGCTGACGACCTGTGACCGGGTACGTCGGCGGGAGCCCGGTGGCGAATCGGTTGCCCCTCGGGCAGCCCACGGGCGAGGCACCTAATTCAACATCTGTGGACCCGTGTCGGACCGGGAGCGTATCGTCGCGGCATGCGCGCCATGATCGTCAAGGAGTTCCGCGAGCTGGTCCGAGACCGCCGCACCCTGGGCATGCTCATCGGGCTGCCCCTGCTGCTGCTGATCGTCTTCGGGTATGCGGCCAACTTCACCGTCGACAGCGTCCAGACCGCCGTCGTCGGCCCGCAGGCCACCCAGGTGGCGGCCACCCTCCCGGACTTCTTCGAGGTCGACACGATCGACACCGTCGCCGACCGGGCCGCCGCCGAGGAGCTGATCGTCGACAACGAGGTCGACGTCGCCCTGGTCACCGGTGCGCAGCCGGTCACGGCGCTGGTCGACGGGTCGAACCTGTTCGGCGCGCAGTCGGCGGTCTCCGTGCTCAACCGCGCCGGTGATGCGGTCACGACCGAGATCATGTTCAATCCCGACCTCACGACGTCCTGGGTGATGATCCCCTCGATCATCGGCCTGATCCTGGCCTTCATCGGCACCCTCGTGACCAGTATCGGGATGGTCCGCGAGCGCGAGTCCGGCACGCTCGAGCAACTCGCCGTGATGCCGATCACGCCCAGCGCGGTGATCCTGGGCAAGATCGCTCCCTACTTCCTGGTGGCCGCGATCGACATGGTCATCGTCACGGTCCTGGGGATGCTGCTCTTCGACGTCCCGTTCAACGGCAACCCCGCCGAGTACGCGCTCGGCGCGGGATTGTTCCTGTTCCTCGTTCTGGGGATCGGGGTGTTCATCTCCACGATCTCGCAGAACGCTGGGCAAGCCATCCAGGCGGCGTTCATGGTCCTGATGCCCCAGATCCTGCTGTCGGGGATGATCTTCCCGCTGGTGGCGATCCCGTGGGCGGTGCGCTGGATCTCCTACCTGCTGCCGCTGACCTACTTCACGATGATCTCCCAGGGGATCATGATCCGTGGTGCTGGCATCGAGACCCTCTGGATGCCGTTCCTGGCCTTGACGGTGATGGCTGCCGTGGTGTTCACCGGTGCGGTCACCAGGTTCCGCCGGGACCTGGCGCCGGGCAGGCGTCGCACGCAGGGGACGACCGCTTCCGATGACCGGGGCAGGGTCGATGCCCCCGAGGGCACCTCCGGCGCCACCCCGGCGGTGTCCGCGTGAGAGGCCCGGCGCTGGTCGAGGTCCAGGACCTGTCCGTGCGGTTCGGCGACACCAGGGCGCTGGACGGGGTGAGTCTCACCGCCCCGGCAGGTGCGGTCACCGCGGTCGTCGGCGGGGACGGTGCGGGCAAGACCACGCTGCTGCGGGCAGTGGTCGGCCAGGTCGCGCCCACGTCGGGCTCGGTGCGAGCCCCTGAGCAGGCGTCGATCGGCTACCTGCCGGCCAGCAGCGGCAGCTGGGTGGGCCTGTCGGTGCAGGAGAACCTCGAATTCGTCGGTGGCGCCCATGGCCTGCGGGGGGCGGACCTGGCCCGGCGCGCCGACGACCTCTTGGCGGCAGCGGGCCTCGAGGCCTTCGCCGATCGGCTGTCCGGGCAGCTGTCTGGGGGGATGCGCCGCAAACTGGGGGTGATCCTGGCCATGGTGCACGACCCGACACTGCTGGTCCTCGACGAGCCCAGCACCGGTGTGGACCCGGTCAGCCGCGTGGACCTGTGGCGGCTGGCGTCCCGGGCCGCGGCCGCGGGGGCCGCGGTCCTGATGAGCACGACCTACCTCGACGAGGCCGAGCGAGCGCGGCACGTGCTGGTCCTCGACCATGGCCGCACCCTGGTCTCGGGCACTCCTGCACAGGTCCTGGCGGCACTGCCCGGCGTGCTCACCAGCGCCCGGGCGGCGGTCCGCCCCGAGTGGGCGTGGCGCCGCGGCCGGGCCACCCACGAGCTGTGGCCCGACGGGGATCCACCCGACGGCCTGACCGTCATCGATGCCGATCTCGAGGATGTCGTGATCGGTCGGGCGCTGCACGCGGCTGCCCAGCGGACGACCGCATGAGCGAACCCGGGGATCCCGCCCGCGCACCCGACGCACCAGTCGCACCCGCACAGCCGGCCGGCCGCGCGTCCGGCGCCCAGTCCGGGCAGTCGACCCTGCTGGCGGTCCAGCGCCTGCGCCGGACGTTCGGCGACTTCGTGGCCGTCGACGATGTGTCGTTCTCCGTCGGACCCGGCGAGGTGGTCGGCCTGCTCGGTGCCAACGGTGCGGGCAAGACGACCGCGCTGCGGATGGCGCTGGGTCTGCTCGCCCCCAGTTCGGGTCACTCGGTGCTGCTGGGTCAGCGCCCGGACCGCGAGGTACGCCGCTGGATCGGGTATGTCCCGCAGGGGCTGGGCCTGTACGCGAACCTGAGCGTCCGGGAGAACCTCGCGTTCGTCGCCGACGTCTACGGTCGGTCGCGCCCGGAGCTCCCCGAAGTGCTCACCGGGATGCGCGACGCGCTGGTCGGCACCATCTCCTTGGGCAGCCAGCGCGAACTGGCCTTCGCGTGTGCGCTGCTGCACGAACCGAAGCTGCTCGTCCTCGACGAGCCGACCTCCGGGGTCAGCGCGCTGTCCAGCCGCGACCTGTGGGCCACGATCCACGGCCGCGCCGACGCCGGGGTCGGGGTGCTGGTGACCACGCACAACATGCAGGAGGCCCAGCAGTGCGACAGGTTGCTCCTGATGTCCGGGGGTCGGCTGGTCGGACAGGGCAGCGAGGCGGAACTGGTGGCCGGGACCTCGGCAGTGCGCGTCGAGGTCGCGGACTGGGCCGGTGCGTTCGACCTGCTCAGTCGGCTCGGGCTGCCGGTCACGCTGGCCGGCACCTCCGTGCGCGTGGCCGGGGTGGCCCTCGACGAGGTCGCCCACGCCCTGTCCGCCGGCGGGATGGCCGCCGAGGTGAGCGTCGTGCCGGCCACCATCGAGGAGCGGATGGTGCTGCTCAACGGGGCGAATACGCCGGGTTGATCCCGCACCCCCAGTCGCCCAGTCGCCGGCCACCCCGGCTCAGCCGACGTGCTCCCCGTCGAGGTAGCGCTGCACGACCGGCGCGATCCCGGCGGCCAGTTCGGCGACGCCGGGCTCGCTCAGCTGCGGCAGCCCGATCAGGTGCCGGCCGGTCACCACCCCGATCACCTGGGCGATCGCCAGCACGGTGGCGCGCATCGGATCGGGCCCACGAGCCTGCTCGGCGACCAACGGGATCAGCTGGCTGGAGAAGTACCCGCGCATCAGCGCGACTCCGTTGCCCTCGGTGTCGGCCGAGCGAATCATCGCCAGGACCGGGTCACGGAACGCCGGGTCCTCCCAGGTGGTGAGCACGAACAGGGCCAGCCGGTGACCCAGTTGCTCGCGGGGGCCAGCCAGTGCCGTGGTCAGGCCCGCGGTCGGATCCACCGGGATGTGGGTGACTTCGCCGAACAGTCCGGCCTTGCTGCCGAAGTAGTGGTTGATCATCGCGGCGTCCACGCCGGCCCGCGCCGCGATGCCGCGGACCGTCGCCGCGGCGAAGCCCTTCTCGATGAACTCCTCGCGTGCCGCTGCGAGGATCGCCGCCCGGGTGTCGGCACCCCCTGACCGCGGACCGCGGCGACGCGCGCCGGAGGCCTCGGTGGCAGTCATGGGGGTCATTGTCGCCCGGGACTAGCCTGACCGGGTGCTCAGATCTCCTGTCCTGCGCCCGGCGACCCCCTCGGATGCCCGGTTCATCGCGTGGGGCCTGGACGAGGCCGCTGACGGCTTCTTCGCCAGTCTGCTCGGGCGGCGGTCCGCAGCGATCCTCACCACGCTCGCCCGCCAGCAGGACCACGCCTACTCCCACCAGCACGCGGTGCTCGCCGACGTGGCCGGCGAGCCCGCCGGATTCTGCCAGGGCTTCGCGTTCGGGACCCCGGACGGGAACGGGGCACTGTTGCGCGCGGCAGGGCTGGCGGCCCTGCGGGCTGGTGCGGTCACCGTGCTCGGTCGACCCCTGCTCGAGGCACTCGACCACCACGAGCCCGGCCAGTGGTACCTGCAGGCGGTCGCGGTGCGCCCGCAGGCGCGGGGGACCGGGGTCGGGCAGCTGTTGCTCGTTGATGCCTTCGATCGTGCCCGGCGCGCGGATTGCGGCGCGCTGGCCCTGGATGTCGACGTCGCGAACACCCGGGCGCGGACGCTCTACGAACGACTCGGCCTGGTCGTGACCGCCACGTCGAAGCCGGCTCGCCTGCTGGACGGCGCCCAGGTGCACCGCATGGTCGGCCCCGTCCCGGACCGGTAGCCGGCCGCAGCCACCCCGAGGTGGTTCCCGACCGGGCACGTGAGCGTGCCCTACCCTGTGAATCGTGGACACCCGTGACCGATACTCCTCGATTCCCGTCGTCACCGAGGACAGCCCCGCCTACGCCGACCCGGCCGTCTCCACGGTCCGTCCTGCTGCCGACTGGCAGGCCGTGGGCCAGTGGACCGACATCCGCTACGAGCTGTCCGGCGACGGCGTGGCCAAGATCACGATCAACCGGCCCGATGTGCGCAACGCGTTCCGCCCGCAGACCCTGTTCGAGTTGGCGGAGGCGTTCAACCTCGCGCGCGACGACGACCGGGTCGGCGTCATCATCCTGACCGGCCAGGGTGACTGGGCCTTCTGTTCGGGAGGCGACCAGCGGATCCGCGGCAACGACGGCTACATCGGTGACGACGAGGTCGCGGGCAAGGGGATCGGGCGCCTGAACGTGCTCGACCTGCAGGTGCAGATCCGCCGGCTGCCCAAGCCGGTGGTGGCGATGGTGGCCGGGTACGCGATGGGCGGCGGGCACGTGCTGCACATCTGCTGCGACTTGACCATCTCCTCGGACAATGCGCGCTACGGCCAGACCGGGCCGAAGGTGGGCTCCTTCGACGGGGGCTACGGCTCGGGCTTGCTGGCCCGCCAGATCGGGCAGAAACGCGCCCGTGAGGTCTGGTTCCTGTGCCGGCAGTACGGCGCAGAGCAGGCCTACGAGTGGGGCCTGGTCAACCAGGTGGTGCCGCTGGCCGAGCTCGAGGAGGAGACCATGGTGTGGGCCCGGGAGATGCTCACGATGTCGCCCTTGGCGTTGCGGATGCTCAAGGCCTCGCACAACGCTGCCGACGACGGGCTGGCGGGGATCCAGCAGCTGGCCGGGGACGCGACGCTGCTGTTCTACATGACCGAGGAGGCCCAGGAGGGCCGCGACGCCTACACGGGCAAGCGCACCCCGGACTTCGCCAAGTTCCCGAAGCGCCCGTGACCGCGATGGCCGGCGACCCGACGATGGCTGTCCCACCCGCAGCGACCCCCACCGGGGCGCCGGCCCAGCCGGTCCGGCCGCGCGAAGCCGGTCACACGTTGCCCGAACTCACCCCGTCGCAGCTGGGCGCGGTCGCCGTGCCGTTCCGGGTGCCGCTGAATCGGCGGTTCCGGGGCACCGAGCACCGCGAGGGCCTGCTGTTCGCCGGGCCGTCGGGCTGGGCGGAGTGGGCGCCGTTCCCGGAGTACGACGACTGGGAGGCCGCCCGTTGGCTGGCCGCCGCGGTCGAGGCCGCGTGGGGTACCTGGCCCGAGCCGGTGCGCACCACGGTGCCGGTGAACGTGATCGTCCCGGCGCTGCCGCACGCCGACATCGCCCGGTTCGTCACCGATGCGGTGGCCCAGACCGGGGCCACGACGTTCAAGGTGAAGGTGGGCGAGGCCGGGGCCGCGCTGGCCGACGACCTGTCCCGGGTGGCCACCGTGCGCGCAGCCCTCTCCGAAGCCGGGGTGCGCGATCCGTTGATCCGCCTGGACGCCAACGGCGCGTGGACGCTGGCGCAGGCACGCCGAGCCGCGCGCATGTTCGCCGCCGAGTTCGGCTCGGTGCTCGACTACTTCGAGCAACCGTGTCGCACCACCACCGAGCTCGCCGAGTTGCGCTATCGCCTTGTCGACGACGAGGTGAACGTGCGGATCGCCGTCGACGAGGGCCTGCGCCGCGCGCGCGACCTGTACGCCGATGACCTGGCCGCCTCGCTGCGTTCGGCCGGCGACGTCCTGATCGTCAAGGTCGCGCCCGTGGGCGGGGTGGCACGCGCGCTGGCGCTGATCGAGGAGATCGGCCTGCCGGTGGTCGTCTCCGGAGAGATGAACACCTCGGTGGGACTGTGCGCCGGGCTGGCGCTGGCTGCGGCCGTGCCTGATCTGGCCGGGGCGTGCGGGCTGGGCACCGGGCTGCTGCTCGCCGATGATGTGAGCGCTGGCACGCTGATCCCGCGCAATGGCCAGATGACCGTGACCCGGCGGCTGCCCGACGAGCAGGCACTGGGCCGCGCGGCCGATGCGCTGGGCGCCGAGCGGACCATGTGGTGGCGTGAGCGGCTGGCGCGCTGCGCCCGGCTGCTGGCCGTGGTCTGAGACCGGCTTGCCGACCATGAACCCGGCCACCGCGCTGGCCCGCGCCCTGCTCGACGAGCTGGTGCACCAGGGTGTGCGTGAGGTCGTGCTCGCGCCGGGATCCCGCTCGGCCCCGCTGGCCTTCGAGGCGCTGCGGCTGGCCGAACTCGGCCGCGTCCGGCTGCACGTGCGCATCGACGAGCGCAGCGCCGGGTTCCTCGCCCTCGGCCTGGCCAAGGTGTCGGGTCGGCCGGTCGTGGTGGCCTGCACCTCGGGCACCGCCGTGGCCAACCTTGCGCCGGCGGTGGTTGAGGCCTCCTACAGTGCGGTCCCGCTCGTCGCGCTCACCGCGGACCGCCCGCCCGAGTCCCGTGGGGTCGGGTCACCGCAGACGATCGACCAGGTCGGCTTCTTCGGGGCCATGGCCAGGTTCGCGACCGACCTCTGCGCGGCGCGGCGCGCCACCGACGAGGAACTCGAGGCCGCCGAACGAGCTGCCCGGGCGTCGGTGGGGATGGCGATCGGGGCAGCCCTCGGGGTGCCGGGGCGTGCGGCGGCTTACGGCTCGCGCGCCGGCGCCCGGGGCGATGCGGAAGGCGGTGCCGCGATGGCGCACGCCGGTCCGGTGCACCTCAACGTGGGCTTCCGGCTGCCCCTGGTCCCGGGCCCGCGTCCCGCTGACTCCACGCGTCCCGCTGACTCCGCGCACGCTGCCGACTCCGCGCACGCTGCCGACTCCGCGCGTCCCGCTTCCCCGCCGCGCACCCGGCTGCCACCCCTGGCCGGCTGCGACCATCGCGACGCCCGTGAGGCTCTCGGCGACCTGCCCGCTCGTGCGATCCTGCTGGTCGGTGACCTGCCGTGCGCGCCCCTGCGCGGCCACCACCAGTGGCTGGCCGAGCTGGCGAGTGCGTCGGGCTGGCCGATCGTGTTCGAGCCGTCGGCCAACATGCACGCCGCGCCCACGGCCCTGGCCCACGGCGCAGTGGTGCTGGGCGCCCCGGACTTCCTCGCCGAGCACGCCCCAGATCTGGTGCTCAGCGTGGGCCAGTGGGGGCTGTCTCGACCCACGATGGAGCTCGTGCGCAGTGCGGCACGGCACGTTGCGATCGAGTTGCCCACCTCCGGTCGGGAGGTCTGCGATCCGCTGCGGACCGTCTCGCACGTGCTGTCCGGGATTCCGTTGCCGCCCGGACAGGCCAGCCCCGACCCCGCCTGGTTGCCCGGGTGGCAGGCAGCGGATGCGGCGGCGTCCGAGGTGGTGTCCGCGATGCTGCGGTCCGCGGAACCCGTGCTGAGCGGCTCGGCCGTGGCCGCGCGGGTGTGGTCCCAGGTTCCCGACGACGCCCTGCTGCTCGTCGCAGCCTCGTGGCCGGTCCGCCAGATCGAGGCGTTCGGGGCGGCCCGAACCGGTCTGCGGGTCATCGGCAACCGCGGCGCCAACGGCATCGACGGGCTGGTGTCCACCGCGTGGGGCGCCGCGCTGGCCCATCAGTGCGCAGGCGGTGGCCCGGCCGTCGCGCTGCTGGGCGACCTGGCCTTCCTGCACGACCACAACGGCCTGCTGGTCGGCGCGGACGAGCCGACCCCGGATCTGGTGATCGTGGTCATCGACAACGACGGAGGTGGGATCTTCCATCAGCTCGAACAGGGCCGCCCGGCGTATGCGGGTGCCTTCGAGCGGATCTTCGGGACCCCGCTGCGCCGGGACCTCGTCGCGGTGGCCCGGGCCGCCGGCGCACCCGCCGTTCGAGTGGCTGATCTGCCAGCGCTCGACCGTGCCCTCGCCGAAGCTCTGACCGAGGGTGGCGTCCGCGTGCTGGTGGCCCATGCCCCGGATCGGGCCGCCGAGAACGACCTGTTGAGTGCGATCAGCAAGGCAGTTGGAGCACGACTGTCAGGAATGTGACGTACGCACCTGCAACGCTCGCCTCGGTCACGAAAGGCAGGCAGAATCACGGGCTCGCAGGATCAGGGGCCGACCTTCCAGCCGTTGGACTGCATCTTGGACATCCCGCCGCCGTCGAGCACGGTCAGGCCCGCGGCGCGCATGCTGCCCGCGGCGCGCGACGAGCGGGCGCCGCTCTGGCAGTAGACGAGGTAGGTGTGCTTGGCGTTGAGCCGCTTGACCCCTTGGGCGAAATTGGGTCCGCCGACGTCCATGTTCTTGGCCCCGGCGATGTGCCCGCCCTGGAACTCGCCGCGGGAGCGCACGTCGATCAGGCGCACGCCCTGCGGCTTGAGCGTGGCGGCACTGATGTCGACCTTCTCGCCCTTGCCGAACAGTCTGGCGAAGAAACCCATGTCGTCTCCGATCGTCGCGGTGCTGGGGCCGGCGGGGGCTGCCCCAGCACCGGCTGGTCCAGTTCGTGTGGCCACGTCATGGTGGCACCCATCCGTGCCGGCCACCGAGGCGGGCCTCAGCATACCCGACGGGGTATCAGCCTCAGCCTGCGGCCAGCGCTCGACGGACGGCGTCGAGCTTCGCCTCCGACTCCGCGATCTCGCCGTCGGCCGTCGAGCCCGCGACGATGCCGCACCCGGCATACAGGCGCAGCCGGGTGGCCGGTCCGCGCTCGGAGTCCTCGACCGCCGCGCAGCGCAGCGCGATGCCGAACTCGCCGTCGCCGCGGGCGTCGATCCAGCCGACCGGGCCCGCGTAGCGACCGCGGTCCATCCCCTCGAGCTCGCGGATCAGGGCGGCCGCGCGCTCGGTCGGCGTACCGCACACCGCTGCGGTCGGGTGCAGCGAGGCGGCCAGCGCCAGGGCGGACGCCCCATCGGCGAGCATCCCGGTCACGTCGGTGGCCAGGTGCTGGACGTTGGCCAGCGAGAGCACGTGCGGCGCGGACGGGACATCCAGGTCGGTGCAGTGCGCGGCCAGCGCCTCAGCCACCGAGTGCACGGCGTACTCGTGCTCCTCGAGGTCCTTGTCGGAGTGCAGCAGGGCGGCGGCGTGGGCTGCGTCGAGTGACTCCTCGCCCCGTGAACGCACCGTGCCGGCCAGCACTCGGGAGGTGACCCGGTCGCCGTCGCGGCGTACGAGCAGTTCGGGAGTGGCGCCGAGCAGGCCGTCGACGCTGAACGTCCAGCACTCCGGGTACGCACCAGCCAGCCGTTCCAGCAGGGCAGCGCTGTCCAGGGTGTCGGGCAGCTGCGCGACGATGTCCCGGGCGAGCACCACCTTGTCCAGTTCGCCGGCGGCGATCCGCCCGATCGCCTCGGCCACGGCCCGAGCCCAGTGCTCGGTGGGCCGGGTCCCTGGTTCCCAGGTGATCGGGGCGCCGGAGATGACCGGCCGCTGCGGGTCGGTGTCGCCGGCGGCTGCGGAGCCCGGGTCCGCGATCAGGTCGGTGGACTCCACGGTCGTCAGCCACGTCCGGCCGGCCCGGTGCCCGACCACGACCGAGGGGACGATCACTGCGGAGGCCTGCGGGCCGGCGTCGAACGTGAACGACGCGAAGGCCACGGGTCCGGTGCCGCGCACCCCGACCTGGTCATCGACCTGAGCAGCTTCGCACCACGCGCTCCACCAGCGCTGCGCACGGCTGAACCGCTCCGGTCCGGCGATCTCGAATCGAGCCGCCTCACCCCAGCCGACGAAGCCGGCGTCGTTGCGCACCCACGCGAACCCGCCCGTGCTGGGCAGCAGCGACAGCAGGTCCGAGTCGATCCCGTCGAGGGTCACGGTGCGCACGATGCAGCCGTGGGTCGTCCGCAGATCGGTCACTGGGTAATTCTACCGAGGTTCCCCGGCGCTGCTCCCCGGCGCTGCGCCCGTCACCCCCGTTCGTGCTCCATCTCGTGGCACGTGCTCCTCGTTTGCACGGAGCGCTTGCCACGCATCGGAGCACGAAGGGCGGTCGGGTGGAGCCGCGTCGCTACGCGGTGGCGCGGTGCAGCGCGACGATCCCGCCGGACAGGTTGCGCCACGCGGGGCGCGTCCACCCGGTGGCCGAGATCCGGGCCGCGAGCTCGGGCTGGGTCGGCCAGGCCCGGATCGACTCGGCGAGGTAGACGTAGGCGTCCGGCGCGCTGGAGATCCGCCGCGCGACCGGGGGCAGTGCGCGCATCAGGTACTCGACGTAGACGGTCCGCAACGGCGCCCAGGTCGGGTGGCTGAACTCGCAGACCACGAGCCGCCCGCCGGGCTTGGTCACCCGGTGCATCTCGGCCAGCGCGCCATCGACGTCCACCACGTTGCGCAGGCCGAACGAGATGCTCACGGCATCGAACGAGCCGTCGGCGAACGGCAGCGTGGTCGCGTCCCCGGCCACGAACGGGAGCTCCGGGTAGCGCCGGCGGCCCTCGGCGAGCATCCCGAGGGAGAAATCGCTGGACACGACGTCCGCGCCCCGGGTGGCGAAGGGCAGCGAACTGGTCCCGGTCCCGGCGGCCAGGTCGAGCACGCGCTGGCCGGGCTGGGCGCCCACCGCGCGCACGACCTCGCGGCGCCAGTACCGGTCCTGTCCCAGGGACAGCACGTCGTTGGTCAGGTCGTACTTGGCCGCGACGTCGTCGAACATCGACGCGACGTCCTTGGGCTGCTTGTCCAGGCTGGCGCGGGTCACCGGCCCATCATCGCCGCCCGGGGCGCCAGCCCCCAAACTTTCCCGCGCGCCAACCGCCACCGCCAGCCGCGGCCACCAGCCGGCCGAGCGTGCGGAGCTGGAACGCCCGGAGGGCATCGCCGACCCGTACATGATCGCCCAGATCAGCAGCAGGCCCGGCGGCGAGGCCGGCGCCACAGCGAGCTGATACCCCATGGGGTACCCTTCCCAGGTGAACAACTGCTTCCTGGCCGCGTTCCTGACCTGGTCGGTCCGTCGCTGGCTGGCTGCGGCCGCCGTGGCTGGTGCGACCTATCTCTTCTTCGGCCTGTCGACCGCCTTGTTGGCCAACCCAGTGTTCGGCCGCTCGATCGAGCCCACCGCGTGGTCGCCCACCGTGCTGATCGTCACCTCGATCCTGTCCGGCCTGCTCAGCGCCACCTACGTGCGCAACGCGGGCCCGGCCCCGCTGCGGCTGGCTGCTACCGACGGGATCGATCCCGCGCCCGGCACCCGCACTGCTCGGGCAGGGGCGATCGGCTCCCTGTTGGCCTACTTGGCCATCGGCTGCCCTGTGTGCAACAAGCTCGCGCTGCTCCTGCTCGGCACAACGGGCGCGCTGAACGTCTACGCCCCGATCCAGCCCTACCTGGGCGCCATCGGGATCGGGTTGCTGGCCATCGCCCTGATCGTGCGACTGCGCGGGGAGATCAGTTGCGCCACGTTGGCGGCTTTGCGCTCCGGTCCGGCCCAGGCGGGCCCGCTGACCACGCAGACCATCCTGGCCGGTCTGTCGGAGTCCCGCCACGGGGGCTCCGCGCCCTCGGCGGCTCCTCCTGCGCTGCGTCGCGTCGAGGGCGCCGGCGTGGAGCACGTGCCGAACGACTGACCGCGCCTGGGCCGTCACGCCACCGCGTACAGTCCCCGCGCGCGGAAGATGCTCAGCGCCTGCTCCACTGACTCCCGAGTCGGCGGCTCGGTGCCCAGCAGGGGATAGGCCCGGCCCAGCGCGGCGTACTTGTCCACGCCGAGCCGGTGGTAGGGCAGCACCTCGACCCGATCGACGATCTCGCCGAGATCGGCGGTCAGGTCGGCCACGGCGGCGATGTCCGCAGCCCCGTCGGTCAGGCCCGGCACGAGCACGAAACGGATCCACACCGAGACGCGGTGCTCGATCAACCGTGCACTGAACGCCAGCACATCGGCCAGCGAACCCCCGCCGCTGACCTTCTCGTAGAGCTCGGGCGTGCCGGCCTTGATGTCCAGCAGTACCAGGTCGGTGGTGGCCAGCAGTCGATCGCTGGCGCGGTGGCCCCCGTTGGCCGACGTGTCCAGCGCGGTGTGCAGCCCGTAGGCATCCTTGACCCCGACGAACAGATCCTCGACGAACTTCGGCTGGAGCAGCGGCTCGCCACCGGTCACCGTCAGCCCGCCGCCACGGGCGATGAAGGCCCGGTACCGGCCGGCCTCGGAGATCACGTGCTGTGCGGTGGTCCGCTCGCCCAGGCGCATCGTCTGCGTGTCGGGGTTGTGGCAGTACAGGCAGCGCAGCGGGCATCCCGACAGGAACACCGTGTAGCGCAGCCCTGGCCCATTGACCCCGGAGGTGGTCTCCGCTGAGTGCACGAACCCGATCCGCGACCCGTCCGCGACGTCGTCCAGCGCGAGGTCGGTGGACCGCACCTCATCGCTCATCGCCGGCTCCTTCGTCGTGCCCGTGCGGGCTCCCAT
>JBAVKQ010000324.1:0-1747 GCA_049688395.1 Candidatus Nanopelagicales bacterium
GACGACGGCCACACCAGTGAAGTCGAGTCGCTGCCGCAGTAGCAGGTCGCGGCACCTGCTGCTTGCCACGAGACTGGGGGGCATGCCATCCCCGAGACTGCGTCCTGAGCCCGTCTGCGTCGAAGGCGTCGTCCCGGCGCCCCCGGAAGCGGTCTTCGACCTGCTCGCCCGGCCCGAGCGCCACCGCGACTTCGACGGGTCGGGGACGGTGCAGGGCGCCCGCCGCCAGGGGCGCCGACTGGGTCTGGGCGACTCCTTCGGGATGGACATGCACTGGCGGGTCCCCTACGCGACCCGCAACGTCGTGACGGAGTTCGAGGAGGGCCGCCGGATCGCCTGGCGAACACTCGCGCCGACCCCCTTGACGCTGCTGTTCACAGGACGCACCTGGCGCTACGAGCTCGAGCCCGTCCAGAGCGGCACCAGGATCCGGGAGACCTGGGACGTGAGCACCGAAGCCCTGCCGACCGCCTCCTCCTCAAGCCGCTACTGGCAGAGCACACCCGGCAGAGCATGGAGCGCACCCTCGCGCGGATCGAGGAACTCCTGCGCGACTGACCCGCGGCCCCACCCCCGGCCCGGCATCTCATGCCGTCCGACCGCGAACGGAGCCTTCCTCGTTCCGCGTGCGCGGTACGCGGCGAAGCGTCGCAACTTGGCTACCCATCAGCCCGCTGGCGCGAGGGAGTCGTGTGCAGAGGTTTCCGGCAGGGTGGTCTTCGGATGGTTCAGATGCCAGCCGCCGGGGCGTTCGTGCTTCCTCAGCACAAGACGATTCATGGGACTGGCACTGCGAGCAGCGTGACCTTCTGGGGGGCTTGCGACAGGCCGGTTCCCTCGTTGTCCGAGGACGCCCATGACGCCCCTGCACCTTTCACCCAGACCGACCCGTCGGGCGCCACGCTGAAGCCGGTCAGGCCCAGGCCCGCCACCTCGAACCGGGCGGACTCCCCCGCTTCGTCGAAGCACACGATGAACTTCGGCTCCTCGTCGTTGTCGTAGCCACCCTCGCCGCGGAACTCGAACCCGCACATCCCCCGTGCCGGCGCTGTGGACCCGAAAGGCCAGAGAACCAGGGCGGGCGACACATCGAACTCTCTCTCGCGGCCCTCGGCGTACCTCCGCAGGACCGAGCCTCCAAGACTGTAGGACCATGCGACGTCCTCATTAACGCCGATGAAGCGGGGCGGATCGTCCTCAAAGCTGCCCAAGGAAGGTGGCAACTCGACTGCTTCCCACCGCTGCCCGTTCCAGCGGGCCCAAGTGCGGTCAGACTCGCAGGGCATACGGTCTGGGTCCCCCTTGTTCTCGATCTCCTCCGTGACGTACAGGGAACCATCGGAACTCGCGCTGCGCAGACACACCTCGTCCATTCCCTCGGGCGGGTCGATCGATTGGATGGATGTGTCAGCCCGGAATCCGACCACCTGATCCGTTGGGGTCTGGCCCAACCAGACCTCACCGTTGTCTCCTGCGAAAAGCGCGGCAGCGTGGACATCCCGCGCCACGACCGTCGCCGTTTCGCCTTCAATGCGGATGAGGTCGCCGGGCCCGGACTGGGAATCGCCGGTTCTGGCCCACAGCGCCCCGTCGCTGGCGAGGACGGCCCCCTGGACCGTGGCCGGCGGCCCCAACTGGACCCAGCTGCCACGTTCACCCCGGTACCACCGATCACCGGACGAGACCCACACAGTGTCCTCGGACGCCGCCAGAAGCCAATCCCAGGACGCGGTCGAGGGGCCCTGCC
>JBAVKQ010000325.1:0-17624 GCA_049688395.1 Candidatus Nanopelagicales bacterium
CTTCGAGGACGCAGCGGCGCTCGGCGAGGTCCAGGGCGTAGCCCTCCCCGGTCGTGCCCGCCGCGACCAGGCCGGTGACGCCGCCGGCGAGCACGAACTCGACCAGCGCGGGCAGCCGGTCGAGGTCCAGGGAGCCGTCGTCGTGGAACGGGGTCACCAGGGGGACGAGCACGCCACGGAGGGTCATGGCGCGATTCTGCCCGCTGGTGGCCCGGGGGTCGCACTCGGAGCGCACCCCTGCGGCGCACCCAGCCCGAGGCTGCGAGCCGCGAGCCGCCAGCCTCGGACGCATGTCGCGGTCACGCACCCCAGACCGCGACCCGCCGGCTCGAACCGCTGGAGGTGGCGGCCTATGCTCGGCGGCCAGGTACCAGCCAGGCAGCGGAGTGGGTGCGTGATGGGTGATCAGATGGAGTCGGCTGGCGCTGGACGTCGGCGCAGGGGTGCGGCCATCGTGGCGCTGATCACCGGCGCCTTGGCCCTGATCGCTGTCCTCGCCCTGCTCCTGGGGCACGTGGCAGCGCTTCTCGCGGGAGTGCTCGCAGCGGCGCTCGCGGTGACCGGCGGCTGGTACGTCCTCGCCAGCCGGCATCTGGCGCGGATCCTCGGTGGACTGGTGATGATCATCGGGCTGGCCCTGCTCGCGGCAGCGTTCGTGTGGGCCGAGGGCAGCCCGTGGGCGCTGGCCGTCGCGCTCGGGCTGGGGTCCGCGTCGGCGCTGCTGGCCCGGCGCGCGACACAGCGCCATCGGCAAGCCATGGTCGCGGCCGACCTGGCGCCGCCGCGACCCCCGGCGCGCCACCCGGTGCTGATCATGAACCCGAAGTCAGGCGGCGGGAAGGTGGTCAAGTTCGACCTGGTCGAGAACTGTCGCGCACGAGGCATCGAGCCGGTGGTCCTTGCGGCCGGGGACGACCTCGTCGCGCTGGCACAGGATGCGGTGGCTCGCGGTGCGGACGTGATCGGGATGGCCGGTGGGGACGGCTCCCAGGCGTTGGTCGCCACAGTCGCGATGGAGCATGGGATCCCGCACGTGGTGGTCCCGGCCGGGACCCGCAACCACCTCGCCCTGGACCTCGGCCTGGACCGGGACGACGTCGTCGGGGCCCTCGACGCCTTCACCGCGGGCATCCCGCTGACCATCGACCTGGCCACCGTCAACGGCAGGGTCTTCGTCAACAACGCCTCCCTCGGGCTCTACGCAGAGATCGTCGCGTCCCAGGACTACCGCGATGCCAAGCTGCATGCCGCACTCGACGCACTGCCCGACCTGCTCGGCGAGAACGACGACGCCCTCGACCTGCACTTCGTCGACGACCGGGGCGCTGCCCACGACACGGCCGACGTCGTCCTGGTGTCGAACAACCCGTACGTCCTGGACTCGCTCGGTGGCATGGGCACCCGGGCGCGGATGGACACCGGGGAGCTGGGCGTGCTCTGCCTGACGATCAACAGCGCCGCGGACGCCCGTAGGTTCCTCGGTCTCCAGGCTGCCGGCCAGATCCGGCGGTTCCCCGGCTGGCAGGAGTGGAGCACGCCGCGGTTCGAGCTGGACTCCGGCGGTCCCGTGCGGGTCGGCGTCGACGGGGAGGCGTTGACCCTCCAGGCCCCCGTCGTGTTCGCCATGCTGCCCGGCGCGCTGACGGTCCTGCTGCCGCCACATGCCCCGGGCCGCTCACCTGCGGCCCGCGCGATGTCGGGCAACCTCCCGCGGGAGCTGTGGCGGATCGCGCGCGGCCGGGGGTGAGTTGCTGAGCCGGGTGGCTGGCAGCTGGGTGGCTGAGCAACTGAGCAGCTGGGTGAGTGGGTCCAGGTGTGGGTGAGACCAGGCCGCCCGACGCGCCTCATCCTGGCCCGGTCTAGCTGAAGGTCTAGCTGGGACGATGCGCACCCCTCGCCAATTGATGTGAGTGCGGGTCAGCAGCGCGCCACCCGCTGGAGTCGGCGAAGTACTCGGTCACCGTGAGGGTGCGGGGCGAGATCTCCAACAGGGACCATGAGCGTGCGACACCGCGTGTGCGGTGGCTGGTCGCGGTGCCCGCCACGACCTCGAGGATCGTCCGGGTCCGCGAGCCCGACCCCACGGTCAGTGCGGTGACGCTCGGCACGTGCGTGTGCCCGGCCAGGATCACGTCCACCTCCGCCTCGACCATGGCCCGCTCGAACCTGCCGCCTCCGGCCAGGGCCTCCAGGTTTCCCGAGCTGGGCGGGTGGTGCAGGGCCACGATCCGCGCCGAGCCCAGTGGGGAATCGGCGAAGGTCGTCTCGACCAGTCCCGCCTGACGCTCGGAGACGCGTCCGGACTTCCACCGCCAGCGCGGCATCGACCCGAGGCCCTGGATGCGCGCGCCGGCCAGGTCCAGCACCGGGTCGAGGTCCTCGCTCACCGAGTTCCGGTACTTCGCATAGGGCGAGGTCATCCGGCCCAGCAGGTTCGTCAGCGGTACGTCGTGGTTGCCCAGGACGACCATCGTCGGGGCGGGGAACCGGTCGATGACTTCCTTGGCGCGCACGAACTGGCGCGTCCGGGCCCGCATCGTGAGGTCACCGGTGAGGATCGTCGCCGCGACACCGGCCGCATGCAGCTCGTCTGCGAGGCCGCCCAGGGCGCGCTCGTCGTGGGCGCCCACGTGGGTGTCCGAGACGTGCGCGATGCGCAGGGTCGGCCCCACGTCGGTCACCTCCGCCTCGCTGCCCTCGATCTGCTCGGCAGGATACGTCGGACTGGTGCGCGCGTGCGGGACGATGTCGAGGGGTCGGTCATGAGGTCCAGGCGTGGTTCGCCAGTGACGCTGACTGTCTGGACTATTTGGAGTGGCTGCGCTGGCCGATGGGCTTTGTGTGCCCCGAGTGCGGCGGCAGCGGGTGTTGGCGGCTCGGGGATGGGCGGTTCCAGTGCCATGGTTGCGGGGAGCGCACGTCGGTCACGGCGGGCACGATCTTCGACCGGACACGTACGCCGCTGACGGTGTGGTTCACGGCGGTCTGGCTGTTCGCCGCGGACAAGGGCGGGATCTCCGCGTTGAGTGAGCAGCGCGAGCTGGAGCTGGGGTCCGACCAGACCGCGTGGGCGATGCTGCACCGGCTTCGTTCGGTGCTGGTCCGCCCCGGGCGGGACCGGTTGACCGGTACGGTCGAGGTCGATGAGACCTACATCGGCGGCGTGGAACCGGGGTTGTCCGGCGGCCGGGCCCGGGGCAAGAAGGTCCTGACCGGGATCGCGGTCGAGAGCGGCCCCGGTCCGAGGCTGGGGCGGTGCCGGATCGCGCCGCTGCCCAACGCGTCGGGGGCGTCGCTGAGGCCTTCCTGGGCGACCACGTCGAACCCGGGGCGATGGTCATCACCGACGGCTGGGTCGGCCGCCGGGGCCTGCCCGGCTGTGGCTACGACCACGATCCGCGCAACCAGCGCGCAGCCAGGGACCGCGGCTAAGATCTCGACGAGCTGCTCCCCGGGGTGCACCGCGTCGCCTCGCTGGTCAAGCGCTGGCTGCTGGGCACCCACCAGGGCGGGGTGGACCCCGCGCACCTGCCCGCGTACCTCGACGAGTTCACCTTCCGATTCAACCGCCGCCGCTCCCGCAGCCGCGGACTGGTCTTCTACCGCGTCCTCGAGCTCGCCGTCGGACACGCACCCGTGCGTTACACCGACCTCGTGCTCACCCAACGCCCAATCGCCGCCTCCGAGAACCGCCGACCCCCGACACACGACCGCAGCCCACCCAGCCTCGACCGGCTCCCCGCCGGCCGGCCCTGGCGGGCCCCCTGATCACTCCGGCTACATGGATAGCCCAGAGCTCGCAATCCCCGCCCACTCCTGAACCGACTGCTCCGCGTGGACCTGGCCGAGAAGCCCTCGGGCGCCCTTTGCGCCCACAAGGACGCACCCGGTCGCTGCGCCGCGGCAACGCACGCCGTGAGGCCGTACAGATCCGAGCGACCGCTGTTCAGCACCAGCCGAACTCTCGTCGGGTCAGGTCTGGCCGGTGACGACGTCGGCGATCTGGTCGGCAATCTCGTCGATGGTGTTGTCAGTCGTGTTGAGTGCGACCTTGTCTGCCAGCGAAGGGCTGAAGGCGCGGACTTGGTCGATGTCGAGGTCATGCCAGATTGGCAGGAGCGACTGCTCTCCTGCGACGGTGCGGGTCACCAGACCGTCGAGCTCGTGGTTCGTCCAGCCCTTGCGGAAGAAGTCCTCGGAGAAGATGACCACACCGAAACTGCTGGAGCGGATGCCCTCGTCAACCTCGCGGCGCAGGCTGTGGCCGGTGCGCATCTGGGCTTCGTCCAGCCACACGGTGATGCCGCGACTCGCGAGGGCGTCGCGCAACGGTCGCGCGACCGAGGCCTTGTCCTCGCTGGCATGGCTGATGAACACGTCCCAGGTCTGGCCGCCCAGAATGTCCCCGGCAGGTTCGACAGGCTCTCGAAGCGCGACCTGGGATGCAGCGTTGGTCTCGGCTGACCTGGCCTGCGGCAGGTACCCGCGCGGCGGTGGTCGCACGGCGACGCTGGACGCAATTCGACCGGAGTACCCGCCGAGATCGATGGCCACGATCCAGTGACCGTTGGACGGGACGACGATGTTGAAGGGTGACCTGGTGACCCGGCCCCCGTGGTAACTGTAGCGGCGTCCCGCCTTGTACTTGGTGTATTCACTGGGCGTCATCAGTTGGACGTTGCCCTGGTTCTTCAACGTGACGACGACGGTCGCACCCTTCTTGAGGTTCCCCAAGTCGTAGCGCTGGTGCTCCATCAGGACCCTTCCTCGACGAGGCCCGCCCCTGACGCGCCGGCAACTTCTCGGCGCTCGGCGGCGCGGTCGCGGGCTGCGGCGTGGACCTCCTTACGGACCGCAGCGAAGTTGATCTCGTCGCGCAGCTTCGCCCGCCGAGAAGGCGTGCCCTGCCCGAGCCAGGTGTCGAACACCTGCGCCTCCCTCTCGACGGCGGCCTCGTCCTGGAGTTCTTCTTCGGTGAGTGCCTCCTCGACCCAGTCCCACTGCATCTGTGCCTCGGTGAGCACCGCAGCGGACTGGGCACGGAGGAGGTCGAGCGCCAGCTCGACCCGGGTGTAGTGCTTCATCAGACGCTGCTGCAGCACGAAGATGCCGCGGTCCGTCAGGGTCGCGATCCGGCGGTCGCGGGTGAGCAGCTCGGCCGGCGCGGCGGTGACGTCGACGAACTTCGTGGCGAAGCTCTGACCCTGGACGAGGTCGGCGAGCGGCATCACCCGGAGGTTGCCGTCCCAGCCGCTCCCGGTGACAGGCTGGTGCGGCACGACCGGAGCGACGGTGATCCGTGGCGTCAGGGTCGAGCCCGTACGCATGGCGCACGGGTGCGCGACGATCTGGACCAGGTGCAGCTCGTTTCCGAACCCGGGAAGGACCACGTCCTTGAACACGTCGCCCTGAATCAGAGGGCGCTCGACTGGTCTCCCCGCGCTCGTCGTAGAGCTCTCCCGGCTCGATCTGGTCCATGGCGTCGCGCGCCTACTCTTCTCTTCGCCGGACTGAACGCTCGCCGTCGACGTCGAGGAAGGCCTCGAAGTCGCTGCGTGCCTCGCGCCAGTTCGGGCGGACTCGGTCGAGTACCTGCGGTGCCTCGAGGCGGCGCTCGGCCAGGCCAATGAGCGCGTCGATGTGACCTTCTAGGTACAGGTCCAACGGTCGGATGAAGAAGCCAGCAGCGATGGGCAGGTCCAGCTCCATCCAGCCGGCGGGGTCGGCGATCGGCGCCTTCTCCTCCAGTACGTCCAGGAGCGCGGCGAACCGGGCGAGTTTGATACGGCTCTCGGGACTAGCGTCGCCGCCCTTGCGCCACTTGCGGATGGCCGAGATGCTCACGCCGAGCACCTCGGCGATGTCGGACCATCCCATGCCGCGGCCCGTGGTGAGATCTTCGAGCAGCTCAGCGACCGACTTGGCTGCCTTCTCCCTGGTGTGATCGGCCATGTACTGCTCGCGGGCCTCGCCCTGGCGTTCGCGTACCTCGCCGCCGCGCATGTCGTGCACGGTGCGCGCGTAGTCGGCATCCAAGGACAGCGAGCGCGTCTGGCTCACGGTCGAAGGTGGGTACTCCGACACGGCCCCGGCCAGGGAACCGGTCGGCTGGCCGCCGGTGAGCTTGGGGGTGACGGTCATGACCTTTCTCCTCGGAACAACTCGCGCGCTTCGTCGGTGATGGAGTTCTGGAATGCGGTGCCACACGGGACGTGGACAGCGGAAAGAGCGTCGCGTACGACTTCTGCGCTGAGCTCGACTGTGTCCTGGGTGGTGAAGTCATGGAAGCCGTCGAAGTCGAGGACGAAGAACGGTCCGGACTCGACGGGCTTCCGCCGCAGGTGCTGAGGGACGACGATCGTGCCCTGGTCCAAAGCTGTGCAGCGGAAGTTCAGACCGCGCCCCCCGCCGAGGTCGAACGTGGTCATAGCCTGAGACCTAGTCGCTGGGACTTCGGTCGGCAAGGCGTCGAGCTGGCCCACGAGCCGCTCGTTGATCCAACGTTTCCACTGGCGCATGTCGACGATGTCCTCGGACACGCGGATCTCGTCGATGTAGCGGAGGCCCACGCGCTGCAACGCGGGGCGCACCTTCGCCTCGACCAGCACGGAGCACGCGCCGGTCACAGCCTCGAGGAGGTGCTCGAAGTTGTCGTACGCGGTGGTCTCGTAGGTCAGAGACTCGGACATGATCGTCAAGGTCTCGGTGCTGCTGGCGTTCTTCAGCACGACACCGAGCTGCTCCTGCACTTGAGGTGGCCCACCGCCCAAGGGCAAGTTGAAGTTGGTCTGCTGGAGAGGCTCGGCGTACGGGAACCGATCCTCGAGGGCCATGGCGATCTCGTCCTTGGTCTGCTGCTGTCGCAGTCGAGCTGCGTCAGTGAACCGAACCTCGGCGGCGACCAGGGCCAGCGGAGCGTTGGCAAAGACCTCACGATTGGGAAACACGGCAGAAACCTACTCTCCTCAAGCCGAGACGATACCCGAACGCGCACCGAAACCGTTACCTGAAATCACACGCGCTGTTGTGCTGGCACTCGACCTCGACCAGTCGCTCGTGAACCTGAGGTAGGCGAACTGGCCCTGATGCCATGAACCGAGAGATTCTCGCGTTGCCAGAGCCCAGAACGTGGGTCATTCAGCCGCGTCGAGCCCAGGCCCAGCGCCGGCAGCGCCTCGTGTGGCTGCAGTCGTTCGGCCAGTCGAAGGCCAGAAGGTCGCGCGCAGCCTCGCTACCCTGTGTTGCATGACCAGGGCCGGCGCCGAGCGCCGGATCGACGTTACGTTCAACGTCGAGCTTGATGCGGGCGGTGGGGACCCCGATCGAACCAGCCCGACGCTCCGCCGCTACCACCAGTTGCTGTGGAGCAAGCCGCTTCCGGACGGAACCGAATTCAACCTCGACGCCAGGACGCCGCTCTCCTACCTTCACCATGCCTCAGCTGTGGGCGAGTTCTTCATGTGCAGCGATTCGATCGTGCACTCGTACCGGGGCGCCTACGGGAACCCGCATCGGAGCAGTGATGGATCAGATTCCGCCGGAGCACGTTGCTCGAGTTCATGAAGAGGGCTCGACCATTGGCGGCTACGGCCTGTTCCCCGGTGACGTGCGTGATCGTAAGCCAACGATCAATGGCGCCCGCGGGATGCACCCCAGGATCAGCGACCGCATCGACCTCACCTTGGAGTGCATTCGGCGTCATTACACGCGGGAGGAGAGCCCGATTGCTGGGACTGAACAGGTACCAAGACTTCTTCTCGCTGTTCGGACACTTCCGCCACTACCTCGAGTTCTTCCTGCTCGACGACCTCGTGGATCCGCATTGCGTCGAGATCCGTTGGTATCTGCCTTTCGATGACTTCAACAGGTCGCCGCTGCCGCAGACCCCTGATGAGTACGAGACCTACCGGCAGGCCTCGCTGTGTTTCGTCCGCGACCGAAACCGGCGAATCCTCGAGTGGGCGTCCATGAATCTCGCCTGAGGGGACCGGCAAGGTACGTCACGCCTCCCCTGTCGACGCACCCGTGAGGCTTCGCAGAGCCGGTGCGAGTTCCCTCTCGTACAGACTCCTGAACAAGTGACCGCTGTTTGCATCCAGGATGGAAGCCATGACAACCAAGTCCGAAATACTCCGTCTGATGCAATAGCACGGGGCACTACCGGACTTCGAGATAGCCCGTATTCTCGGCGTAGCGCATCAGCAGGCGAATCAGGCAGCACGGGGCCTCGCTGCTGCCGGGGCGATCCGCCGCGTCCCGGGGCCGGACGGCGTCATCCGCAACCACCTCGAGGCCGCTGGCTTGCCGCCGCCCCGCATGTGCAGAAGGGATTCGGCCGGGGTGAGGTGTCGCGCTCGCGGGCATGGCCTGTGCTCGGTGTTGAGCGCGTCGTCGCCGGGACACACGTGGCTCGCGACCATCTGGCGCGCTTGGGCTTCGTGGAACTCCCGCTGAAACTCGTTACCGACGCTGACGTCCCCGAGGTCGGCCTGATCGGTTGGGACACGCTGGGGCCCATCCCCGACGCAGCTGGCCTCTACTGCTTCGTGGGCCAGAAGGACCCATCGAGTCAACTGCGGGCCTTCCACGTAGGGATGACCTGCCACTTGTGGATGGTCACCAAGGGTCAGTTGCCCGGCGGGATCGCCCGTGGGGGCCAACGGTACGGCCGACCGAAGCATGCCGGAACGACTCGCCAACGCGTAAGCGCGGAAGTGGCCCGACTCGCGGCCGGAGGCTGGCGGTTCTCGCACTGGCTGCGTGCTGTGGAGGCGCCAAGTGACCCCGCAACGCTGGAGGCAGCCCTGCGCAGTGAAGAAGCTGCCTCATCGCGATATGGGGCCTTCGCGTCGTCGGCTGGAACAGGAGTTGAACCCCCTGGTGGACTATCGAGTGGCTCCACGAATGCGACTTGTCCCCAGCGCGGGCGTCGAACCCGCGCCCTGTCGCGGCGTAGGACGCCGGGGTGGCCTGTCACGAGGGTGAAGTGCGTCCCCCGGCCGGCAGGTTCGGGTTTCGTGGCCTCGGGAAGGCCCCAAGCCTTGGCGAGTATCATGACCGGGTCGGGTCGAAGGGGGGGTTGCAGATGACGAGCACGCCGGCTCCGGGGTGGCATCCAGACCCGATGGGCCGGTTTGCTGAGAACGCCGTCAAGACCGTCAAAGCCGGCACCTTGGCCGCGGCGCAGAAGCGGCTTTCCACTGCCCGGGAGCAGATTGCCAAACAGGGGCAGATGATCGACCTCGCGGTCACTGATCGGTACCACTGGCTTCGCCTCGAGGAGGTGGAGCTGGCGGCCCGCCACCAACAGGCCAAGGCCGCAGATCGGGAGAAGGAACGCGAGCGCCGGGCCGAACTCCGCGAGCAGAAGGCTCTCGAAGCCGAAATCAAGCGCGAGAAGGAACGCCTGGAGAAGGAACGAGCCCACTACCTGAACTCGATCCAGCGGATGCGCGATTCCGGCGACGCCGACGGGGCGGAGGCGTTGCAGGGTGAACTGGACCGAATCGACGCCGAGATCGCTGCGGCGGACTACCGAGCCGCCAACATCCGCGCGGGGTACGTCTACGTCATCTCGAACGTCGGCTCCTTCGGTGAAGGCGTCGTCAAGATCGGCATGACCCGGCGACTCGAGCCGGAAGACCGCATTCGGGAACTCAGCGACGCGTCCGTCCCCTTCAACTTCGACGTGCACGCCCTCTTCTTCAGTGAAGATGCCGTCACCGTCGAAGCGATGCTTCACCGAGCGTTCGCCGCCGGAAGGCTGAACAAGGTCAACCAGCGACGCGAGTTCTTCCGCGTTCATCCGCAGCAAGTTCTAGAAGCGCTCACCGCGCAACCACGTCTCAGTGCTGGAGTTCACCACTCACGCCGGCGCGGACGAATTTCGAATGAGCTGGCCCGACGGGTACAAGCTGAAGGCCACCGAAGACCGAGCGCTCGAACAGGGTGAGCACCCCAATAGCAGAGCCTCCGTAGGGCGCGACTCCACGGCCGGCCGCCATTGATCGCTGGCGGGACCTCGCCGACTTGATGAGTCCTACCGCGAATGACCGGTGACCGTGCAAGCGACGGCCTGGCTTGGCACTCACTGAACCGGCCGCAAAGCGGACACTCGAATACTGAAGCACGGTTCGGGCGTTCACATCGCCCATTTCATCATCAAAGCCCCCATACTGGGGCAGAAATGCCCGTTGCATTGGGTAAAGGGCATGTCTGGGTAAAGACGACCGAATCTCGACAGACGAATGTCCGCGGCGGGGCGGCCGCGCGTGGTCGGATCACCCGGGTCGGGTGATGACCCTGCTCGGGACCCGTACCAGCATTCGACGTATGCACTGGGCGTCGGCCGCGACGCTTTTCGAACCGCGGGAAGCGCAGGTGTTCGATCCGCCCGACCAGTGCACGACCCGAGGAGAGACATGACCGAAACCACACCAGGCACCGACGATGGGGCCGCAGTTGCGGCCAGCGACGACGATCTCAGTGTCGTGGGTGCCGTGACCGACGGCATCCACACGCTGATCATCGCCGACTTCGCCGACACCGCAGGCGCCCTGGAGGCCTATGCGGACCTGAAAGCCCTGCAGGACGGCCGCACCGTCGAGGTGGAAGGAGCGATCGTCGTCTCCAAGGACGCCGATGGAACCCTGACGGTCCAGCAGGCGACGGACCACAGCACCGGCCGTGGCGCCAGATGGGGCGCCATCGGCGGCGCTGTGCTCGGAGTGGTGTTCCCGCCCTCGATCATCGGCGGAGCGGTGGTGGCCGGGATCGCAGGGGCCGCCATCGGCAAGGGCAGGCATGTGCACCACAAGCACCAGTTGGCTGACGAGCTCCAGTACGCCATCGATCCGGGCCATTCCGGCCTGGTCGCGCTGGTCTCCGATCCCGGGGCGGTCGAGATCGCCAAGGCCCTGGACAAGGCCGGCCGGATTGTCAGGAAGGCCGTGGACGACGCTGCAGCCGACGACATCAGGGCAGCAGCCAAGGCCGCCGAGGACGAGACCACGGGCAACTGATCTCGTGCGCTGCGCGGCCCGATCCAAGGCCGCGCAGCGGATCGGGGGGATCGGTGTCACGCTGGTGCGATGACGGGACTGCTGGCCGAAACCGAGATCCAGACCGCACTGGCCGACCTGCCGAACTGGCAGCGAGCGGAGGAGACGATCGTCGCGACGTATGCGATGCCGACCTTCCCGCACGCGATCGCCCTGGTCACGGCGGCGGCCGCGGAGGCCGAGGCCGCCGATCACCATCCGGACATGGACATCCGGTGGCGCCGGGTGACGTTCGCGCTGACGACCCACGATGCCGGCGGGCTGACGTCCAGGGACGTCGCCTTGGCAGCCGTCATCGATCGGGCGGCGGTCGGCCTGGGTTGGCGGCCCGATGCGTGACGGCCTCGATCAGCGAACCGGTCGACACGCGCGCGGGGGAGCGGCTCGGCTCGTAGTCACCCATGACGGCTGACCGGGACCGCGATCCCGCGGGCCGGCCGCGTCAGGAGCGCCCGCGTGACGCCCTCGGACGACCGCTGCCCTACGGCGCCACCGGCGTGGACCCGGTCGCCGAGGAGCCGCTGCCTGCCGACCAGACACTGGCCCGGGCCCGGGGACTCCTCGCCGAGGGTCGGCCGTTCTCCGCACACGAGGTGCTGGAGGCACGCTGGAAGCACTGCCCCGCGCAGGAACGGATGTTCTGGCAGGGGTTGGCCCAGGTGTGCGTCGCCCTGACCCATGCCGCGCGCGGCAACCAGGTGGGTGCCGAGCGGATCCTCGAGCGCGGTCTGGGCCGGCTCGACGGGTACCTCGCAGCGGGGTCGGCACCGACCTACGGGGTGGACATCGCCGAGGTGGGCAGGTGCGCCCGACAGCAGGTCACAGCCCCAGGCCAGCCCTGAGCCGGTCGCCGTCCATGTGGTCCGGCGAGCCGGCCGCGGGTAAGGCAGCGAGGTGCCCGACGCCGGGGGATGGCAGACGTGGTACCTGCGGCCCGACCCGCACCGCTCGTTGCGTCTCCCGGGGATCCAGCGCAGTCTCGGCGACGACGAAATGCCCACCACGGATCGGCCCGGTCGATCACAGCCACTGTGGCCTCGAAGGGCGGGCAGGGTGGGGCCCGGCGAGGGAGGATGGGATTCCGGCGGACCGGCGATTCCTCCGTTGTCCGGCGGTAGACCGGGAGGGCTGGCCATGCATCGCCGACGTGTCAAGTACATCCTCAACGTGCTCCTGCTGGCGGCGGCCGTCGTGGTGAGCCTGACCGGCCTGCTCGTCGACCAGTTGGATCTCAACGACTTCACCCCGCACAGGTGGTCCGGTTACCTCGTCGCGGCGCTCATCGCCATCCACGTGGGGATGCGCTGGCGTTGGTTCCTGCCCTTCGGCAGCGTCGACCGACAGCGCCGCGGGCCCGTGGCATCGATGCCCACAGATGCGGCGGCGCAGGACCCGCAACCCGCGAGGCTGTCGTCCGGGCACGATCCCGCCGCGAGCCCCGCCACGAGCCCTGCCACGAGCCCCGCCGCGAGCTCTGCCGAGGGAGGGGGTGCGGGCCCCACGGCGGCCGGCCCCCCTGCGGGGCGCTCGCGCCCGACGCGTCGGGCAGCCCTCATGGGGTTGGGCGCTGGTGTGGCTGGCGTCGTGGTCGGCTGGTCGGCCAAGTCCGGGGTGTCGCCTGATCCCTACCCGGGTGGCGACGTCGGCGTGTTCTACCACCGGCAGAGTTCACTGGGCCTGCGCGCCCTGGTCGGTGACCTGGTGGACTGGGGGCGTCGGCCAGCCCCCTACCTGCGGGCCGGTGACGCCGAGGCCGTGGCCCTGCCCGCCGTGGGCACCCCACCGGAGATGAGCGTCGCGCAGGCGCTCGAGCAGCGGCGATCGCTGCGGGAGTACGCCGACCGGCCCATGACCGGGCAGGAGTTGGCATGGGTGCTCCAGTCGGCCACGGGCATCACCTCGGCGCAGGGCTTCCGCGCGGCTCCCTCGGCGGGTGGGCTGTTCCCCGTGGAGACCTATGTGGCAGTCAGCCGCGTCGAGGGGATCGAGCCCGGGCTCTACCACGTCGACGTGCGGGCCCAGGCGCTGGAGCCGGTGCGCAGCGGGTCGGTGGCCGGGGACCTCATGATCGCTGGCCTGGGGCAGGACTTCCTGCGCGCGGCCCCGGTGGTGCTCGTGCTCACCGGGGTGTTCCAGCGGTCGCGCTGGAAGTACCGCGCGCGCCACTACCGGTATGTCTGCTGGGAGGGCGGTCACGTGACCCAGAACGTCTACCTCGCAGCCGAGGCCGCCGGGCTGGGGGCGTGCATGGTGGGCGCGTTCCTCGATGGCATGGTCAACGACCTGATCCGAGTAGACGGGCGGCAGGATGCCGCCCTCGGTCTCGTCGCCCTGGGACCCCGCTGACGCCCGGCCTCCTGGCCCACGCCCTGAGCACGTGCCGCCCCCCTTGGGCAACGGGGTCACGGGCCCGGTGAGTGCCTGGGCAGCCGGTCACTGGCCCGGTGAGCGCGCGCGCCTGCGTTCACCGGGCGTGGAGCTCGATCTGCGTCCGAGGTCGTAGGCCAGGGTGGCGATGAGGGTGATGACGGTCAGGGGCAGCACGAAGAGCACCAGGGCCCAGGTGAAGCCGGTCAGACTCTGGTGTCCGGTGGCGTCGAGGACCAGGTACGTGACGTAACTCAGGTACAGCGTCAGGAACAGCGCACCTTCCCAGCGTTGCACGGTGAATCCGGTGAAGATGACCGGCGCCAGCGCGACGGCCGCGGCGAGCATGAGCGGGATGTCCAGGGCGATCGCCGGTGCCGCGACGGGGATGCCGCGGCTGGTGAACAAGGCGGGCAGGGCCAGGACCAGACCGATGTTGGCGATGCAGCTGCCGACGACGTTGCCGATGGCGATGTCGCGTTCTCCGCGGATGGCCGCGATCAGGGAGGTGGCGAGCTCGGGCAGTGAGGTGCCGATCGCAACCACGGTCAACCCGATGATGAGCCCGCTGACCCCCAGCGACGTGGCGATATTGACCGCGCCGGCGACCAGGAGGTTGGCGCCGGCGACCAGCAGGGCGATCCCGGTGACCATCGACACCACGCTGATGGCGGTGCTGGGCCCACCCGTTGTGGCGGTGGGGCTGCCGCTGGGTGGCCCTGGCTCGGCAGCGGCTGGTTCGACAGCGGCCGGTCGTTGGGCTCGGGCTGCCTCGGGAACTGCCGAGGGGGGTTCCTGTCGGCGTCCCAGCAGCACGGTCGTGATCGTGTGGGCCACGGTCACCGCGAGCAGGAGCCCAGCATCGAGGCGGGATATGTATCCGTCCAGGGAGCACACCAGCAGAGCGGCCGATAGCGCGATCATCACCGGCACATCGAAGCGGACCAGCTGCGCCTTCACCGCCAACGGGAGGACCAGAGCCGCGATGCCCAGGATCAGCAGGATGTTGGCGATGTTGGAGCCGACGACATTGCCCACGGCCAGGTCGGTCTCGCCGCGGGCCACTGCGCCGACGGTGACCGCGAACTCGGGGGCGGACGTGCCTACGGCCACGACGGTCAACCCGATCACCAGCCGGCTCAGACCCCACCGGGCGGCGACCGCGGACGCCCCGCGGACCAGGAGTTCACCGCCGCCGACCAGGACGATCAGGCCCAGTGCGACCCGGGCGATATCGAGGATGCTCACGCTGGCTGACCGTACCGGCCCCCGCCGGCGCGCACGGCATCGGACCCGCGCGCGCCGCGGGCCCGATCCGCCTGGTCACAGCGGCAGCACGTCGGCGTAGACCAGCCGGGTCGAGCGGCCCTCGGGGTCGTCGGCAGGCAAGGTCTCCCACTCCTCGACCACGATCCGCCAGGTCTCGTCGTCGCCGGGTCGGCGCGGGGGCAGGTCCTCGGGCAGGTCCACACTGCCCGACCAGGTGACGATCGTGCCCGCCAGACCCAGCACAGGCAGATCCTCGGTGGCCACCGTTCGCCAGCCCAGGTCCGAAGGCACTGCGGGCACCCGCTTCTCCAACCGCACGCGCATCAGCCGCGATGCGTAGAACGCCTCGACGAAGTTGATGTTCCGATTGCGGGTCATCGCAGTCAGCCCGCCCGGCACGCCGACCGGTCCGGTGATCGTGACCCGCGCGGACTGCGGATCGGGCCGCGACAACGTCGCCGTGCGCTCCAGCGGCAGCGGAACGAAGTCGGTGCGCACCACCGGCGACAGGTGCAGCGTGTACAGCGAGCTGGGCTGATACCGAGCCACGGCCAGCCGCACGAACGGGGCGAACGCGGTGCCCGGGTCCAGCGCCACGTCGACGAACCAGCGCTTGCGCTCCGCGGAGTACTCGGGCCGGTATCCGAGGATCCAGACCCCCGGCCGGCGGGGCACGTCCAGCAACGGCTGCCGAATGGGTGGACCGACCGGGCGACCACCCTCGACCCGATCATCCAGACCGCTCAGGTGGGCGAGGTCGACCAACGGTAGGACCTTGCCGAATGCCGGGCCCTGCTGGAGGAACACCGGGTCCGCACCCCACTGGCTGACGTTGTCCTGCGCCGCCGGATCGCCGGCCGCGAGGATCACCGCGAGCAGTTCCCCATCGCCGGAGGAGTACCACGGTCGCTCCAGGTAGATCCGCAAGCCGGCCCGGCGCTCCCGGCGCAGCGCGAACGGTTGCTCGGGCTCGGTCTGCTCGTACCACCGGAACAGCGGCAGCACATCGGCGATCACCGGCTTGGCCGGCCGGGCGGTGCTGGGCACGTCCAACGTCCGGGCGGGCCCGAGCACGGACACGTCCTCGGTGCTCGGCACGACCCGTGGGTCGAAGTACTCGCGGTACCGGCTGGTGGCCCGCATGCGGTAGTCGATGGTGCGGTGCCGGGTGTCGCCGAGCTGATGGACGCACTTGTGCAGGTGGGCCACGGTCCCGTCGGGCAACGGCAGATCCAGGTCCACGCTGCCCAGCAGGATCAGATCCTCGCCGTAGCGCACCGCGGTGTCGGCGGCCGCCGCGACGACGTCCAGCCGGGTCGGTTCGGGCTTGGTCGGGTCATCGACCCACTCGCTCCAGGCGGCCTCGATGTCGAGGCGCTCGGTGCTCGGGCCGTGCAGGTCCACCCCGCCGCCCAGGATCACCGCCGTGTCCCCGGCCGATCGGACGGGCACCAGGATCGTCGGGCGGGGCACCTGCACCGGCCGTGGCACGGCGTGCACCAGCCGGACGTCGGTGGCCGGCGTGACCCACCACAGCCACCCATCGGCGGCCGCCTCGGCGAGCAGTTCGTTGGTGCGCAGCTCCGGGGGCAGCGAGCGCCACAGCCCGAGCAGGTCCAGCGAGTCGCGATCCAGCGCGGAGGACAACCGCATCCGCAGCTGCTCGCCGGGTGGCACCGCGAAGTGGACCGTGTCGCCCTCCACCCGCGCCGCGAGCTCGGGGCCGTCCTCGAGGACGAACCGCATTGGCGCGAGGTAGGGCCACGCGCCGGAGTAGCGCAGGGTGACGCCCTCGACGGCCAGCAGGCCCGTGAGATGGTGGCCCGCGCCGGCGTCGGGGAACACCAGCGACAGCCCGGTGGCCAGCGGGTCGGGCAGGTAGGGCAGCACGAGGGCGTCGACGTCGTGGGCCACGTACTGCCCAGGGGTCAGCGGCTCGCCGCGCGGCAGGTCCGCCGGGCTCGCCGCCGCGGGTACCTCCGCGGTGGGCGAAGCGTGGAAGGCGATGCCCGGCTGGTCGATCCGCTTGCCGGGCGTTGCCGGGTCGGCAACCGTCGGGTCCAGGAAGGAACCGGACTCGCGCAGCGCCACCGCCAGCGCGGCGGACTGCCCCTGAGCGTCTGAGCTGCCGATGGCGGCGTCGAACTTCCCGTGCAGCTCAGCCTCGTACTGGCTGGTCTTGGGCGGGGCGACGTGTCGCTGCGAGTCCGCCCGCCAGGTCAGGCCCAGGTCTGGGTGGTCGGTCAGCATCTGGGCGCTGAACTGCTCAGGGGGCACGATGGTCAGGTCGAGGCCGTCCGCGTCCGGGCCGTCCTCGGTCGGGCCCTGCACGCCGGAGCGGACCACGAGCGTCGTCAACGATTCGGCCTCGGTGTAGGGGTGCCGCGGCACGACGGCCGGCTCGATCACCGGATCCCAGCGCAGGAACGGCCGCGGAATCGTGATCAGGTCGCCAGCCGGCTCCAGCAGCGCTGCGGCGCCGGCCGCCGAGATCCCCTGGTCGGTCTCGCGGGAGTCGACCAGGGCCTCCGCGAAGACGGTGTCGGGGGTGTCTGCGTCGGTGCGCTCCATCAGGTGAGCCAGTTCCGCGGCGTTCTGCGCGAACAGGGCCTCGAGTTGGCCGCGCCGGTTCACGGTGACCTGGCGGGTGCGCTCCATCCGTTCGATCATCCGCTGGTGGATCAGCAGGTCGACGGCGTCGACTCCGGTGGGCCTGAACTCGGTGAGGTCCAGGCCCACCGCCCCCGCGCCCTCCCGCGGTCCGGGCTGCGCCACAGGCCGCAGGAGCCGGACCTGCTCCCGAACCGCGTCCAGCCCCGCGCCGGCCAGCGGTTGGTCGGGTCGGGCGATCGCGTCACGGGGCAGTGCGTCCAGGCGTGCCCGGGCGACCCGCTCGACCAGAGCGCTCAGCCGTGGGCGAGGTAGCCC
>JBAVKQ010000326.1:0-13905 GCA_049688395.1 Candidatus Nanopelagicales bacterium
GCCCGGCGCGGTCGGCGTCCTGCACGGCGCGGCGGGCGGCCCGCGCCTGCGCGTCGGCGGTCAGGTAGATCTTGGCGGTGGCGTCGGGCAGAACGACCGTGCCGATGTCGCGGCCCTCCACGACGATGCCCCGTCCGGCGGCCTGCGTGGCTGCCACGATCTCCCGCTGCAGGTCGACCAGCCGGGTGCGGACCTCGGGCACCGCAGCTACCGGGCTGACCGCTCCGGTCACTGCCTCGTCACGGATCGCCGCGCTGACGTCGTGTGCGTCGACGGCGATGGTCGGCGCATCGGGGTCGATCGTCGAGGTCAAGGTCGGCTCGTCGGCACGCGCCGCGATCGCCGCAGGGTCGGCGACGTCCACCCCTCGGTCGAGCATGAACCAGGCCATCGCGCGGTACATGGCGCCGGTGTCCAGGTAGTCCAGGCCCAGGGCGATGGCCACGCCGCGGCTGGTGCTCGACTTGCCACTGCCCGACGGTCCGTCGATGGCCACGACTGCGCGATTGGCGTCCACGTCGCGACACCCTAGCGGGCGCACCGCTGCCCACGTCGCCGAGCGCCGGCTCCTTCCTGGGCGAGCACCGTCCTCGGCTCGCCGCTCGACTCAGGCGGCGTCCCCCGGCCGGCACACGAGCGGCTCAGGCGCGCACGTCCCACCCGCCCGCGACCAGCGCCGCGATCATCGCCTGCGCCGCGACCTGTCCGACGGTCATCTGCACGACTCCGGTGGGGCGGCCCAGCACGTGCTCGATCCGGACGTCCTCGATCGAGAACCCGGCTTCGGCGACCGCCGCGAACAGCCGCCCGAGTTCGCCGGGCCGGTCTTGGACTGCGACCGGCACCACCGTCGTCGGCGCGGTCAGGGCACCGTGCTTGCCCGGGACCCGGTCCCGCCCCGCGTTGCCGCGTCGGAGCGCACCGGCCAGCACGTCCTGGCCACCCTGCTCGACGCTGCCGAGGGCCTCCAGCAGGTCATCGAGATCCGCGCGCAGCGCCGCGAGCACGCCGGCCACCTGGCTGGCGTTGGCCGAGAGGATCTCGACCCAGAGCTCGGGGTCGGAGGCGGCGATCCGAGTCATGTCGCGCAGGCCCTGCCCCGCGATCGAGACCACCGCGTCCGAGCTGTCCACCAGCCGAGCCGCGAGCAGGGAGGCCAACACCTGCGGGGTGTGCGAGACGACCGCCACCGCCTGGTCGTGTTCGGCGGCCGGCATCACCACAGGCAACGCCCGGGCGGTCAGCGCGAGTTCCTGGACCGCGTCGATCGTTGTCTGCGCGGCATCAGGATGCACGGCGATCACCCAGGGCCGATCATCGATGAGGTCGGCACGAGCCGCCGCGGGGCCCGACATCTCGCGACCAGCCATCGGGTGCCCACCCACGTACCGCGCTGTGTCGGCATCGAGGGCGGCCAGCGCGCGCAGGATCGGCACCTTCACCGACGCCACATCCGTGACCACGGCATCCGGGTACGCGCGCAGCGCCTCGGCAACAGCGGCAGCGGTCCCGGCCGGGGGAACGGCCACCACCACCAGGCTCGGCGCCGGACCCCCGGGAGCGATCGCTCGGCCCGCCGCACGCGACACAGCCACGGCCAGCGCCTGCGGATCACGGTCGGTCAGCCACACCTCGACCCCGCGCCGGCGCAGCGACAGCGCCAGCGACGTCCCGATCAGCCCGGTGCCGACCACGAGCACCGGCTGGGGCAGCCCGTTCACCGGGTGCTCCCGCACAGTGGGCAAGCCTGTTCACGGGGTACGCCCGAACAGTGGGCGAGCCCGTTCACTGGGTCGTTCACTGGGCGAGGTCCGCGCGCAGCGCCTCGGCCCCGCGCAGGTACACGTGCGTCACCTCGGCCCGGGGCAGGTCGCTCTCGACGTGCGCCATCACGCGCACCACCCGGGGCATCGCCCCGACCACGTCGAGCTCGCGCGCGCAGATCAGCGGGACGTCACCGATGTCCAGTGCACGGGCCGCGCCGGCGGGGAAGGCGGACACCAGGTCCGGCGTCGCGGTGAACAGCACCGAGATCAGGGCGTCAGTGGACAGCCGGTTGCGGTCGAGCATCGCCGAGAGCAGCTCCACAACTGCCGCCCGCATCTCGTCTGCATCGTCGGCGCTCAGGCACGTCGCCCCACGCACTGCCCGCACCGCCACGGCTTCCTCCCCAAGATCGTCGGCGCCCAGCCTAACCTCGCCGCCGACCTGAGCGTCCCGGCTGCGGGCCTCGGGCCCACAGCATCGGCCGGTAATTGTCCGATCCGGACACCTGTGTCCGCCGGCGGTCAGCCGTTGTCCGGATCAGCAAATTCCGGGCGCGCGGCGCCCAGCTGTGGTCACGTCGGCACCACGATCGAGTCTCCCGCTCGGCGGGCTCCCCATGGCCCGGGACCCTCCAACCGCAGGAGCCCCGACCCCGTCGGGCACGCTCAGCCACGAGCCGCCCAGCAGCTACAGGCCAACCTCGGTGTAGAGCGCGCGCTCCTCCGCACCGGAGAGCACCCGCAGCGTCCCGGGGCGCAGCTGCCCCAGCACGATCGGCCCGATCCGGGTGCGCACCAGCCCGACCACGGGATGGCCGACCGCCTCGAACATGCGGCGCACGATGTGGTTGCGCCCCTCGTGCAGCACAACCTCGACGAGCACCTGCCCGGGCAGCGCCTGCACGATCTTGTAGGCGTCGACCTTGGCGGGGCCGTCCTCGAGTTCGACCCCGGCCAGCAACTCGCGGCCGACTGCCCGGGCCACGGGCCCCTCGATGGTGGCCAGGTAGGTCTTGGCGACGCCGAACGATGGATGCGCCAGCCGGTTGGCCAGCTCGCCGTCGTTGGTCAGCAGGATCAGGCCCTCGGTGTCCGCGTCGAGTCGACCGACGTGAAACAGCCGCTCGCTGCGGTCGGCCACCAGGTCGCCCAGGCACTCCCGGCCCCGGTCGTCGGACATCGTCGACAGTACGCCGCGCGGCTTGTTCACGGCGACCACGACCGTGCCGGCCGCCGTCGGCACCCGCTGTCCGTCCACCCGCACGACGGCCCGCTGCGGATCGACCCGCATGCCCTGCTCGCGCACCGGCTTGCCGTCGACCTCGACCCGGCCCTGGGCGATCAGCTCCTCGCAGGCCCGCCGGCTGCCCAGGCCGGCTGCGGCCAGCACCTTCTGCAGACGCACCCCCTCGCCGGGAGTTGCGGTCTCACGCGCGTTCATGGGAGGTCCACCAGATCACCGATCTCGGAGTAGGTCGGCACATGATCGGCCAACGGGGGCAGTTCGGACAGATCGGCCAGGCCGAGTCGTTCCAGGAAGTAGGACGTGGTGCGCAGCAGCGTGGCGTGCCCACCCTCCTCGGTGCCGGCCTCGTCGATCAGGCCGCGGGTCAGCAGGGTGCGGACCACCCCGTCGACGTTGACCCCGCGCACCGCGCTGATCCGCCCGCGGGAGATCGGTTGGCGGTAGGCGATGATCGACAGGGTCTCCAGCGCGGCCTGGGTCAGGCGGGCCTGCTGGCCGTCGACAACGTAGCGGCTGACCACCTCGGCGCAGTCGGCGCGCGTGTAGAACCGCCAGCCGCCGGCCACCTCGCGCAGGTCGAAACCGCGGCCGTCCTCGGTGTACTGCGCCGCGAGGCCGCGCACGACTGCCTCCACCTGGACCGCCGGACGGCGCACGATGGTGGCCAGTGACACCAGGTCCAGCGGCTGTTCGGCCAGCAGCAGCACCGCCTCGCAGGCCGCCTCCAGGGTCGGCGCGCCGAGCGCATCGGCGATCAGGGCATCCTCGGATCCGACGGAGTCGGCGTCGGCGTCAACCGCGTCGTCAAAGTCAACCGCGTCGTCGCCCTCGGCCTTGGCGTCAGACGCGTGGTCGGCGTCGGCGTCGACTGCGTCGGCAGCGGCATGCCCACCGGGCTCGCCCGAGACCCAGCCGTCCTCGGCGGGGTCGTCGAGATCGACCGGACCCTCGGGGTCGACGTCGATGGGCTGATCGGTCATGTTGGCTCCTCCTGGGCGCCGGCACCCATGGGCACACCGGGCACGCCACGCTCCGGAGCGTCGCTGACGACCCCGCTGAACTCGTCGATGACGGCCCGGTCGATGATCGCCATCGCCTCGGCGTCCGTGTCCGGGCCGACCCAGCGCACGCTCAGGTCCCCCAGCGCAGCGGCCTGGTCGAAGGTGACGACCCCGTCGCGGTAGAGCTCGAGCAGTGCCAGGAACCGCCCGACCACGACTAGAGTGCTGGGCGCGTCGTCAGTCAGCGTCCGGAACGTCGCCACTCCCCGTCGGCGCAACCGCTCGACCAGGATCGCGGCCTGCTCGCGCACGCTGACCGCCGGGGCGTGCACGTGCGCCACCGAGATGCCCGGCTCGGGTGGCCGTGGGGCGAACGCGCCCTCGGCGATCGTGGCGAACTCGTCGGGCCCGAGACCGAGCAGCACCTCGGGCAGCAGTTGGGCGAGCCACGACTCGAGGCCGACGTCCCGGGGGCGGCGGGTTGCCGCATCAGTGAGCAGCCCGTCGAGGCGAGCGGCGACCTCCTTGAACGCGCGGTACTGCAGGAGCCGGGCGAACAGCAGGTCGCGCGCCTCGAGCAGGGCGAGGTCCTCCTCGTCCTCCACCGAGCCGTCCGGGAGCAGGCGCGCCGCCTTGAGGTCCAGCAGCGTCGCGGCGATCACCAGGAAGCTGGTGGCCTCGTCGAGGTCCCAGGCCGGGCCCTGCGCGCGGACGTGGGCGATGAAGTCGTCGGTCACGGTGTGCAACGCGAGCTCGGTGACCTCGATGCGGTGCTTGGCGATCAGGCTCAGGAGCAGGTCGAACGGGCCCTCGAAGCCGGCCACGCGGACCTCGAAGGGGCGCAATCCGAACGGCTCGGCGTCAACGCGAGCCGTGTCGGTGCGAGCCGTGTCGGTGCGGGCCGTTGGCTCGCCGTGGATGTGGGCATCGACGTCGGCGAGGGCCACCGGGACGCCCACGACCGCCGGATCGACGGGGCCGCGCTCGCCGGCGTCGCCGGACGGTGCCCCGCCGGCCGGGACCTCGCCGGACGGTGCCCCGCCGTTCGGCGCCCCGGCATCCTCGGCATGCACCATCGCCGACCTGACCACGGATCAGCCCATCGCCAGCTGCTGCGACCCGCCCGGATCGTCACCGGCCGCCCCTGCCGCCGGGTCCGAGAAGGGCGGGCCCATGCATCCTGGGTCGATCCGGCCGAGGACCTCGACCGCCAGCTGCCGGTAGGCCTGCGCCGAGGCACTCGTCGGCGCGTACACGGTGATCGGCACCCCGGCCACCGAGGTCTCGGGGAACTTCACCGTCCGGGTGATTGCGGTGTGGAACACCCCGTCGCTGAACGCCTCGACCAGCCGGCCGAGCACCTCACGTGCGTGCACGGTCCGGTCGACCATGGTGGCCAGCACGCCGAGCACCTGAAGATCCGGGTTGATCCGCTCCTGAACCTTGCGCACGGTGTCCTGGAGCAGAGCGACGCCACGCAGTGAGAAGTACTCGCACTCCACCGGGATGAGCACCCACTGCGCGGCGGTCAGCGCGTTGATGGTCAGCAGGCCCAGCGAGGGCTGGCAGTCGATGAGGATCACGTCGTAGTCCTCGGCAACCGGCCGCAGGGTCCGGGCAAGGGCCTGCTCGCGGCCGACCTCGGAGACCAGCAGCAGCTCAGCACCGGACAGGTCGATGTTGGCCGGCAGCACGTCCATCCCGGACACCGCAGTGGACCGGATGACGTCCCGGGCGCTCACCTCGTCGGTCATCATCGCGTCGTAGATGGTGTGCTCGAGGGTGTGCGGGTGGACGCCGACCCCGGCGCCGAGCGCCCCCTGCGGGTCGAAATCGACCAGCAGCACGCGCCGGCCCAGTTCGGCCAGGGCGGCCCCCAGGTTGATGGCGGTCGTGGTCTTGCCGACCCCGCCCTTCTGGTTGCACAGTGCGATGACGTCGGCGGTGCCGGTGGTCGACCGCGGCCCGGGCACGCCGAACGCGGGGCCCGGTCGGCCCGTCGGGCCCAACCCGTCCTGGGTCTTGCGTGCTGCCGCCATGTCAGACCTCCTGGCGTCGGCGAAACCGCGCCCAGCCTAGTCGACCCATCCGCGGTCGCGTCCCTCCTCACCGACGCCACCCAACCTTCGAGTTTGCCGCTGACCAATGCCGCCCTGATGCGCCGAACCCTCCTGAGCGGCGCCGTGACGACAGACGCCCACGTGCAGGGATCGAGGGACAACGATGGGTCGACCTCCGCGGGAGGCCAACCTCGCAGCCGAAATGTGGGTTTGCAGTGTGGTGCAGACCCAGATTGTGGAACCTCGCATGCGAAGTGTGGGTCTGGCGGCCCGAGAACGCCCGTGTAAACCCACACTTCGCATGCGAGGTTGCAGTGCGCAGCCAGTGCCTGACGTGCAAACCCACACATCGGATGCGAGGTCGGCCTCAGCCGAGTGACGCGACCGCCGCACGCCGGGCTCGGCGAGGGGGATCGCCTCGAGATCCGACTCGGCCGCACATCGAAGCACACCCGCCCCGCGGATCGGCGAGTGAGCCCGATCCCGACCATCGTCCGGAGGAAGCCGGCTCGGGCTGTCTGCGCGAGGAGGGCCGACCGGGCCCGGACCCCCAGGAGGCTCAGCCACGGGCGCGCGGGTGGGCCAGGGCATACACCTCACGCAGATGCTCGACGGTGACCTTCGTGTAGACCTGCGTCGTGGTCACCGACGCGTGCCCGAGCAACTCCTGCACGACCCGAACGTCCGCTCCCCCGTCGAGGAGGTGGGTGGCGAACGAGTGCCGCAACGTGTGTGGGGAGACGTCGGCGCTCACGCCTGCTCGCTGCGCGGCTGAGCGCAGGATCGTCCAGGCGCTCTGCCGCGACAGCCGACCGCCGCGCGCGTTGAGGAACACTGCCGGCGCAGTGCCGGTGAGCAAGCCGGCACGGGCCCGCACCTGGTAGGCGGCCAGCGCCTCGCGCGCCTTGCTGCCGACCGGCACGAGGCGGGACTTGCCCCCCTTGCCGTGCAGCAGGGCGACCCCCGCGTCGAGGTCCAGGTCCTCGACGTCCAGGCCGACGGCCTCACTGATCCGGGCACCCGTGCCGTAGAGGAACTCGAGCAGGGCACGGTCACGCAGGCCCAACGGCTCGGCCGCAACCCCGCCCACGCTGGTCAGGATGGATTCCACCTCGTGCACGGTCAGCGCCTTTGGCAGGCGCTTTGCGGCCGGGGGTGGCTTCACCTCCCGGCCCGGGTCCGTCGGCGCGATCCCCTCCGCGACCGCGAACCGGTGGAACCCGCGCACCGCCACCAGGGTGCGCGCAGCACTGGCTGCCGCGAGCGGTGGATGACCGGGGCTGCCGCGGCGCAACCACGCCAGGAAGGCGCCGAGGTCGGCCTCGGCGACCTGCTCTGCGGCCGTGATCCCCCGGCCGGCACAGAACTCCAGGTAGCGGCGCAGGTCGCGGGCGTAGGCCGACAGTGAGTTCGAAGCCAGCCCGCGCTCGACGGTCAGGTGATCGAGGTAGGCCTGCGCCGAGCGGCCCAGCGGGTCCTGCGCAGCGTCGGCTGGCGTCCCGGACGAGGTACTCGCGGGCGGGGGCGTCGGTGACGGCGCTGCGGTCGACGGGGGCGTGGGCGGGGTCACGATCGGCTGGGCGCGCCCGGTCAGGCGAGCACTGACTCCAGCGTTCGGTGCGCCAGCCCGAACTCCTGGGCCACGGCCCGGTAGATGACCTCCCCGGCGTGCACGTTCAGTCCCAGGGCCAGGGAGTGGTCCTCCAGGCAGGCCTGCGACCAGCCCTTGTTGGCCAGCGCGATCGCGTAGGGCAGCGTCACGTTGGTCAGCGCGTAGGTCGAGGTGTGCGGCACCGCCCCGGGCATGTTGGCCACGGCATAGAACACTGAGTCATGCACCCGGTAGGTGGGTTCGGCGTGCGTGGTCGGCCGGGAGTCCTCGAAGCAGCCGCCCTGGTCGATCGCGATGTCCACCAGCACCGAGCCTGGCTTCATCCTCGAAACCAACTCGTTGCTGACCAGCTTCGGCGCCCGCGCCCCGTGCACCAGGACGGCGCCGATCACCATGTCGGCGTCGAGCACCGCGCGCTCCACCTCGTAGGCGTTCGACGCGATGGTCTGCATGTGACCGTGGTAAACGGCATCCATCTCGCGCAGCCGGGCGATGTTGAGGTCCATCAGCAGCACCTCGGCCTGCATCCCCAGGGCGATGGTGGCCGCGTTCTGCCCGGCCACGCCCGCACCGAGCACGACCACCTTCGCCGCGTACACCCCGGACACCCCGCCCATCAGCGTGCCGCGGCCGCCGTAGGGGCGCATCAGCGCCTGGGCGCCCACCTGCGGGGCCAGCCGCCCGGCCACCTCCGACATGGGCGCCAGCAGCGGCAGCGAGCGGTCGGGCAGCTCGACGGTCTCGTAGGCGATCGCGGTGATCCCGGACTCGATGAGCGCGTCGGTGCACGACCGGGACGCGGCCAGGTGCAGATAGGTGAACAGGACCTGCTCGGGGCGCATCCGGTGATACTCCGAGGTGACCGGCTCCTTGACCTTCAGGATCAGATCGCCGACGGCCCAGATCTCGTCGGCTGTGGGCAGGATCGTGGCCCCCGCCCGCTGGTACTCCTCGTCGGTGATCGACGAGCCCAGGCCGGCGCCACGCTGCACGTACACGTCGTGGCCGTTGAGGCCCAGTTCGTTGACGCCCGCGGGCGTGATCGCCACCCGGAACTCGTTGTTCTTCACCTCGCTGGGGATGCCGACCTTCATCTGGGCGACCTTCCTGTCCGACGCACCTGGTCGCGCGCTCCCCCCGCGCGTCGGCAGTCTAGGGCGCGCCAGGGCCTGCTATCGGGTCGAACGAGGGATCAGCGCAGGTCGCGCGGCCAGGGCGAGGATCGCAGCCACTGCCGTTGCGTTCGCGATCGAGCCATCGAGGCAGCGGTCCATCGCGTCCGGGATCGGGACCCAGGCCTGCGGCAACTCACGCTCCTCGGCCTCACCCGTGTGCGGCCGGGAGTCCGGGTCGACAGTCAGGCCGGTGGCCAGGAACACGATGATCCGTTCACTGGTGCCGCCCGGGCTCAGCGCAAGCCCCAGCAACGGCGACCAGCGCTCGGCACTCACCCCAGCCTCCTCGGCCAACTCCCGCCGGGCGCACTCCAGGGGGTCCTCGTCGGGCTTGTCGAGCAACCCGGCGGGCACCTCCCAGAGGTAGGCCGCCACAGGGTGCCGGTACTGGCGGATCAGCAGGATTCGGCCCTCGTCGTCGACCGCGGCGATCGCCACCGCACCGGGATGGCGCAGCACGTCGCGGACCACCACATGGCCGTCGATGTCGACGGTGTCGGACCATACCGACCACTTGGCGCCGGCGAACTGCTCCACCTCGGCGCGCACCGGGAAGCGGTGCGGCGCGTCGACGAGCGGCAGGTCCCGTTCCGCATCGGCCCCGGAGGCCTCGAAGGCCCCGGCCCCATCGGCGCTGGCGTCCGCGCCGCTCACTCCCCGGCCCGCCGGGCCAGCGCGGCGGCGATCAGGCCGACGAACAGCGGGTGCGCGCGCGTCGGCCGGGAACGGAACTCCGGGTGCGCCTGGGTGCCCACGTAGAAGGGGTGCACCTCGCGGGGCAGCTCGACGAACTCCACGAGGTGACCGTCCGGCGAAGTTCCGGAGACCACCAGCCCGGCCTCGGCGAGCTGTTCGCGGTAGGCGTTGTTGACCTCGTAACGGTGCCGATGACGTTCGGCCACCGACGTGCTGCCGTAGGCCTGGGCGACCACCGAACCCTCGACCAGGGTCGCGGGATACAGGCCCAGACGCATGGTGCCGCCCATGTCGCGCTCGCCGTTGACCACGTCGACCTGGTCGGCCATCGTGGCCACAACCGGGTCCGGGGTGGCGTCGTCGAACTCCAGCGAGTTGGCCGCCGGCAGGCCGCCAAGGCTCCGGGCGGCCTCGATGACCATGCACTGCAGGCCCAGGCACAGCCCGAGGGTGGGGGTGCCGGACTCCCGTGCCCAGGTCAGCGCGCCGAGCTTGCCCTCGATGCCGCGCACGCCGAAGCCCCCGGGCACGCAGACCGCGTCCACGCCGGCCAGCGCGGTCTCGGCGCCGACCGGCGTCGCGCAGTCGTCGGAGGCCACCCAGCGCAGCGTGACCCGCGCATCGTTGGCGAACCCACCGGCGCGCAGCGCCTCGCTGACCGACAGGTAGGCATCGGGCAGGTCCACGTACTTGCCGACCAGACCGACGGTGACCTCGTGGGCCGGGTCGTGCACGCGGCGCAGCAGCTCACCCCACATGGTCCACTCGACGTCACGGAACGGCAGGTCCATGCGACGCACCACGTAGGCGTCCAGGCCCTCGCTGTGCAGCACCTTGGGGATGTCGTAGATCGAGGGCGCATCGACGGCGGCGACCACGGCGTCCTCGTCGACGTCGCACATCAGCGACACCTTGCGCTTGATGCCCTCGGGCACCGGCCGGTCGGCGCGCAGCACGATGGCGTCGGGCTGCAGACCGATGTTGCGCAACGCGGCCACCGAGTGCTGGGTGGGCTTGGTCTTGAGCTCCCCGGAGGGACCGATGTAGGGCAGCAGAGACACGTGCAGCACGAACGTGTTGCTGCGACCGAGCTCGTGGCGGATCTGGCGCACCGACTCCAGGAACGGCAGGCTCTCGATGTCGCCGACAGTGCCGCCGACCTCGGTGATCACCACGTCGACCCCGGGCTGGGCCATCTCCAGGATCCGGCGCTTGATCTCGTTGGTGATGTGCGGGATCACCTGCACGGTGTCGCCGAGGTACTCACCGCGCCGCTCCCGGGCGATGACCTCGGAGTACACCTGCCCGGTGGTCACGTTGGCCGAGCCGTGCAGGTCGGTGTCCAGGAAGCGCTCGTAGTGCCCGACGTCGAGGTCGGTCTCCGCCCCGTCGTCGGTGACGAACACCTCGCCGTGCTGGAACGGGTTCATAGTGCCCGGGTCCACGTTGAGGTAGGGATCGAGCTTCTGCATGGTCACCCGCAGGCCGCGGGCCTTGAGCAGACTGCCCAGCGAGGAGGCGGTGAGCCCCTTGCCCAGGGAGGAGGCGACGCCTCCGGTGACGAACACGTGCTTGGTCGACGCAGGAGCACCCATGGGGCGCCAGACTATCGCGCCGGGCGGCCAGGTCAGGACCGATCGACGCGCGACGCGCGGGAGGCGCCGTGTGCCAGGTCCAGCAGTTCGCGCGCGTGCTCGCCAGCGGCCTGGGACTGCGCCATCCCGCCGAGCATCCGGGACAGCTCGCGCACCCGGGCCTCGTCGGTGACCGGCACCACCGACGAGGCGGTCACCGATCCCTCGGAGTCCTTGGTGACGACCAGGTGCCGGTCGGCGAACGCCGCCACCTGGGCCAGGTGGGTCACGACGATCACCTGGGTGCTGCGGCTCAGGGCCTGCAACCGCCGGCCGACCTCGATCGCCGCAGCACCGCCCACGCCGGCGTCGACCTCGTCGAAGACCATGGTGGGCACCGGGTCGGCGCCGGCCAGAACGACCTGGACGGCCAGCATCACCCGGGACAGCTCACCGCCGGAGGCGGCTTGGGCGATGGGGCGCAGTGGGGCGCCCGGATTGGCTGCGAGCAGCAGCACGCAGTCGTCTATCCCGGTCGGGCGCAGGGCGACTGGCCCGTCGTGGCCGGGTACGTCCAGACCGGCCGGGTCCGGTGCACTGGACAGGTCGAACTCGACCCGGGCCCGGGGCATCGCCAGGGCGGCCAACTCGCCGGTGACCTGCTCGGCGAATCGCGCCGCGGCCGCCGCGCGCTGGTCGTGCAGGGTGCTGCACATCCCGGCCAGGCGCCCACGCAGCGAAGCGATCTGCGTGGCCAGATGATCGATCCGGTCGTCAGCCCCCGCCAGTGCAGCGGCCCGGCCGGCCGCGTCCTGCGCCCAGGCCAGCACCGCGGCCACATCCGAGCCGTACTTGCGGATCAGCCGGCCCAGGTCGGCCTGGCGCTGCTGCACCGCGGCCAGCCGGCGCGGGTCTGCGTCGATGTCCTGGGCGTAGCGCGACAGGTCTGCGGCCACCTCCCCGAGCTGGGCCATGGCCGAGCGGATCGCGTCCACCGTCCCGGCCAGATCCGGGTCGTGCGCCGATGCTGACTCGAGCTCCCGGCGGGCCGCGGCCAGGTGTCCCATCGCATCGGCGGCGCCGTCGCGCTCGGAGTCCGAGGCGATCGCCTCGCGGGCGGTGTGCGCGGCGCCGACCAGCGTGTCGGCGTTGGCCAGCCGCTCGGACTCCGCCGCCAGGGCGCGGTCCTCGTCGGGCTGTGGGTCGACCTCGGCGATCTCGGCCAGCGAGAACTCCAGGACATCGAGCTCGCGGGCGCGCTCCATCGCTCCCTGACGCAGGTCGGCGACCTCGGCCTCGAGCCGACGCAGCTGCGCCACGGCGCTGCCGACCTGCGCGGTCAGGGCCAGCGTGTCTGCTCCGGCGAGGGCGTCGAGCAGGGCCAGCGCCCGGGCCCCGATCCGGGTCTGGTCGTGCTGGCCGTGGATGACCAGGAGTTGGCCGACGACCTCGGCGAGGAGTGCGGCGGGCACCCCGCGACCCCCGAGCACGCTGCGTCCGCGGGCGGCCACGATCCGGGCGGCGGTCAGGCCCTCGTCGTCGACCACCCCGCCGGCGTCCTCGATCACGGCCATCAGCTCGGGCCCGGGTGCGTCGAACCAGCCCTCGACAGCGGCTCGGTCGGAGCCGGATCGCACCAGGCCGGAATCGGCGCGCCCACCGGCGAGCAGGCCCAGGCCGCTGACCACCATGGTCTTGCCCGCCCCGGTCTCGCCGGTCACCGCGGTGAAGCCGGGAGCGAAGGGGCAGGCCGCCTCGGCGATGACGCCCAGTCCGGTGATGCGCAGCTCGTGGATCACTGGCGACTCCTCGCCGCCCCTCGCCAGCTGTCGATCGGCAGCGCGAACTTGGCCACGAGCCGGTCGGTGAAGGGCGCGTCACGCAGCCGCGCGAACGACACCGGCTCGGCGCTGCGGACCACCTCGATCCGCGCGTTGTGCGGCAGGACGAACGAGCGACGGCCGTCGGCCCACAGCACGCCCTGCTTTTCCGGAGCCATGCTCTCGACGACGATCCGGGTGGTCGGGGCAGTGACCAACGGTCGGGCGAACAGGGCGTGGGCGGCCAGCGGCACCAGCAGCAGCGCCTCGACGGCCGGCCACACGACCGGTCCGCCGGCGGAGAACGCGTAGGCCGTCGATCCGGTCGGGGTGGCGCAGACCACGCCGTCGCACAGCCAGCGCGAGAGCGGTCGGCCGTCCACCTCGACCATGAGATCGAGCATCCGGTCCTCGGGCGCCTTCTCGATGGAGATCTCGTTGAGCGCCCAGGTGCGCTCCACCTGCACCCCGTGAGCCAGGATCCGGGCCTCCACGGTCATCCGCTGCTCGACGCGGTAGTCCCGGGCGACGACGGCGTCGACGACCTCCCCGAGGTCCTCGCGCTCGAGTTCGGCGAGGAACCCCACGTGCCCGAGGTTCACTCCCAGCAGGGGCACGCCAAGGCCGCGTGCTCGTTCGGCACCGCGCAACAGGGTGCCGTCCCCGCCGAGCACCACGGCCAGCTCGCATCCGTGCGCCGCAGCGCCGTCGGCGTCGGGGGTCACCGGGAGCAGACCGGGAACAGCCAGCAGGGCCCACTCGTCGGCGGGGGCCGCGACGGACAGCCCGCGTTCGAGCAGTGCCTGGGCGGTGGTGCGCGCGGCGAGCAGTGCCTCCTGGCGACGGGTGTTGGTCACCAGCAGGATCTTGCGAGCCCCGGGCGCTGCTGGTGGCCCGGGCGCTGCTGGTGGCCCGGGCGCTGCTGGTGGCCCGGGCGCGTCGGGCGGCCCGGGCG
>JBAVKQ010000327.1:0-38292 GCA_049688395.1 Candidatus Nanopelagicales bacterium
GCCTCGGACTGATCGGCGCGGAACTCGCTCATGTCGAAGCGTAACGGCGCCACGCCCTCGCCCAGGATGAGCTCGGTCAGGGCCTTGGCCAACTCCGTCTTGCCCGTGCCGGTCGGGCCGACGAACAACAGCACCCCCCGTGGGCGTCGGCCGCTGGACCGGGCCTGTGCCCCGGAAAGCCCCAGCACCGAGCGTTTCAGGATGTCGAAGGCTCGGGTGACCGCGGCCGGCTGCCCGAGCACTCGGCCCGTCACTGTCCCCTCACGCTCGGCCTGGGCCACCTTCGCCCTCAGATAGTCCCGCCGCCACGGGTTGTCGGCGGCACCGATGCGGTGGGCACGGATGGCCGCGTCCACGTCGTCAGCCGGGATCTCCTGATCGCGGGCCAGCTCGACCACGTCGATCAGGTCGCGCAGCAGCATCCCGTCGCTGCCATCGGCCAACTCGTCCGCGGCCTGCTCCGCGGTCAAGGCATCGGTGGCTCCCGGCAGGCGGGAGGCAAGGCGACCGGCCAGGGCCTGGCGCTGCTCAAGTCCCGGCACCGGCACGACGATCGTGCGCACCGAGGACGGGTTGTCCGCGAGCAGCCAGTGCGGGAGGTCGTGCTCCCGGTCCACGACCCAGAACACTGGGTTGTGCCGCTTGCGTCCTGCGAGGAACTTGGGGGTGGCGCCTGCGGCCAAGCCCTCGATCGCGGCGAAGAACTCCTGCTCGTGGCGGTCCATCGAGTCGACATCGGCCATCGATCTGGTGGGTCGGTGCAGGACGACGCCACACGCGACTTCACGTTGAGTCGTGACCTTGCGGATCAGGTTCTCCAGAGCTGTCAGCTCCAAGGGCTCGTCCGGCTTCAGCTGGACGCCTGTGGCTGCCTCGGCGGCGTGCCTGGCCTCGATATCCCCCGGAAGCACCTGGGCGCCCAGCACCGGATGGTGGGCGATCACGAACTGGTAGCCCTCGGCGGCAAGCGCCCGCCAGATGGCCGTGATCGTGTCGACCAGTTCCCATCCATCCGGGCCGGGGATCAGGTGCTGATCGTTGACGTTGCCCCAGAGCACGTAGTGCGGGGTCACCGACAACCGCGAGCGAATGTCCCGCAGCCACGCGGGCCATGGCTGATGGTCAGCCATTTCGACCATCCAGCTGCATCTGACGTTGCCTCTCCTTCTTGCGCTTGCGCCGAGTCTCGCGCTTCTTGCCCTGGGCCACTTCCACGCGGTCCACGGGTTCCACCCCGGGCTCGATCCGCTCGTCGATTCGAACAATGACTCCCTGGTCGCGAGCTGACTCGAGCAGGGAGTCCAGGTCCTCGCAGAACTCGCGCTCGACCTGCACATCCGCGCGCCTCTCCGCTCGCGACGATGCCAGCCGCGGGTCGCCGACGCGCACGACATCGAGGTCGACCTCGCGAGTGCCCACGTCGTACTCCACGTGGATCAGGTGCTGGGGCCAGTCCGGGTGCCCGGCGTATGCGCCCTCTTCGGAGATCGCGTCGGCGACGAAGGCCGGGCCGAGCTCATAGCCCAGGTCGGCCAGGGAGCCAGCCAGCACCGACGCGGCATAAAGGTCGTCGAACTCCGACTGGACGCGGTCGAGTTCCGCCTTAGCCCGCCCCAATAGGTCGGGATCCCAGGGTCGTTCGCCCACGAGGTAGGCGCGGGCCTGTTCGACCAGCTCCTTGCCACGTGGGGTTCCGCAGCCGGCCAGAGCAGCGATCAGCGCTCCAGCGTGCTCGTCCTGCAGTGCCCGTACGGCGGACTGGGAAGCGGCTTGGCCGCACAGGGTCTCGAGAGCGCTGGCCGCCTCAGCCAACCGGTCGCCGGTCAGGTCACCGATCTGGGACAGCCAGCCCTGAACCTGCCCGATCGTGTCCGTATCCGCGTCCTCGGGGAGCTCGGACAGGGCGCGTGCGGTCCGCTGCCTCAGGTTTGCGTCCTGCGCGGCCCGCAACTGAGCAACCGCTTCGGCCACGGCAATGGCCTGGACCGCCCGCCGATCGGCTTCCAGGTCGACGGCTCGGCGGGCCAACGAGTCAGTTGCGGTGGTGATCGCTTCGTGAGCCCGGGCCGCTGTTGTGGTTGATTCGTGTGCCAGGGCCGCGGCGAGTGCCTTGGAGTGGGTGACAGCCGCCAGCGCAGCGAGCTCCCGGGTCAGCCGGCCCGTGGCCGCGGCCATCAGTCCGATCGCCTGCTGAATCCTCGCGACATCCGATGAGGGGTCCGGGTAGGGTCCCGGGACCAGATCCGTGGGCTCCACCCCCGCGTCGGCGCAGGCCGCGTCGAAGGCTGTCCGGACCGCCAAGTAGTTGGCCCAGCGTTCACCCTCGAGTGCGAGCAACCGCGCCTCGAGCGCACGCGCCTGCTCGTGGTCCTCCCATGCATGGTTGGCCGCTCGACCCGCCGCTGCGGTGCCTCGGGCGATCCCGACAGCGCAGTAGCCGACCCCCACCACGAGTCCGGCGGCGATCACGACCGCCCCAGCCGCCGCACCCACCACCACCAGTCCGATGACCTCACCGCCGGCTCCGGAGCTCACCGCATTCCTCCCATTCCCATGTCACCTGCGACCACGCAGGACCACCCACAGCAGCCATGCTGCGGCCGCACCGAGAAACTGCACGCCCCATGGGCTCGGCAGATAGGACAGCGGCAGGTTGAGCAAACCCACCACACCGAAGCACACCGAGACCAGAAGCCCCCGGCGGACGGCTGAGGCTGAGGTGGCATACGCGCGTGCGGCCAACCCCACAAGGATGGGCCCGAGCAGGCACACGAGGACTGTCACAACCAGTGCCGTGCTGGTAGCCGGGATGCCGCCGACCAGATGGCCCACGCTTGTCGCCGGACCCGCGACCGCAGTCACCACCGAGTCACTGGAAGCCCACTGCTGGTACTCGGGGGTGAGGACCAGGGACTCCGCTGCGGGACCGACCCCGACCACGAGACCCACCAGCAGCGCGCTGGAGGCCAGCCCGGAACCCATAGACACGGTGCGCAGGGGGTCTCGGTCGCGGAGCTCGGCTGGTGAGTGGAACTGCAGCCCGCGCCACCAGCCCAGCAGACCCAGCGGGATCAGCGGCGGGACCAGCAGGCAGGTGACCGCGATGGCGGCCTGCATGGCGCGACGCTCCAATGGATGCCGTGCGGCGGTCCCACCTGGGCCATCGCTGCGCGCCCGCCAGTACAGCAGCGCGGACGCAGCGAAAAGCGGCAGAATGATCAGGGGGTCGGTCCACCAGGTCAGCCAGTTCCCGAGCCGGTCGGGTAGGTCCCTTGCCCAGAGCGTGAGCGCTGGGTCCGGGGTCATCCCGGCCCAGGAATGAGGCGCCAGGACCCGCAGGCCCAGCCAGAGCGCCACGAGCACCGCCTGGAGCATCAGGATCGACCCCAGGATGCGGCGGGTTCGGGGCACTCGTTGCAGATTGTTGCCGTACCGCTCGCTCCTCGAGCGGTTGCGTTCGTCGCGAGCTGCCTGGTGGGCCCGATCGACGTCACGCTCGGCGGCGGGGGCGAGGCTCAGGATCGCGTAGTCCACGCCGGGACCGTCGCCCAGGCCACGGGCGATCTGCGCGTACCAGTCGGACCGTCGGGCGCGTTTGGACGCCGCTCCCCGAGCGCGCTCGGACAAGCGCTCGGCCTCGCTCGGTCTGAGCAGAGCCAGCAGGATCGCCCCGCGGGCCTGCACGGCGAGGGCGTCGTCCGCGGACTCCGCGTGCGCGTCGAACGCCTGTGCCCACCGGTCCACCTCAATGTGCCATCGGGCGTCCAGGGAAGTGTCGTCCCAGGTGTCAGCGTCCTCCCACGCTGTGAGAACCCGGTCGGTGAACAGGCAGTTGACCGCCTCGGCCTCGGGGGAGTCGGGGTCGGCCGCGGTCCGGTCGGCCAGCCCACCCAACGACTCGGCATCCACCGCCCATTGCCGGTAGACCGGGGGAGCGTTGGGGTTGAGCTGTCGGATCAGCCGGGAGAGTCGCAGGCCTGTTGGCTCAGCGGCGTTCAGGATGGACTCCGCGTCGCTGGTCAGGTCCAGGTTCTTGATCTGGCGACCGTGCTCGCGAAGCACCGCAACCAGGTCGTCGGAGCGCTGATCGATTAGAACCGCGGAGTCGTCCCAGTCCGCGGCCAGCGCGAGGCCGAAATCATTGAGTGCCTGGTAGTTGCGGCCCCGAAAGTGGATGGGTGTCTGCGCTGGGGGGGCCGCCACGACGATTGGCTCTGGCGGGGCCCACTGGGTACCGACGTCCGGGCTACCGCCAGCCAACCACCGGCGGACTTCGGAAGCACCCCAGCGTTGCTGTTCGTCGCGCGCCAACAACCCCTGGCACAGCCGGGTCCAGTCACCTTCATCATCGGCGGGCAGGTCGCTGAGGTCGGCGTTGCGTTCCCGCAGGAAGTCGGCAACAGCAGCCTCGGGTAGGTCGTGGTGCAACTCGTGTCCGGTGCGCAGCCAGTAGGCGATCGCCCCGAGCGACCACCAGTCGCCCTCGGGTTGGACATAGCCCGTGAGAGCCCGTGGGTCTGACCAGCCAGGAGTTCCGCGGACTTCGGAGAGCCGCACGTCGTGTCGCAGCGTAGCCATCCCGAAGTCGGCCAGGGCCAGGCCCAGCGGTTCGGTCGTGCGGACCAGGATGTTGGCCGGCTTGAGGTCGCCGTGAGCCAGCGGAACATCGGCCAGCCCGTGGATGCACTCGATAGCTGCGGTGATCTCGTCGATCGCCTTCCGAGCTGACTTCTCGGTCAGTACGCCGATTCGGTCCACCAGATCGTCGAGATCACCGGCCGGGACGTACTCGAGGATCTCGTAGCCGACGCCCTGTTCGGTGCCGAAGTCGTGCAGCGTCACGACATGGTCCACTTCAGCTCGCTGGACCAGGTGCAGGACGTCGGTGCGCAGGCCGAGTTCGCGAGAGTAGATCTTGAGCACGAGGATGGGCCCCTCGGCACCTCGGGGCCGGACGGTGAGCAGGAGCGCCTCGCTGCCGCGCTTGGGAAGCATCGAGACCAGCTCGTAGTCAGCGCGAAGCGCGTACGGCAGGCGGAACCCGGAGATGGGGGGCAGGGATGCCAGCCGGAGGTTCGTGAGGGTGTCCCCGCTCCGGGCGCCCACCCGGGTCGGGGTTCCGGCATCCTGGGTCATCGGGCCCCCGGCCCGGCGCCAGCATCGGCGGGGTCGGCGGTGCCATACGTGGCGATCTGCGCATCGCGGGTGGCGCCTGCGTCGGCGGCGACGTGCGCCAGCCTCAGGCCGGTTGCCGCCAGAATCATGAGGCAGAGGACGGCTACGAACCACTCCTTGCGCCAGACGTCCATCGCCCCTCCCGCCGTCGCGCGACCGCCGTGGGTCAGGATACTGAGGGATGTGGGCACGTGGCAGTCCGCAGTAGTGTTACGGGCCCGCGCGTCCTGCACAGGGGGTATCCATGGCAAGCACCGGGATCGGCGTACCCCGGTCGCGCTGGCGCGTCTGGCTGGGGTGGGCGGCTGTGCTGGCGGCGGGGTTGCTGGCGGTGGCCTGGGTGACAGGTGCGTTCGCCGGCGAGTCGGGTGGGCCAGGAACGTGTCACGCCTATACGGCGCTCGCCGACGCCGGCAGTGCCGATCCAGTGCCGTGCGAGGGCCCGCATGCTGGGGAGACGGCTGCGGTCCTCACCCACACGCTGAACAGAGCCGCGGTGAAGAAGCAGTGCCGGTCGGCGGCAATGGAGATGCTCTCGGCGGGCTCTCGCCAGAGCCATGCCGTGAGTGCTTTCCGAGAGGTACTCGTCGACGTGCAGGAGCCTTGGCGCCGTTCGAGGCTACGTTGCGACGTGGTGCGTGTGGCCTACACCGGTGTGCGATCCGCCTGGGTCCCGGCGGTGGTCGAGGGCTCCGTGGCAGGCCGCCTTGCCGCCGAGCCGCACACCTGGGCTCAGTGTCGGCGACTGGACGGGTCGCGGGAGGCCGCCAGCGTCGCGTGCCGGAAGTCGAGCAAGCGGGTTGTGGAGTTCGCCTTCACTGTGAAGACGGCGGGGGAGTACCGGCCGCAGAAGGCCAACCAGGCAGTCGAGAAGGCCTGTCGATCTGCAGCCAAGGGCGAAGTGGGCAGGGCAGCCGAGCCCGTGTCGCTGTCGGTGATCACCAAGCGTGACTGGGAATCCGGATCCACCACGAAGGGCAGATGCGCCTTTACTACCAAGGTATGGGAGCACTCCCGCCCGTAGCAGCGCCGCTCAGATGGGTAGCCGTATGCCATCAACTCGGACTCGGGCGTCGTGCGTCGAGTTCCTCGGGGGCAAGCTCGGCGAGGATCAACGGGACCTGCTTCTCGAGGCTGGCGGTGAGGGCCGCGTGCTCCTCGCGCACCACGTTCTTGTAGTCGGGCACCTGGTCGTCGAGGAATGCTGAGCAGCCCTGATCGTCCCCAGCCTCCGTGAGTGCCTCGAACTCGTCGAGCTGGGTCCTGGTGAGGGCAGCCGTGAGGCGCGTTCCGACGCGAGTCTGCAACTGGTCGTACAGCGTCGCCAGCAGCGAGTCCTGATCATCTTCTGACAGGCGAGCAAGGCCCAGCTCAGCAAGGTACGCGCGGTCGAGTCGCACCGGATCTGACATCATCTGCCATCCTCGTGCCCGTGGGAGCCGGACGCGCGGCGACAGGACCACGGGGAAGGAGCCGGGGCCGGACCGCGGTGGTGCATTGCCTAGACTCAGCCCGACCTGTCGGACCACCGGGGCTGGCTGCTGCGAGTCCGGTCCGTCCATCTCACTTGGGGGAAGCCGATGGCGCACAGGCAAGCGCCTGCCGAAGGTGCTCTCACGCTGCCGGCGCCCACCTTGGCCATGCGGCTGCAGCGCCGGATTCGAAGGCTCCCGCGAGATCGTGTGCGCTACCTGCTGGTAGTGGGGCTCGGGATGGCGGCAATGGGGGCGCTGGCGGTCACATCGTGGCAGAACTTCGCCTACAACGACGGGCGAATGGGCGCCGTGCCGTCGGGGCGGGCCGCGATCGCCCTGTGCGTGCTGGTCGCGGCAATCTTCATCGTCTCCGTCCTGCGGCTGCGCACGCGATGGCTCCGATTGGTGCTGCCCGGCGCAGCAGTCCTGGCCGCCGTCACGATCGTCCTGGGGGTAGCCGCCTACTGGCCGTGCGACTCCAACGTGCCCGTGATCGGGCAACTCGGCTGGACCCTGCAGCTGTTCGTCGGTGCCGTGGAGGAGTATGCGCCCGGCGCGAAGTGCGCGAACAGTGACCTGCCGGGCTTCCAAGCGGCGCGGACGTTGGGCCTGCTCGCCACATTCGTCGGCGCGATGGGCGCCGGCCTGATCGCTGCCCGTGGCCCGTTCGACCGCCTGCGCGCGGGCCTGAGCGGGGATGTGGATGTGGTCGTCGGGCTGGATCTCAGTGCCTTGGAGCTCGTGCGGGTATTGCTGGCCGAGAACCACGAGCGGCCCCGCCGTGAGCCGTGGATCATGGCGCGGCCCACGCTGTTCGGGGCCTGGCTGTCGACGACTGCCCGGTCTGCGCGGCTGCCGTTGCCAGGCGAGGTCGATGTGCGCTGGGGCGATGGGTCGGATGCCGGAGAGTTGCTCGTGTCCGGGTTGACGACACAACGCGCGAGTGCATGGCTGCGGGAGGGCCTGACCGGGGGGCGTCCGTTCGACCGGCCCGGATGGATGATCCGACGACCGCGAGTGATCGTTCTGGTGAGCAAGCCCGGGGGCGGAATGGTCGAGATCGCCCGGGACCTCGGCGCGATCGTGCTTGTCGGAGACCCGTCCAGCCCCGAGCTGCTGCGCAGTCTGCTGACCAGCCGGATCTGGTGGCGGCCCTGGCGTCGCCGAGTCGCACTGCGGCGGATGCTCGTGGTCGCTGACGCTGCGCAACTCAACCTGCGCGTCGCCAAGCATGCCCGGCAGACGATCCTGCCCGGGTACTCTCCGCACAGGAACGGCGTGGTGCCCCGGATCCTGGTGGCCTTCGAGGATGCCTGGCAGGGCTGGGCCTTCCGCAACTCGGAATTGACCAAGCATCGATGGGTTCTGGACGCGGCAGCGCAGACGGATGAGGCGTACCTGCCCGTCCCCTCTGCGCCGGCCAGCCAACCGATCGTCGACGGGATCACCTCGCTGGACCTGGTCTGCCAACAGTTGGTCGAGCGAATGATCTCCCCCGCAGATTCCGGCACTGGCCAGCCCGGCGAGAGGGGTTGGCGGTTCGGCAAGGTCGTCCTGGTGGGAACGTCTGCGAGTTGGTTCACGCTCGTGAACGAGATCCAGTGGCAGGTGTGGACCCGCTACGAGGTTGCCGTCGAAGCGCGCAAGCATCGCGGACCTGGTGATGCGGAGCTCGGGGTCTCGCGTGCGGCGCACGGGCCCAGGGTCGTGCTGCATGGCGTGCGAGCGGAGAGCCGCGCTCGGGAGTGGCGCGCCATGCAGTCGCCCTGGCAGTTGGCGGTCGGGCCGGGCGCAGCCAGCCCGCGGGTGTCTGTGGGAGACAGCTCGCAGGACCTTCACGAGTTGATGAAGGGTGGCGATGTCGCCGTCGTCTTCCTCGATGGCGGAGCGGAGCAACGCGAGCTGGCGGGGCACCTCGCCCGTACCCACCCCGCTGATCTCGTGGCGCTCTTCGATCCTGAGGCGGTGGGCCTTTCTGAGCCGGCGACGGTCGGGGCGCCCTACTCCTTCGGCCCGAGTTGGACCCGCTCCATGCCTGGATGCACGCGGCAGTGGACTGTCGGGGATTCGATGACGAGGATCGCCGAGCAGCAGCATTTGGCCTACTCCGGCAGGTGGCTCGTCAGCGGGGGAGATCCGTGGAGTACGGGCCGGTTGGATGAGGACGGCAGCGGAAGGCTCACCACGAAGCCGTGGTCTCGTCTGCCTGAGTTCTACCGCGAGGACAACGTGCGCCAGATCTGGCACGTGCTGCAGTGGTTCGTCCTGAACTCCTATGAGTGGCGGACCGTGGGACAAGACCTGGTGCCCGCGGCGCCCAACGACAAGCAAGTGCTCGAAAGCCTCGCTCGAAGCGAGTACAGCCGCTGGTTGGAGATGCGTCGTCGCAACGGATGGCGTGCCCCGCGTCGGGGTGAAGGTCGGGACGACTTCCGCAGAATCCACCCGAAGATGGCCGGCCTCGATGATCTCTCGTTCGACGTGCAGCTCGTGAGTCAGATCGTCAACCGGTTCTGGAGCCTTGGATTGGCCCCGGAACGGCTGAGCGAAGTGCACCGAACCGGACCGGTGGAGGCCAGACAGGTCACAACTCGAACCACGTGGATTGCCCATGGTTCCGGTCTGACGCACGTGGCTGAGCCTGGGGATTGGCGAATCCAGGCCCGGGACGGCAGCGAACTGCGCTACCTCACTCACGAGATCGTTGGGCAGCTCTACCGACCAGTCTCGGAGGATCAGGCGAGGAGCCTCTGGACGCTGAGCAGGGAAGGCGCACTTGGCTGCACTCCTCGTGCCCGCAAAGCAGAGTCCCGCGAGGTCGTTGAGAGTCCTGAGGGACTCGTCGTGGCCGAGCCGGGTGACTGGATCATCACACAGCGACTCACCCGCGACGACGTCGAGGGCTTCGACAGATGGCCGTTGGCCGACGGCCAGTTCACGCAGGGCTACACCGAGGAAGTCCGGGAGTCGCCCACGGATGGCGCGGGAACGTCGTTCGAGGCACCTCAGTAGCAGTGCCTGACCGGGTCGGTCGGGATCCGAGCGCGTTAGTCTCGGCTCAGCACACCGGCCAAGGCCGCAGCCAGCAGGCTGAGAGCCAGAATGGGGAAGACCGCGGAGGCACCGACATCGTCGATCATCTTCGGCACCGCCCAGAGCAGGCCGAGGATCCCGAGGACGAGCCCGGCGATGTTGGGGGCAACTGCGAGAAGGGCGGCGGATCCGAGGATCAGCAGGGTCGCGAGGCCGCTACCGGCCCTGCCTGCTGCGATACCTGTCTCGAGGGCGAACATGACGGCCGTCACGATCAGCAGTAGGCGCGCGGGAACACCACCTGCCCAACTCTCGTTGCGGCGTCCGAGCAGGCCTCCAGCGAGCTGTCGCACGCCCTCGGGCCCGCGGACGATGAACACGAGCAACGCCCCCAACCCGGCGATGGCCAGCACTCCGCCCAGCAGCTCAGTCATGGGCTGAGGATATTGGCTCTGGCTCCGGGGAGACATCAGCACTGGATCCGCATCGGTGGGCGTCCCCGCGGAACAGCTCAAGTGTCCGCGGCGGGCCGAGGCCGATGGGTGGGAGTGAACTGGTGGTACTTTGCCGGGCGTGGTCAGCCACTCTGAAGTTCCCGACGCCTCCACCGAGGTGCAGTTCCACGTCAGGCTTTCGGAGCACCGACCGCTCGCCGAACGAGTAGGGCGATCCCTGCGCATGGCGGATCCGGGTGCTCTTGTGCATCTGGTGCAGGGTGACTCGGCGCCCGCCGGTGCGATCCCCGTGCGCGAGCCTGCCGAGCTCCCGCCCGGGGACTGCGGTCCGCACTCGTCCTGGCGTCCGGCGACCCGTGTTCATCGGCGCACTGCTGCCGAGGCGTTCCACGCGGCATGGTCGATGGGAAGCCGCCTTGTCCTGGAGGCTGGCTCGGCTGAGTCCGACGTGAACGGTTGGTATCAGTTCCGGGCCGCGTGGGCCGCTGCGGGCGCGCAGGACATCTGGGTCCGGGAGTTCGTTGTTGGGGATCGGGTCGAGGTCGGGTTCGTCCGTGGTGGCCCCGACCTGGCTATTGCTGTGCGGGCCTCTTTCAGCGCCACTCCCGACGGTGCCACCCTCTCGATCGCGGCACCCACGGAGCAGGATCTGCGAGTCGTCGGGCAGGTGACTGCCGAAACTGGCTGGACGGGCCCGGGAGTGATCCGCGGGGTTCGGACCAGCGACGGCCAGTTCGTGGTCACGGCTTCCTGGCGCGGCTTCCCGGACTGGGTCGAGGAGGCCGCACATTGGGGTGTGAATCTTCCGGGCTCGGCGTGTGGCTTGGATGCCGCTTCCCGTGAGCAGCCAGTGGAAGGCGCCCGGGTCCTGCGGGTCTGGACCTCGCCCGAGTACGTGGAAGTGGGCCAAGCCGCTGACGTCCGGTCCGAGCGGGAAGACGAGGACGTCGTGCTGCCACGACGACCTGAGAGGCACCTGCGCGTTCGCGATGACCGTACCGCTGACCTGGACAGGGTCCGCGCGCATTCGCAGGCTGCCGGCCAGAGCCCGCTCCAGGTTCAGTTCGACGATGTCCTGAGATCCTCCATCGCGAGTATCCACGGGATCGCAGAGCGGTTCCAGGTCCGGTGGGGGCGGCCGCTGAACGTTGCGCTGTCGATGAAGACCAATCCGAACCCGGGATGGCTGGCACTCGCGCGTGAGGGTGACTTGGTGGCCGAGTGCATCTCCCTGGCCGAGGTTGACCACGCCGCGACCCATGGGTTCCTCTCCGAGGACATGATTCTGAATGGTCCCGGCAAGTGGTGGCCTGGCCTACCGGGACAGCCCAAGAGGTTGTTCGGCGCCGTCTTCGCAGACTCGCTCAGCGACTTGGCCACGACCATGAATCGCATTTCGGATGGCGACGTCGGCACCCGAACGCTCGGTGTGCGGGTTCGTCCTGAGGGGATCGACTCACGATTCGGCATCCCACTGCACGAGACTCGCGCTCGGCACGACGTGGTTGCGGCGTTGCAAGCGTTGTCCGACGACACGCGAATCGGCGTGCACCTGCACGTTGCTGCATCCAACCTGGGGGTGACACGGTGGAGACAGGCCGCCCGAGCCGCGGTTGTGGCGGCGGCGCAGTTGCAGGACGAATTGGGAAGAGCCATCGAGGTGGTGGATTTCGGTGGCGGTTGGGTCGTCGACGAATGGAACGCCATGGCGACCTGTCTGGATGTCGCAGCCCTAACTGTCTGTGAACTCCTGCCTGAGGTGGACAGTTTCATCGTGGAACCGGGCAAGTCCCTCACACAGTCCGGGTACTCAACCCTGATGCGGGTGCTCAGCGTCGATCATGTCGCCGGAGCGAAACAGATAGTCCTGACCGGTTCGTTCTGGGACTGTCCGGATGTCCTGATGTACCCGCATGAGGTGCTGTGGTCTGCTGAGAGCGGAGGCCCTTGGCGCCGGCTCGAGGATGGGCCGGACCGACTGCTGGGTCGCCTATGCATGGAGACCGACATCGTCAAGCACGGCGTGGCAGCACCCAGCGTGATATCTGTGGGCGACTTCGTGGCGGTAATGGGTACTGGGGGCTACGACGCGAGTCTCAGTCTCGAGTTCGGTGCCGGTACCTCCCGCTGGTGAAGCGGGTCAGCGGTCTGGGCGTGACTCGAACAGCGGAACAAACAGGAGTGCCCACACAACGCACATTGCGCCCTGTGTAGTATCCGCAGCGGTGACGGCCTGAATTCGACCAGACACCGCCGGCGGACAGGGGATATCGAACGTGTCAGCATCGATGACGAGTGTCTTGACGGTGACTGATGATGAGCGCCGCGTTCTTGAAGACATCAAGATCCACTGCCTCAGTCATGGTGTCTCGGTCACGGACCGCGCCTTCGATGTCTTGCTCGCCGCTCAGGGCATCCTGTCCATCCATGAATACCCAACGACAGGTGGTTTGACGTTCGAACTGCCGCACGGGGTGTTCGTCAATGCGCCTTTCGACGAGGTGTACTGCGAAGACGCACACGTGACGGTCGACGCCGAGGGAGGTTCGGATCTCGTCCTCCGGCTCGGCCGGGACGTCGTGCCTGTTGTCCGCCAGATCCCGCTCCCCGGGTACCTGGACGTGATCGGGAGCAACGGCAAGCCGGTGACCGAGGTGGTGATGTCCCACGGCGACCGGGCGCGGCTGTCGCCGATCGATGGATGTGCCTATGACTGCGCCTACTGCGACATGGCGGAACTGCCCTACATCATGTACCCGGCGGACGTGCTCACCGAAGCGCTGGCCGTTGCCGAAGCCGACGCGGTGCTCCCAGTCCGGCATGCCCTGATCAGCGGCGGATCTCCTCGCTCGCGGCACTACGAGGACTTCGAACGATTGGTCATCGCAGTGGTCGAATCCACCCAGATGCCCGTGGACCTGATGATGTCGCCGATGGTCAACAACTCCGGCTTCCTGGCCCGTGTGAAGGCCGCTGGGCTCCTGGATTTCTCCATCAACATCGAGGTGTTTGCCAAGGAACCCGCCCTGGCGGCCCTCGGGATGAAGTACAAGACGACCCGCAGGCACTTCGCCGACTTCGTGTCGAACGCTGTGGAACTGACTCAGCGGCATGGTCAGACTCGTTCGCTGATCATTGCCGGGCTCGAGGATCCCGAGCAGACGCTCGAGGGCGTGGAGTTCCTCGCGAGTCTGGGCTGCCTCCCCGTGTTGAGCCCCTTCCGCCCGGCAGGTGGCACTGGGGCCACCCATCTCCCACCCGTGCCGAGCTCGACCCTTCGAGACATCCTCGATCGGTCCCGCGACATCGTCGCCCGATATGGACTGCACCTCGGGCCCGACTGCCTGGCCTGTCAGCACAACACGCTGAACTTCCCTTGGGATGCGCACGCGTGAACACGACTCCTAGAGACGATCAACTGCAACAGGTCGATGAGGCCCTGGAAGGTCGTTCGTTGGCCTGGTTCGGGATTCGGGGTTCCGACGCAAGCACGCTCCTGGGTTTGGAGTCCTTCCGGGACTCCTTTGCCGTCGCCGCCCCCTTGGGGGCGTCCAGGCTCGCGTCAGACATCACGCTAGAGGAGATGACCGGAGTACGACTGGACTTGGACTCCCACGACATTGACGACGACACGTCTGAAGCCGCCGCGGAATTGCGACGTCTAGTCATGAGCCGTCTCAACCGGAGTTCGGCTCTGCTGAACTATCGGCCCTATCACTTCACCTCCAACATCGGTTTCGCGTTGCGCGACCGGACCCGCGCACTGGGGATGTTCAAGGACCGCCAGTTGGCCTTCGAGTACAAGCCCTGGGTCGAGACGGAGTTGGAGAAGGAAGGCATCTGCACCATCCCCTGGGTTTACGTTGCCGATGAGTTCCGCTCCGACGCCTTTCGCTATCTTGACGACGGGCCGGTCGTGCTCCGGGTGAGCCGCTCGTCGGGCGGCGCTGGGGTTTACCTGGTCAGGGATGCTGACGAGTTGGAACGCACCTGGCCGGCCGGGAACGACCATCTGGTTGCGGTGGGTCCGTACATCGCAGATGCCACCCCCCTGAACATTGGAGCGGTGGTCTTCGGTCCTGGTCTCGTGACAGTCCACCCTGGGTCTGTACAACTAATCGGATTGCCGGACTGCACGAATCGTGCGTTTGGCTACTGTGGGAATGACTTCGGTGCTTTCGCGAACCTGGACCAGGCAATCATCTCAGCTGTCGAGACGGCCACCCTCACTGTAGGTAAGTGGCTCGGCGAACAGGGCTACCGCGGGGCCTTCGGTGTCGACTTCCTCCTCAAGGATGGGGAGCTGCACTTCGCTGAAGTGAACGCCCGACTCCAGGGCTCCACGGCCGTGGCCGCGGGGATGGCGGCGCGGGTTGGGGAGCCTGACCTCGTTCTGGACCACCTCTCTGCCCTCCTCGGCGTCCCGCCGTCACGGACCACATCGCTGAGGGACTGGACCACGAGCACCGATCCCGTGGCCCAGGTCGTAGTCCACAACAATCTCGATGCGCGGGTTGCCAGGCGTGGCTCATCAATGTTGCTCTCCGCGGACCTCGCCGGGTTCGACATTCAGTTGCTGGCCAGCGAGCGCATCGCCATCGACCCGGGAGCCATTGTTGCCCGCCTTGTCACAAGAGACCTGGTCACCCTTACCGGCTTTGAGTCAACTCCGGAGGCCAAAGCTGCAGTTGCGGCCCTAGTCAGCGCATTCACGACGCCGGGGGAACCCGGGAAGGGGGTTTGAATGGACACCCAAGAGCTGGACCTCACTGGTTCGGATGTCTTCTTGAGTTACGCGCACCTGGACGGGAGTGATGCCGCGGAGGCCATCGTTGACTTTCTCAGGGGCCTTGGGTACTCGTGCTGGTGGGATAGGGAAGGGCTTAAGCCGGGTGACTACTACGATCGGATCGTCCTACCCGCTATCAGCGCAGCGAAGTACTTCCTCCTTCTCGCTACGCCGGCCGCCCTCGAGAGCCGCGAAGTGCAGGACGAAGTGTCCCATTCAGTTGACACTCACAAGGATCAGCGGTCTTGGATCGCGTACGGGATCGATACCGAGCATGGCGTGACCAGCATCCATAAGAACCTGATCAACAGGGGTCAGGGAGTGACCGCGGATGCTGTTCCTGCGGACGCCGCGAGAGCGGCATGGGACTGCGTGCAACATGCCTTCTCCGATGACCGCAAGAATGACCTTGCTCATGCGAAGGTGGAAATCGGCCGGCTGCTGTCCAGACACCTCCAAGCCCCTAGTGATGAGAGGGTATTCGAGGAACTCGTCGAATGGGGCGCGCGGGCAAAGCTCGCTTCTTGGGGGGTGAAATCTAAGGAATGGGACACCGACAAGATCTTCTCATTTTTCCATTCAGGGCCGTCAGGTGACGCCGCTTATCAATTGCTGCTTCCGGATGTGGACGGAAAGTTTTGGGTGCCCTTCGTTTGCCGAGTGCTTGATCCGAGTGAAGCATTGGTCAAGCAGTACCAGCCTGAAGACCTCTCAAAACTGCTCTGGGATTCTCTGGACAAGAAACAGAGATCCGCTCTGAAGTCGGGCGCCAAGTCCGGTGCCAGCCCGAGGTTGCGCTACCTGTACACGACCGTGCGCACCCTCGACTCTGAGGCTTCGCTGGTGAAGACATTCAGCACCGGATTCGACGGTAGTCGCCTGAGCCCAATCGTCGGAGCCAGCACTACCGCGTTCGCCGCCAGCAGCCAGCCAGTTCGGATCGATGACTCGGTGAGGACCAGGCACGTCGCGTTGCCCGTCAAGACCAAGAGCCCCAAGGTCGGTCGTGACTCCCCTGACGACTGTGTGCAGGGCCGTGCAGTCGAACTTCTCAAGGGGCTCAGCCAGCGCGGAGATGGGCTGAGTACCTTCTTGAACGGAGTCCTGGAAGCGGCCGCTGCTGGCCGTGTGATCGTCGAGACTGCCAGCGGCGATCGTCTGGTCTCTGAACTCAGGGGAGCACTCCTGGCTATGGCATTCTTCGCCAATGACATGTTCATCGGAGCACAGGTCAATCAGGGGACCCCGATCAAGGAATGGTCAGGCACTCCTGTAGCTGTGACGGTAGAAGACGCTGCGCATTTTGCTGCTATCTTGGCAAAGGCCCGCAAAGCCGCCGCCGAACTGCAGACGAGGAGCAAGAACCCATGGGCAAGCCAGAACGACGAAGCCCTCCGGCTCTTGGGACTCCCGGCGATCCTCAGGCATCTCAGAGACTGGGCTGATCGTTTCCCCGACCCGACAGGGCCCCCACCGGAAGGTAGTCCTTCGGGTGGCCCCTCGGTCATCGACCAACAAGAGGTGATCTGGCTCGCAGACCTGTTCTGGCACTCGCTGTCGTTCCGCGCCCCTGGCTACCCCACGCCCGACGATCTCGAGTTCCAGGTCGCACTCGTGCACGAGAGTCTCGCCCACCAAACCGGGCCACACCGGCGCAGTAGCAGGGGCCGTCAGATCAGCGCCACGAGATCGGCCGAAATGGTTGCGGAGTCGTTGGCCATCTGTCTCGAGCGGGGGTTGCTTCCGGCGCCCCAGTCGCCACAGCAGCCTCTATATGCAGCAATAGCCGAGTCGCTTGTCGCCCAACGCCGCGCCGATGAGGGTGCGGTACCGATCGCTGTGGACTGCGCTTTCGATATGGAACTCGAGCGTGCAATCGCCCGAGGTGGGTCCCCCTTCCATGTTGCATTCCCCATCGTGCTTCAACCCAGCGGCGGATGGGAATGGGTGGTTGCCGACTTCGATGGATTCGCAGAGGGGTTCGAGCAGCCTGAAGATCTCAGGAACGTGCGCCCTGGTTATGTGCGTCGCTTTTCGCAGTGGGGGCGGGACAAGGTGAACGGCCCGCTCCTCATCCGATTGAACGGTGCCCCAATGCTCAGACCCTTCTCCCCGAGGCTCATCCCCGAAGGGGGGGATTTCGACTTCTCTGAGATCCCGGGGGGCAGGGATGAGGGGCCTATGGTCGTGATCCCTGCGGCATTCGGCGAGTTCGACGCAATGGCTTTCCTCCACATGGACCTTCAGAGCTTCGGCACAGAAAGCGACAAGGACGACAGCATCGGGTGGCCGGAATGGGTTCGAATCGGGATCGGTGACAAGAGCCGCATGTGGATCTCCGTGGGCATGGGGATGGAGGACTGGAACAACCGCATGCAGGTATTCATTCATGCGACGAGAGCGAGCATCATCGGTGCCCAGTCGGGGAATGCCAGGTCGTTCTCCGTGGCAGAGGGTCATGGGGATGACTTGGTGGGCTTCCTCACTGCGTGTTCGGTCAAGCCACTGAGCGGCAACGCCCCCCAGTTGGGCGAGATTCTCCGCGACTACGCCGATAGTTTGGGACGACATGCGAACGGAGTTGCCAAGTGAGCACGAGCGCCCGAAATCCATTCCCGGGGCCGGTGCCGCTTACCGAATCGCAGGGAAGCCTGCTCTTTGGACGCGCGTCCGAAAAGGACGAGCTAATGATGCGGTTGCGGCCGGGATCTGCGCTCAAGATCATCCAGCTGACCGCGGACAGCGGTATCGGTAAGACCTCACTTCTGGATGCGGGTCTGGTGCCACGATTGGTCGACGGGGGACGGACTGTGGTCCTGATCCGGGACTGGTCGGCCGTGAGCGGCCGCAGTGGGGTGGATAACCTCGCGGAAGCGCTGATGAACGGACTGGGAAGAGCTGTCTGCGAAGACATGGGTCTCGAGCAGCTCCGCGAGGGGACAGGCTCCGAGCCGGGCAATGCCGAAGAGATAGTGGACGAGATCGACGACTTCTTCGGCGAAGATCTCGTGGTCATCCTCGACCAGTTCGAGGAGCTGTTCCGCCTCGATCCTTCGCTGGGCCACGAGTTTCTGGGCGCACTTGTTGAACGCTACGCCCGTCGTTCCCCTCTGTCCTTCCGCACCATTGTCTCCTTGCGTTCCGAGTACCGTGCTGAGCTGGGTCTGATCGAATCCAAGCTCAGCACGGACAGGTGGCTTTGGTACCCGCTCGATCACGTGGAGGATCAGGTCGTGGCCGACCTCATCACCGCTGGTCTGCCCCCTGAGCAGCGGCCTTTCGGAGCCGATGAGGCAGAGGTGCTCAAGGACCTGTGGGTGCTGGCAGCCTACGGAGCAACGGCTCAGAATCGCGGCAAGTGGTGGAAGCCCCGCGTCGGGCTCCTCCAAATGCAGGCGATGCTGTGGGTGCTGTGGGAGCGCCTTCGAGGCGACTCGCAGGTCAAGCTTTCTTGGCAGTCCACGCTTGCGGCGCTAGGAGTTACGACATCCTCCGAGCGGCAGGAACTTACCCCGAGTGAACTGGAGCGAGGTGCCACAGCGGCGTTTCAGGCCGCTCTGCGAGCCTACCTCGACGAGGCTTTTGACGAGTTGATGTTGCGAGCCGGGGACGGTTCCGCGTCCCGAGGACACGATCGGCTGGTGGGGGAGCGGCGGGCGAGAGAGACCCGAGTGATGGCAGCTCTGCTCGCACCAGCCCTGTCGTCTGGAGGGTACAAGCAGGTTGTCGACACGGAAAAGCTTGCGCTGACCAGGACTGCTGTGGGCTTCCAGTACTTGGACAAGGCTGACGAGAAGGAATATGCGCGCTCCGCGATCCGCCGGGCGCGAGATGTGGCAGAGGCTGAGGGATCACGGTTCATCTGCTTCAGCCAGCTGGAGGACGACTACTCTCTCTTGCTCGGTGAACCTGACGTCGAGTTTGACGTGCAAACAGTCGGAGGGGACCAGGGGCTGGGCTCCGGCAGGGTTATGACGCTCCACTGGCAGGTTGTCACCGCTGAGATCGCGGTGACGTACGAGCGCGCCCTGCAGTGGCTCAAGAAGCGCCAGATCGTTCGACTGACGCCAGGGCCGTGGCGCGACGGGTACCGCACTCGTGCGGTTTCAGTCACGCACGATGGCTACGGCGATCCCTTGGACGCGTGGGGTCGATACGAGTTGACGAAGCCCTCGACCTACGAGCACATGCTTATGGCTCTTCGCGGTGAGACCATCGAGATTCCTGATGGGATCAAGGCGACCAGCGATGGCTCCCCGGTTGTCTTGAGGCGACTTTGCTGGCAGGGTGCCGAGATTGCTTTTGATTTGGCGAATGTCGTTTTCGAAGAATGCGATTTGCGGGGCTCGATCATCCAGGATGTGGAACACATGGAGGACGTTGAGTTCCGCAACTGCGTCACCGATGGACTGCTGATCCAGCGGTCCAAGATCTCGGGCGCTCGAGGGCTCCGGTTCGTGGTGGACTCCTCTTCCCTAGCCCCCGAACTCGCCGCGGCGGATGTCTTCGATACGAGCGTGTCCACGCTGACCCTGCAGAACAGGTGCGTTTTTACCGAGGGGACGCCTCTCGTATTCCGGGGTCTCGAGGGCTACGGCATTTTCGTCACCGAGACAACAGGGGCTGCATGGTCAATCGTGGATTGCAGGCTCGACCACGTGCTCATCGGATCTGACGTGAAGATGGGGGGGGATTGGACTCTGCACTCGGGCATGATCGTCAACGCGTTCTTGTCGCATCTGGTGCTACGAGGGCGTTACTCCGTCGGCGGAGCTGGGGTGCGATCTGGCGAACTAGATCGCGTTGCGGAGCGCCTCGGCGTCTCGCCTATGGACCTGGGCATCACTGCCGAGCAACTCGATGAGTCGATGACCGTTCGAGTGGCCAACGCGTCCTTGGTCCACGTCGAAGCTCAGCGGGTCAAGCTGTCAGGCGACTGGATTTGGCTCTGGCGAGACCAGAAGCAGTTCCCGGAGTAGTTCGTCTGCATCGGTTCACCGGCCGCCGGGCACTCGGGGCTGGGGCCCGGCGCCGACGTTGCCGTAGCGGTGCGCGGTGATGCAGACGCTCTGCTCGTGCATCCAGCGCGGTGCCTCCACAGCCACGTCGGCCGCGATCGGGCGCCGATCCATGCTGACCCCGGCGTCGAGGCCGACCAGGGGCACATCGCCCGGGTCCTCGCCGGACAGCCAGCGCACCCGGCTCACGGCGCCGGCCGCCACCCGCGCCCGCGCCTGCGGCACCGACTCGATCACCGTGTCGGCTCCTCGGGACGCGGTCGAGCTCAACGAGATCGGGGTGCCAGTCCGGGCCGCCAGGCGGCGCACCGACTCCAGGTCGACCGCGCGAGTCTCGGCGTCCACGCGGACCAGGACCGGGGCCGACAACGGCCGGTAGCGGACCACGTTGCGCTCCACCGTGAGCCCGGCCAGATCCCGCGCGACGCTGCCGATCGACGCCCACCAGGCCTGCACGTCCTCGTTGCTCAGGGCCTCCTCCCCGGGCGCCCAGTCGCGCAGGCACGCCACGTAGTTCTCCCCCCCGGCCTTGGCGTTGGGGCCCACCGAGGACTTCTTCCAGCCGCCGAACGGCTGCCGGTTGACCACGGCGCCCGTGGTGCCGCGGTTGACGTAGGCGTTGCCGGCCTGGATGCGCGAGATCCACGTCTCGCACTCGCCGGTGTCCAGGGCGTGGATGCCTGCGGTCAGGCCGTAGTCGACAGCGTTCTGCCACTCGATGGCGGTGTCCAGGTCAGGGGCGCGCATGACGCCGAGCACGGGGCCGAACCACTCGGTGCGGTGCGTCCAGGAACCGGGCTGGACGCCGAGCTTCACACCTGGGCTCCACAGGTGTCCGGTGTCGTCGAGTTGGCGGGGCTCCACCAGCCACGATTCGCCCGGGTCCAGCACGGTCAGGGCCCGGCGCAGTGGACCCTGCGCCGGGCGGATGACCGGCCCGATCACGCTGGCCGGGTCATCGGCCGACCCGACCACCTCGGTGGTGACCGAATCGCGCAACTGGCGCAGGAATGCGGGATTGTCGTGCACGGAGGCCTCGACGATGGCCAAGCTGGCCGCCGAGCACTTCTGCCCGGCGTGGCCGAACGCACTGGCCACCAGGTCCTTGACCGCGGCGTCGATGTCGGCGGTGGCCGAGATCAGCAGGGCGTTCTTGCCCGAGGCCTCGGCCAGCAGGCGCAGGTCCGGGCGCCACGAGGTGAACAGTCGCGCGGTGTCCCAGGACCCGGTGAGGATCACCGCATCGACACCGGGGTGGGTGATCAGGTGCGCCCCGACCTCGTCGTCGCGGGTGGGCACGAACTGAAGCACGGTGCGCGGCACCCCGGCCCGCCAGAGCTGCTGGACCATCAGCCAGGCGGTGGCGACCGACTCGGGGGCCGGCTTGAGGATCACGGCGTTGCCCGCGGCCAGGGCGGCCAGCACCCCGCCCGCGGGGATCGCGTAGGGGAAGTTCCACGGTGGCACGACGGCCACCACGCCGACGGGGGTGCTCGCAGCGTCCCCGCCCAGGCTCAGGATCGCCGAGCGTCCGTAGAAGCGGGCGAAGTCGATCGCCTCGCTCACCTCGGGGATGCCCTGGTCCATCGTCTTGCCGGAGTCCAGGGACATGACCGCCAGGGTGTCGTGGCGCTCGGCAGCCATGACCCGGGCCGCCTCCCAGAGGATTCGACCCCGATCCCGGGGCCCGCGGCCCTCCCATTCGGCGATCGATGCCCGCGCGCAGGCCACGGCCTCGTCGACCACCTCGGTGGTGGCCACGCGGTAGGCGTACCAGGGGGCACCCCCGAGGCTGGGGTTGCCGCCGGGTTCCACGCCGTCCTCGCGCTCGATGCCGGCCACCAGGACCGGCACCGGACGGTCCCAGCCGGGTTCGTGCCGGTTGAGGGCGGCCTCGATCAGTGCGCGCTCCTCGGGCCGGGTGAGGTCGATCTCCGGCTCGTTGGCGAAGAGCTTCTCGGTGATCGGCTCGCTGCCGACCTCCTCGACGATGCCGTGCCGACGCGACTCGGTCGAGACCGTGATACGGGCAGCCACTGCGTCGCGGAACCGACGCTCCTGCTCGGCGAAGGTCGGCGAGCCGACGCTGAGGCTGAACGAGGCACGCAGGAAGTTCTCCGGGGCGGTGTTCTCGTCGAGGCGGCGCACCAGGTAGGCGACCGCCGAGGCGAAGTCGTCGCGCGCGGTCACCGGCGCGTAGAGCAGCACCGAGCCGACGTCACCGATGACAGCCAGCGCCTCGGCGTTGGCCATCCCCTCGAGCATCTCCATGTCGACCTGTTCGGGCACGCCGCGCGCCGCGGCGACCTCCAGCGCCCAGGCCAGGTCGAACAGGTTGTGGCTGGCGATCCCGATCCGGACCGCGTCGGCGTTCTCCGGGCGCACCGCCGCGTCGACCAGTCGCTTCCACGAGGCGTCCACGTCGGCCTTGGAGTTATAGGGCGCCGGGGTCCAGCCGTGCAGCTGGCCCTCGGCGGACTCCATCGCCAGGTTCGCGCCCTTGACGATCCGCACCTTGATCCGCCCGCCACCGGTGCCGCGCCGCTGCGCCGACCAGGCCAGCAGCCGCCCGAACGCGCCATGACTCTCGGGCAGGTAGGCCTGCAGGACGATGCCGGCATCGGTGTCGGCGAACTCGGGTTCGCCCAGCACGGCCATGAACGCGTCGAGGGTCAGCTCGAGGTCGCGGTACTCCTCCATGTCGAGGTTGACGAAGGTGCGCGGGCTGGTGGAGTTCGCCGCCCGATACAGGCGGCGCAACCGCTCGGAGACCCTGAGCACCGAGCCCTGGTGGTCATAGGTGCTCAGCTGGGCGGCGATCGCCGAGATTTTGACCGAGATGTAGGTGACCTCGGGGCGTCCGAGCATCTCGACGACCCGATCCAGGCGCCGGGTGGCCTCCTTCTCGCCGAGCACCGCCTCGCCCAGGACGTTGATGTTCAGCCGTGCGCCGTCGGCGGCCCGGCGCTGCAGGTGCGCGCGCAGCGGCCTGGGTTCGGCCGGCAGGATGATGCCGGTCGAGGCGTCGCGCACCTGCCAGTGCACCAGCCGCATGCTCGACGCCGGCGCGAGCGCCGAGACCCGGCTCAGCGCCCGCAGGCCCACATGGTCGCGCACGCCGAGCGCGGCGGGGTTCGAGCCGCCAGCAGCCTCGCGCAGGGTTGCCGCGGCCCGCGCGGGGTCGCTGATCCGCATCACCTCATCGGTCAGGGCCATCGTCACCGGCAATCCCGCCGGGTCCGCCAGCAGCCGGGTCAACCGCCGGCGGTTGGCCTTCTCGCGCCGGGTGCGTTGCCCCTGCGCGGCGGTCATCCAGCGGGCCGCGCGTGCCACGGCCCGGTCGATCACCTCGTCGGCGTCGGGGCGGGTGGCGGGCAGGTCCAGGGAATCGGTGTCCACGGGGCTCATGTTCGTCCTGCCGGGCCCTGAACTCAATGCGACGGGCGGTGCGACCAGCAGTCCAGGGGGAGTGCGCCGGCAACCGCGCCGGGGGGGCGGGACTCGTGCGGTCGTCGGCGGAGCGCGCGCGCAGCGCCCCCTGCCACCTCTGATCAGTGGCCCAGCAGCCGATCGAACAGCGCTGCGCGCCGCGCACGTCGACCGGTCCGCGCCTCGCGCTCGTCGGCGGACCCCATCAGGGCCAGTGCGCCGTTCGCGCCCAACCAGCGCAGTGGCTCGACCTCCCACCGGCGCGAGCGATGGTTCACCCACGGCAGCGCGGTGAGCTCCGAACGGGTCCCGTGGATCAGGTCGGTCACGGTGCGCCCGGCCAGGTTGGCGGTGCCCACCCCGTCACCCACATAGCCACCGGCCCAGGCGAGCCCGGTGCGTCGGTCCAGACCGCACGAGGCGAACCAGTCCCGCGCGATGCCCAGGGGGCCACCCCATCGATGGGTCACCCGGTAGGGCGCCACCGCGGGGAACATCTCGGTCAGCGCCTGCCACAGCCCGACATGCACCGACCCGACCCGGTCGAAGGCGGGGTCGATCCGGGAACCGTAGTGGTAGGGCGCCCCGCGACCTCCGAACGCCAGTCGATCGTCGGCTGTGCGCTGGCCGTAGACGATCAGGTGCCGGCCGTCGGTGAACGTCTCGCGCTGGGCCAGCCCGATCTGCGCCCAGACCGCCTCGGGCAACGGCTCGGTGGCCAGCATCAGCGAGTAGACCGGCAGCACGTCTCGACGGTGCCCGGGCAGCCCGGCGGTGAAGGCCTCCGTGGCCCGAACGACGTAAGGGCGCGCGCGCGTCGCCACGTGCGGTCCGGGCCACCCCCGGCTCCAGGCTGCGGACGGCTGTGTTCTCGTAGATGCGGACCCCGGCGGCCTGGACCACGCACGCCAGCCCGCGGGCCAGCGCCGCCGGTTGGATCGCGGCGCAGTGCGGCGTGTACGTCGCGCCCAGCACGCCGCGAGCGCCGGCTCGGGCTGTGGCCTCGTCGGCATCGAGCAAGCGATAGTCCGCGGACCCGAAGCCCCAGGACCGCCACATGGCGTTCTCCGCACGGGCTCGGTCGAGCTGGACCGGGGTGCGGGCCAGGCCCAGAGTGCCGCCCTTGGCCCAGCCGATGTCCAGGCCCTCGGCCACGGAGACCCGACCCACCTCGTCGACGGTGTCGTGCATCGCGTGCTGCAGGGCCAGGGCGCCGTCCCGCGAGCTGCGCCGGGCCACCGCGTCGATCGGGGCGGGGAACAGCGCCGAGCACCAGCCGCCGTTGCGCCCACTGGCGCCGAATCCGGCGACCTGGGCCTCGAGGACCGCGATCCGGGTTCCCGGCGCCGATCGGGCCAGGTAGTACGCGGTCCACAGCCCCGTATAGCCCGCGCCCACGATGACTACATCGACGTCGAGATCGCCCTCGAGGGCGGCGCGCGCCGGTGGAACCGGCCCGAGGTCGTCCCACCACAGCGACAGCCCCCGCAGGTCGCTCACCGGTCCCGGTCCGGCGGCACACGCACGCCGGCGCGCACGGCGGACAGCCCGGTCACCTCAGGTCTCCGCGCAATCCGCGGGGCAGCGCCGGCTGCGGACACTCCTGCGCGCCGGCCTCGGCCGTGGGCGTCCCGCCGACGAGTCGGATCGGCACGTGCCCGGCCCAGACCGGCCAGTCCGCGTCGTCGGCGTCGTCGGGCCCGCCGGTGCGTGCCTTGACCGAGAACTCGGCCAGGTCCAGGGCGAGCACCGTGGTGGCCGCGACCTCCTTGGCCGTCATCGGCCGCAGGGCGTCCCAGCGGCCGGGGGTCAGGTGCTCGGTCAGCGACTGCAGGGCAGCCCACTTCTCGTCGCCGGCCAGGGCCCGGGCCGAGCCGAGCACCACCAGGCTCCGGTAGTTCATGCTCGACTCGAACGCGCTGCGCGCCAGCACCAGCCCATCCAGGTGCGTCACCGTCAGGCAGACGGGCGCCCCGGCGGCCAGCGTGCGCAACATCCGCGACCCCGACGAGCCGTGCAGCAGCACCCGGTCGCCGTCCGGGGCGATCCCCACCGGCAGGACCACCGGCCCACCGTCGGGCCCCACGAACCCGACATGCCCGACGATCGCCTCGGCCAGGATCGCGCGCGCCTCGGCCCGGCCGTACGTGGTCCGATCGGCATGCCGCGACGGGGTGGTCCGGGCGTACGGATCAGGCGCGCCTCGGATCGGGTCCGCGCCCATGCCTAGAGCAGCTCCTGGCCGCGGGTGAGCACGTCGCGCAGGATCGACTCGATCTCGTCGAACTCCGGCTGGCCGATGATCAGCGGCGGGGCGAGCTGGATCACCGGGTCGCCGCGGTCGTCGGCACGGCAGTACAGCCCGGCGTCGAACAGCGCCCTGGACAGGTATCCGCGCAGCAGCCGCTCGGCCTCGTCGTCGTCGAACGTCGCCTTGGTGGCCTTGTCCTTGACCAACTCGATGCCGTAGAAGAACCCCGCCCCGCGCACGTCGCCGACGATGTCCAGGTCGCCCAACTTCTCCAGCGTCGCGCGGAACGCGGCCTCGTGGGAGCGCACGTGCTCGTTGATCCCCTCGCGGGCGAAGATGTCGAGGTTGGCCAGCGCAGCCGCTGCCGAGACCGGGTGCCCGCCCCACGTGTAGCCGTGCTGGAACGTGTTGGTGCCCGAGGCGAACGGCTCGAACAGCCGGTCGTGGACCATCATCGCGCCCAGCGGGGCGTACCCGGAGGTGATCCCCTTGGCGAACGTGATGATGTCGGGCTGCACCCCGAAGCGGTTCATCGCGAAGTAGTCCCCGATCCGGCCCATCGCGCAGATGGTCTCGTCGGCCACGAGCAGCACGTCGTAGGTGTCGCAGATCTCGCGGACCCGCGCGAAGTACCCGGGCGGCGGCGGGAAGCACCCCCCGGAGTTCTGCACCGGCTCCAGGAACACCGCTGCGACGGACTCCGGGCCCTCGAACTCGATGGCCTCGGCGATCCGGTCGGCGGCCCACCGGCCGAACGCCACCTCGTCGTCGGCGTGGATCGGTGCGCGGTAGAAGTTGGTGTTGGGCACCTTGTGCGCCCCGGGCACCAGCGGCTCGAAGGGGATTCGGGCCCCGGGGATGCCGGTGATGCTCAGCGCACCCTGGGGGGTGCCGTGATAGGCCACGTTGCGGCTGATCACCTTGTGCTTGGCCGGTCGGCCGGTCAGCTTGTAGTACTGCTTGGCCAGCTTCCACGCCGACTCGACCGCCTCGCCACCGCCGGTCGTGAAGAACGTCCGGTTGATGTCCGGGGGGGCCAGGTCGGCCAGTCGGTCGGCGAGCTCGATGGCCGCGGGATGCGCGTAGGACCACAGCGGGAAGAAGGCCAGCTGGCTGGCCTGGGCGGCCATCGCCTCGGCGATCTCGGTGCGCCCGTGGCCGACCTGCACCGTGAACAGCCCCGCGAGGCCGTCGAGGTAGGAGCGGCCCTGATCGTCGAAGACCCGGGCACCCTCGCCGCGCACGATCACCGGCACGTGCCCGGCCCCGGACTCGTAGACCGAGTGCCTGGTGAAGTGCATCCACAGGCGGTCCCGGGCGCGGTCGGCCAGGGCGTCGTCGCCGGGCTCGGGAAAGGACAGGTCGCTGATGGTCATCGGGTTCCCCAGGTGTAGATCTGCTTGCGCAGCTTCAGGTAGACGAAGGTCTCGGTGCTGCGCACGCCCGGGACGGCTCGGATCTTGCTGTTCATGATGTCGAGCAGGTGCTCGTCGTCCTCGCACACCACCTCGGCCAGGATGTCGAAGCCCCCGGCGGTGATCACGACGTAGTCGACCTCGTCGATCTCGGCCAGTCGGTCGGCGACCTCGCCGAGATCGCCGTCGACCCGGATGCCCAGCATCGCCGCGCGCGGGAAGCCGACCTGCATCGGGTCGGTGACCGCCACGATCTGGATGACCCCCGAGTCGATCAGGCGCGCCACGCGCTGGCGCACTGCGGCCTCGGAGAGCCCGACGGCCTTGCCGATCGTCGCGTAGGCCCGTCGGCCGTCCTGCTGCAACTGCTCGATGATCGCCTTCGCGGTGTCGTCGAGGGGCACGGCGCGCGGCCGCGGGGTCGAGGGCATGGCGGCCATGGAACCCCACCGCACGTCCAGATGCAAGCGGATTCGTGGTCAATGGGCGTTCGAATTGCGGAATACGTGGAATGAGCCTGGCACAACCGCGGGATCGGCGCCCGCGTGTCGCTGCGAAGGTCCGCGTGCTCGGCTACACTCTCAGCCGCCGGTGGGCGTCGGTCCGCAGCCGTGCACCGCGAGCGCCGTCCGTACCTGTGCACTGTCCAGTCAGCCCGCACTGCCGCCAGGAGAGCCCGTGAGCCGCACCATCCGCAGCTTCGTCAATGGCCAGCCCGTCGACTCGGTCTCGGGCCAGACCCAGGACCTGATCAACCCGACGACCGGCGAGGTGTTCGCCCAGGCCGTCGTGTCCGGGGCGCCGGACGTCGACCGTGCCTACCGCGCAGCCTCGGAGGCGTTCCACGGCTGGGGTCGCACCACGCCTGCGCAGCGCCAGGCCGCCCTGCTGGAGATGGCCGACATCGTGGCCGCCAATGCCGAGGAGCTGATCGCCCTCGAGAGCGAGAACACCGGCAAGGCGCTGGCGGTCACGGCCGCCGAGGAGATCCCGCCGATGGTCGACCAGATCCGGTTCTTCGCCGGCGCGGCGCGCATCCTCGAGGGCAGGTCCGCCGGAGAGTACATGAAGGGCTTCACCTCCATCGTTCGCCGCGAGCCGGTCGGGGTCATCGGCCAGGTCACGCCGTGGAACTACCCGATGATGATGGCGGTGTGGAAGTTCGCCCCGGCGATCGCCGCGGGCAACACCGTGGTCCTCAAGCCCTCGGACACCACGCCGGTGACCACGGTCCGGATGGCCGAGCTGTTCGCCGACGTGCTGCCCGCCGGCGTGCTGAACGTGGTCACCGGGGATCGGAGCACGGGTCAGGCCCTGGTGGAGCACCCGCGCCCGGACATGGTCTCGATCACCGGTTCGGTGCGCGCGGGCATGGCTGTGGCGAGCACGGCCGCGGCCGACGTCAAGCGCGTGCACCTCGAGCTCGGCGGCAAGGCGCCGGTCGTGGTGTTCGAGGACGCCGACATCGCCGCGGCCGCCGAGTGGCTGGCCGTGGCCGGCTACTTCAACGCCGGTCAGGACTGCACCGCGGCCACCCGGGTCCTGGTGGCCGACGCGGTCCACGACGACTTCGTGGCTGCCCTGGCCGAGCAGGCCCGCACCATTCCCACCACCTTCGAGGGGGGACCCGGGGACCCCGACGCGCTCGTGCCCCCGATGAACAACGAGCGCCAGATGCGTCAGGTTCTGGGGTTCCTGGAGCGCACCCCGGCGCACGCCGAGATCGTCACCGGCGGAACGCGGATCGGTGATCGCGGATTCTTCGTGGCCCCGACCGTGGTGGCCGGCCTGCGCCAGGACGACGAGATGGTGCAGGACGAGATCTTCGGACCCGTCATGACCGTGCAGCGCTTCGCCGACGAGGCCCAGGCCCTCGAGTGGGCCAACGGCGTGCAGTACGGCCTGGCCTCCTCGGTGTGGACCAGGGACCTCGCCCGCGGGATGCGGATGGCGCGCAGCCTCGACTTCGGCGCGGTGTGGATCAACACGCACATCCCGCTGATCGCCGAGATGCCGCACGGCGGCTTCAAGCGCTCGGGCTACGGCAAGGACCTGTCCATGTACGGCTTCGAGGACTACACCCGGATCAAGCACGTGATGATCAGCCTCGAGGAGGACTGACCCCCGCCCGCTGACCCCCGGCTCCCCCCGCCCATCCGCTTCCCTTCTGCTGATCTGCTTCTCGAATTCGGGAGGCACCTTCGCAGCGGGGAAGCGTTCGGGGGGAGGGGGCGTGGGGTAGGGCGGTACGTCGCCGGTCCGGCCCGGTGGGCGGGCATCATCGGGGGCGACCCGGTTAGCGTTCAGCCATGACCAACGTGACGATGTTCGACACCAAGAAGTACGACCGCAACCACCTCGGCAAGGCCCTGCAGGACGCCGGCTTCGAGGTGAAGTTCCGTGAGTTCCGGTTGAATCCCGACACGGTGGAGACCGTGGGCGAGGACGTCGATGTGGTGTGCGTGTTCGTCAACGACAAGCTCACGGCTGAGGTCATCGAGCAGTTGGCCGCCAAGGGCGTGAAGATGATCGCCTTGCGCTGCGCCGGCTTCAACGGGGTGGATCTGCAGGCCGCCGCGGACCACGGCATCCTCGTGGCCCGGGTGCCCGCCTATTCGCCGTACGCCGTCGCCGAGCACGCCGTGACCCTCGCGCTGGCCCTGAACCGGCGCATCCCGCAGGCCAACCGGCGCGTGCGTGACATGAACTTCACCCTGGACGGGCTCGTCGGGTTCGACATGCACGGCAAGACCGTGGGCCTGATCGGAACCGGCAAGATCGGCAGGATCGCCGGCCAGATCTTCAAGGGCTTCGGCATGCGGGTCATCATGTGGGATCCCTACCCGGACCCGGCGTGGGCCGCCGAGCACGGCCTGGAGTACGTGGAACTGTCCGAGATCGGCCGGGAGGCCGACATCGTCTCGCTGCACGTGCCGCTGTTCCCCGAGACCCATCACATCCTCAACGCGCTGGTCATCGACGCCCTCAAGCCCGGCGTCATCATCATCAACGTCAGCCGGGGCGCTCTGGTGGACACGCGCGCACTGATCGAGGCCCTCAAGTCCGGTCATGTCGGTGGCGTGGGCCTGGACGTGTACGAGGAGGAGGAGGGCAAGTTCTTCGAGGACCTGTCCGGCGAGGTCATGGACGACGACGTCCTGGCCCGGCTGCTGACCTTCCCGAACGTGCTCGTCACCGCGCACCAGGCCTTCCTGACCCACGAGGCACTCGACGAGATCGCCAAGGTCACCACAGAGAACATCGCGGCCTTCGCGGCGGGGGAGTCCCCGCAGGAGTCCCGCATCGTCCTGCCCGTGTAGCAGATCGACGGCGCGACATGTGCCCGTGGGATTGTGACGGGTCGGGCATTGACGTTATGGTGCGGCCCACCCAGTACTGACCATGGATTCCGTGCCGCTCAACCATGATCGCCGCGGATTCCGCAGTTGCGCGGTTCGCCGCGCTTCCCATTGAGGGGGATCGGCGTGCAGCCACTCGGCCAGTTCATCGACGGTGCACATGTCACGGGCTCCGGCGGGCGCGTCGAGGTCGCCAACCCGGCCGACGGGTCGGTCGTGGCCACCTTGGGGGAGGCCACCCCGGCTGATGTCGACACCGCGGTCGCAGCCGCGCGTGCCGCGTTCCCGGCCTGGGCCGCAGCGCCCCCTGGTGAACGATCGACGGCACTGCTGGCGCTGGCCGACCGGATGCAGGCGCGCGCCGAGCAGTACGCGCGCACCGAGTCCGCGCAGTCCGGCAAGCCGATCAAGCTGACCCGGGAGTTCGACGTGCCCGGGTCGATCGACAACGTCCGGTTCTTCGCCGGTGCCGCCCGGCTGCTGTCCGGGATGGCCCAGGGCGAGTACGACGCCACGCACACCTCCTCGATCCGGCGCGAGCCGATCGGCGTCGTAGGCTCGATCGCCCCGTGGAACTATCCGCTGCAGATGGCCATGTGGAAGGTCCTGCCCGCGGTGGCCGCAGGCAACACGATCGTGCTCAAGCCGGCCGAGAGCACCCCGCTGACCTCGCTGATGTTCGCCGAGGACGCGGTGGCGGCGGGTATCCCGGCCGGGGTGATCAACGTGCTCACCGGACCGGGTCGGACCGTGGGCGAGGCCCTGGTCAGTCATGCGGGGGTCTCGATGGTGTCCTTCACCGGGTCCACGCCCGTGGGCCAGCGCGTGATGCAGCTGGCGACCGGCACGATCAAGCGCGTGCACCTCGAACTCGGGGGCAAGGCGCCGTTCGTGGTGTTCGACGACGCCGACCTCGAGGCTGCCGCCAACGGTGCGGTCGCCGGGTCGCTGATCAACTCCGGCCAGGACTGCACCGCAGCGACCCGCGCCTACGTGCAGCGGCCGGCCTTCGACGAGTTCGTGGCGCGGGTGGCCGCGCTGATGGGCACTGTCCGCCTCGGCGACCCGAGCGATCCCGGGACCGACCAGGGCCCGCTGATCTCCCGCCGCCAGCAGGAGTCGGTCGATGGCTACGTGCAACGGGCCGTGGCGGCCGGGGCGCGCGTCGTGTGCGGCGGGCAGGTGCCCGCCGAGGGTGCGTTGGCGGCCGGCGCGTTCTACCCACCCACTCTGATCGTCGATGCGGCGCAGGGCTCCGAGATCGTCGCGGAGGAGCTGTTCGGTCCGGTCCTGGTCGTGCTGCCCTTCGACACCGACGACGACGGGATCCGCCTGGCCAACGACACGCCTTACGGCTTGGCCGCCTCGGCGTGGACGACCAACACGTTCCGTGCGGGCCGGGCGAGCCGGGAGATCATGGCCGGCTGCGTGTGGATCAACGACCACATCCCGATCGTGTCCGAGATGCCGCACGGTGGCTTCAAGGCTTCGGGCTTCGGCAAGGACATGAGCCTGTACTCCCTGGAGGAGTACACCCACATCAAGCACGTCTCGGCCGACATCACCGGCGAGGCCCGCAAGGACTGGCACCGCACGATCTTCGGCGACCGTTGAGTTGCGGCCGCGCAGCTGCCAGCGCGTGGCTGCCAGCGCGCGTCTGCTGCGCAGGAAGCCCCAGCAGCTCTGCCCAGCCCCCGCACCCAGCTGACCCCCACCACGTGCCCAGACCCCGCTGACTCACACCGACAGGCAGGACGAGATGACCGGTCCGATGGATCCCCCGCCAGGTTCGGCCCGCCAACCAGGGCCGGCCCTGCCTCGAGGTTCGGCACTGCCTCGAGGTTCGGCACTGCCTAGAGGTTCGGCGCTGCCGCGCCGGCGAGTACTGCAGGCCGCCGGCATCGGTGGCGCCGCCATGGCGGCGGCGGCGTGCGGCGCCCGACCCCCGCGCAGCACGGCGGCCGGCAGTGGCAGCGAGGAGATCCCAGCCCGGACCCAGCCCGACCAGTCGGCGCAGAGCAATCAGATCAACTGGTCGACGTGGGTGGGCTACATCGACACCGACGACGACGGCAACCGGCCGACCGTGGACGCGTTCACGGCCAAGACCGGCATCGAGGTCGACTACCGCGAGGACGTCAACGACAACTCCGAGTTCGACGCCAAGGTGCGCCCCCAACTCGAGGCCGGGCAGGACATCGGTCGCGACATCGTGGTCCTCACCGACTGGATGGCCGCGCAGTGGATCCGCAAGGGCTTCGCGCAGAGGTTCGACCGGGCCTGGGTGCCCAACGCGCGCAACCTGATCCCGCGGCTGAGCGACGTGCCGTACGACCCGCAGCGCGACCAGTCGCTGCCCTGGCAGTCGGGCTACGGAGGCCTGGGTTTCAACTCCGACCTGCTCGAGGAGCTCACCGGCAAGTCCGAGATCCGCACTGTGGCCGAGCTCTGGGACCCCGCACTCAAGGGCCGGGTGACCATCCTGTCCGAGATGCGCGACTCGATCGGGGTGGTGATGCTCGGCCAGGGCAACGACCCGGCCGACTTCACCGAGGACGACTTCAACGCTGCGGCCGCGGAGCTGCAGGAGCAGATCGACTCGGGCCAGATCCGCCAGGTCTCGGGCAACGACTACATCGGGGCCATGGAGAACGGCGACGTCGTGGCCGCGATCGCGTGGTCCGGAGACGTGGCCGCGCTCGGTGGCCCGTTCACGTTCCTGCTCCCGGAGTCCGGCGGGATGCTGTGGACCGACAACATGCTCGTGCCCGCGATGGCCAAGCACCGCAACAACGCCGAACGGCTCATGAACTTCTACTACGACCCGAAGATCGCCGCCGAGGTGGCCGCGTACGTGCAGTACATCTGCCCGGTGCTCGGGGCCAAGGAGGAGATGGAGCGCATCGATCCCGCGCTGGTGGACAATCCGCTGATCTTCCCCACCGAGGAGGACCTGAACCGGGTCTCGGTCTTCAAGACGCTCACGTCCTCCGAGCAGGTCAAGTACGACCAAGCCTTCCAGAGCCTCATCGGCAACTGACCGGGCTCGTCCACAGCTCATCGGCACCGCAACTGCAGGAGGAACCACCCATGGCCACCGAACCCGCCAAGCAGGTCGAGGACCTGCACCTGATCCGGCTGACCAAGCGCTACGGCGATGCCGCCGCGGTCGACGACCTGTCGTTGACGATCCCCGCCGGTTCGTTCTTCGCCCTGCTGGGACCCTCGGGCTGCGGCAAGACGACCACGCTGCGGATGGTCGCCGGCCTGGAGGTCCCCACCGCGGGCATGATCCGGATCGGCGAGGCCGACATCACCGCGCTGCGCCCCTACAAGCGCCCGGTCAACACGGTCTTCCAGTCCTATGCGCTGTTCCCGCACATGGACATCTTCGAGAACGTCGCCTTCGGCCTGCGCCGGCGCGGGGAGAGGAACGTGGAGCCCAAGGTGATGGAGATGCTCGAGCTCGTCGAGCTCTCCTCGATGGCCCGGCGCAAGCCGGCCCAGATGTCCGGTGGCCAGCAGCAGCGGGTGGCCGTGGCCCGGGCGCTGATCAACAAGCCCGACGTCCTGCTGCTCGACGAGCCCCTGGGCGCGCTGGACCTCAAGCTGCGCCGGCAGATGCAGATCGAGCTCAAGCGGATCCAGACCGAGGTGGGCATCACGTTCGTGCACGTCACCCACGACCAGGAGGAGGCCATGACGATGGCCGACACCATCGCGGTGATGAACCATGGGCGCATCGAGCAGCTCGGTGCCCCGCAGGAGATCTACGACACGCCCCGCACGGCGTTCGCCGCCAACTTCCTGGGCCAGTCGAACCTGGTGCCCGGTGAGGTGGTCGGCCGCGGCGACGTGGTGAGCGTCAGCGCGTTCGGCCAGCGCTTCACGCTGCCGGCTGCCAACGTCGCCACCAACAGCGACAAGGTCATCGTCGGCGTGCGCCCGGAGAAGCTGTCGATGCACCGGGCCGGCGAGCAGGTGCCCGCGGGCCGCAACACCCTGACCGGGGTGGTGACCGACGCCTCGTTCGTCGGGGTCTCCACCCAGTACCTGGTGGCCACCGCCTGGGGCCAGGAGTTGATCGCCTTCGAGCAGAACATGACCTCCGGGGACCGCCCGGCCGTGGGCGCCACGATCACGGTCTCCTGGCATCCGGAGCATTCGTTCGGCCTCGACGGCACCGACGACCTGAACGCCGGTATCGACGGTGACGTCCGCGAGGTCGGCTTCTACTCGGCCGCCGATGCCGTGGCCGGCGTTGCCCCGCACGTCGTGGGGAGCTGATCATGCAGGTTCCCGCCTCGGGCGATGCAGTTGACACCTACCTCGTCGATGCGATGGATCCCGGTGCCCAGGCCCCGGTCAGCCCCGGTACCGGGCTGCCGACCAAGCGCAGCACGCCCTACTGGCTGCTGCTGCCGGGCATGGCCTGGTTGGCGATCTTCTTCGTCATCCCGCTGTTCTCGCTGCTCTCCACCTCACTGCAGTCACCCGTAAGCGACAACCCCGACGACGGCTACTACTTCAACTGGGACTTCGCCAACTACGGTGAGGCCCTGAGCCGCTACGGCGAGCAGTTCCTGCGCTCGTTCGTCTACGCGGGGATCGCCACCGCGCTGGCCCTGGCCATCGCCTACCCGCTGGCCTACTTCATCGCGTTCCGCTCGGGGCGCTGGAAGGCGCTGCTGCTGGTGCTGGTCGTGGCGCCGTTCTTCGCCTCGTTCCTGATCCGCACGTATGCGTGGAAGACGATCCTGGCCGACGAGGGGGCGATCGTCGACGTGCTCAACACGCTGAACCTGCTGCCCGACAATCGGATCCTGAACACCCCGCTGGCGGTGGTCACCGGCATCACGTACAACTTCCTGCCGTTCATGATCCTGCCGCTGTATGCGTCCCTGGACAAGATCGATCCGCGGCTGGCCGAGGCCGGTGCGGACCTCTACGCCACCCCGTTCACGACGTTCCGCAAGGTGATCTGGCCGCTGTCGATGTCCGGGGTCGTCGCCGGCACGCTGTTGACCTTCATCCCGGCCGCCGGTGACTACATCAACGCCAAGCTGCTCGGGTCCACCAACGACCGGATGATCGGCTCGGTCATCGACAGCCAGTTCATCATCGTGCGCGACTACCCGATCGCCTCGTCGCTGAGCTTCCTGCTGATGGCCTCGATCCTGATCCTGGTCACGGTGTACGTCCGGCGTTCCGGGACCGAGGAGCTGCTCTGATGTCGATCACCAACCTGGACCCGCGGATGCTCGACTCCGAGCCCGTCCAGCGCTCGGCCGGAACCCGGCTAGCGATGTGGGTGCGTGCGCACACGCTGGCGTTCTACGCGGGCCTGGCGATGCTCTACATGTTCCTGCCGGTCGCGGTGGTCGTGGTGTTCTCGTTCAACAAGCCGGCCGGGCGGCAGAACACGCGCTGGAACGAGTTCTCACTGGATGCGTGGTTCAACATCTGCAGGGACCCGACGATCTGCCGGGCAGTCGGCGTCAGTGCGTCCATCGCGCTGCTGGCAACGCTGGTCGGCACGATCCTGGGCACGATGATCGCCTTCGCCCTGGTGCGCCATCGGTTCCATGGCCGATCGAGCACGAATCTGCTGATCTTCCTGCCGATGGCCACCCCCGAGGTCGTCATGGGTTCGTCGCTGCTGGCCCTGTTCCTCAACATGTACTGGGGTGACTGGCAGATGCCGCTGGGATTCGCGACGATCCTGATCGCGCACATCATGTTCGTGATCAGCTTCGTCGTGGTGGCGGTCAAGGCCCGCCTGGCCGGTTTGGACCCGCGGCTGGAACAGGCGGCGATGGACCTCTACGCCGACGAGAGGACCACCTTCCGCTACGTCACGCTGCCCCTGGTCGCGCCCGGGATCGCCGGTGCTGCGCTGCTGGCGTTCTCGCTGTCCTTCGACGACTTCATCATCACCAACTTCAACTCCGGCTCCACGGTCACGTTCCCGATGTACATCTGGGGCGCGGCCCAGCGTGGCATCCCGCCGCAGGTCAACGTGATCGCCTCGATCATGTTCTTCGGGGCGCTGGCGATCGTGCTGATCGCACAGGCCAACGGCGCCCGGCGGCGTCGGGCCAAGTCCTAGGGTGGGCGGCATGGGCGATCTCGGCACCCCGAAGTCCGGCCGACCGCAGTCGAGCCGATCGCTGGAGTTCCGGCGACCTCCGCAGTTGGGTGGCGCGCTGCCCGATGGGGTTCGGTTGCCCGGCGCGAGTCGATTGCCGCGGCGCCGGCTGCTGCAGGCCGGTGGCCTGGCCGGCAGCGCTTTGGTCGCCTCGGCGTGCGGTGCGCGCCCGCCGCGGACGGCAGCAGCCAATGCCGGGGCGGGTGACATCCCGGCGCGCACCCAACCGGACCAGTCGGCCACGAGCAACGAGCTGGTCTGGTCCAGCTGGGTGGCCTACATCGACACCGACGACGACGGCGGACGCCCCACGCTGGACCGGTTCCAGCGCAAGTCCGGGATCGACGTGGAGTTGCGCGAGGACATCAACGACACCGCGGAGTTCGACGCCAAAGTCCGCCCGCAGCTCGACGCCGGCCAGGACATCGGCCGGGACCTGGTCGTGCTCACCGACTGGATGTGCGCCCTGTGGATCGCCAGGGGCTACGCGCAGTGGTTCGACCGAGCCTGGGTGCCCAATGCGCGCAATCTCATCGACGGCCTGAACGCCGTGCCGTTCGACCCGGACCGCGACCAGAGCCTGCCCTGGCAGGCCGGCTACACAGGTCTGGGCTTCAACGCGAAGCTGCTCGAGGAGCTGACCGGCAAGTCCGAGATCCGCACCGTGGCCGAGCTTTGGGACCCGGCGCTCAAGGGCCGGGTGACCATCCTGGCCGAGATGCGCGACAGCGTCGGGCTGATCATGCGCGGGCAGGGCAACGACCCGTCGGACTTCACCGACGACGACTTCAGCGCAGCACTTGCCGAGATCCAGGCGCAGATCGACTCCGGCCAGATCCGGCAGGTGACCGGCAACGACTACATCTCGTCGATGGAGAACGGCGACGTGGTCGCGGCGATCGCATGGTCCGGGGACATCGCCGAGCTCGGCGACCCACTGAAGTTCGTGCTGCCCGAGTCCGGCGGGATGCTGTGGAGCGACGACCTGTTGGTACCGGCGATGGCTCGGCACCGCAACCACGCCGAGCGGCTCATGAACTGGTACTACGACCCGGAGGTCGCCGCGGAGGTCTCGGCGTGGGTTCAGTACGTCTGCCCGGTCAAGGGCGCGCAGGAGGCGATGGCCCGCATCGATCCCGAGCTCGTGGACAACCCGTTCATCTTCCCGACCGAGGCCGACCTGGCCCGGGTGTCGGAGTTCAAGTTCCTCAGCCCTGCCCAGCAGGTCACCTACAGCCAGGCGTTCCAGACCGTCATCGGCAACTGAGGCCCACAGCGAGCCGGCGTCAGGAGGCCTCGAGCAGAACGACCTTCGGGCCGGGCTTCCAGATGGCGTCCCCGGTCATGGTCACCTCCTGGGTGCCACCCGCGGGTACGTCGCTGACCGTGGTGCTCACCGAGCCCAGCGACTCGGAGCCGAGGTAGACCCAGAGCGTCAGCTCGGCCGAGGCCGGGTCGGGTCCGCGGTTGGCCAGCGTACCGGTGACCGTCAGGCCGTTGGCGTCGTTCTCGAGCTGGTAGGGACTCAGCAGCCAGTCACCGGGGCTCAGCTGGTCCGAGGACGGCGCCGCCGGGGCGTCGCCGGCGGACTCCGCCTGGTTGGGGGCGTCCGGCTCGGCGGTGGCTGCGCCGTCCGCGCCGACGCCCTGGCTGGTCGCGTCGCCGGCGCCCAGTTGGTTCATCAGCAGCCAGCCGCCCACCAGGAGCCCGATGGCGACCACGGCCAGCACCAGCCAGCCGCGGCC
>JBAVKQ010000328.1:0-14196 GCA_049688395.1 Candidatus Nanopelagicales bacterium
CTGCGCCCAGAACCGTGGCGATCCCCGGCACACGTCGGGCACCTCGACCTTGCGCCCGCGCGCGGGGCGGTCGAGGGCGTCGTTCTCGAGGTCGCCACCGATGTGGACGTGCCCCTGCTCGGGCCGCGAGGTGCGGCGCACGGTTTCGCCCCGCAGAAGGGGGCCACTGCCGCTCAGGTGGACCTGCTGGAGTCCGCCATGCGGCACTGGGCCCACCTGCTCGGGCGCACCGAGACCGGTCGCGCGCCGGCCGTGGCGCTGGGCGCCGGGGCCGGTGGCGGGCTCGGCGTGGCCATGGTCCGCCTCGGTGCCCGACGTGTGCCGGGGATCGCCACGGTTCTGGGCGCAGCGGGCATCGAGGAGATCCTCGAACGAGTCGACCTGGTCCTGACCGGCGAGGGGGCTTTCGACTGGCAGTCGCTGCGCGGCAAGGTCGTGGCCGGGGTCGCGGCTGCCGCGCTGCACCGGGCGGTGCCCGTGGTGGTCCTGGCCGGCCGGGTCGAGGTCACCCGCCGGGAGTGGATGACCTCAGGGGTGTCGGCGGCCTTCCCCGCCGCCGCCCTGCCCGGCGAGGACCCCGCCGAGGGGCTCGCCCGGGCTGCGAGCCGCGCCGCGCGGACCTGGTCGCGCGCCTGACTCGGGAGCCCGCTGGCGATCGAGCGGAACTCAGATCAGCTTGGGGAACGTCGCCAGGAGCACCAGGCCCACCAGCCCCAGGCCCAGGGCGAACCCGAGCAGCGTCACCCGGGAGCGCCGCTTGCGCATCCGGTTGGACATGGCGGCGAAGAACAGCACGGCGGCGAACAGGACCGTCATCAGCGTGTAGTTGTCGCCGCGCTGGTTGTTCGTCAGCGCCTCGGTGAACTTGGCGTCGGCCCGGGCATCGGCCTCGGCGGCGGACAGCTTCTCTGGCATGACGTACGAAGGCATCTCGAACGGCGACGCGGGCGCCGAGGGGTTCTGCAGCGGATTGGTGGCCAGCCAGTCGGCATGCGCGGTCGCCAGCGGCTCGGGGAATCTGGACTCGAGGAAGTCCGCGACCTCCGGGTCAGCGGGGGACTCGGCCAGCCAGCTGGTCCAGAGCTGCACCTGGGTGCTGGACCGGGTGGTCGCCACACCGTCCAGCCGGGACGCCTCGATGCGTGCGCTCGAGGCCTGCGAGAAGGAGATCGACATCGCCCCGCCCCACTTGCTGGACTCGAAGGCCGACCAAGCCGTCAAGATGGTGGTCACCGACAGCACGACCACGGTGATGAACTCCAGGCGGTCGGCCCAGTGCGACGTGGGCTCGTTCGCGGGACGGGCTTCGGGTTCAGCACTGGGCATGAGTGCATGGTAAGGGTCTCGGCCGCGGCAACGGTCAGGCGAACGTCGGGCGAAGCGTCGGTCGAACGATTGGTCGAACCCGACGACCCGTGCGAGCATTGTGGCGGGAATGCGTGCACCCGCCGTGGGCGTTCCCCCTGAACAGACCATCTCCAGGAGGGCCCCACCGATGACTGCTGAGACCACCACCGAGACGACCGCGCCCGTCAGTGACGGCATCGTGCTGACCGCCACCGCAGCCGACAAGGTGCGGGCGCTGCTCGACTCCGAGGGTCGCGACGACCTGGCGCTGCGCGTGGCCGTTCAGCCCGGCGGCTGCTCGGGCCTGCGCTACCAGCTGTTCTTCGACGAGCGCGCCCTCGACGGCGACGTGCGCAAGGACTTCGAGGGCGTCGAGGTCGTCACCGACCGGATGAGCGCCCCGTACCTGACCGGCGCCACGATCGACTTCGTGGACACGATCGAGAAGCAGGGCTTCACGATCGACAACCCCAACGCGACCGGCTCGTGCGCCTGCGGTGACTCGTTCCACTGACGCGAACCACTAGGGTCACCCCCGTCGCCCAACCGACCAGGGGGTACCCATGCGCGTCGTGATCACCGGCTCGATCGCCACCGATCACCTGATGACGTTCCCAGGTCGGTTCGCCGACTCCATCGTGCTGGACAAGCTCGACAAGATCTCGCTGTCCTTCCTGGTCGACGAGCTCGAGGTCCGCCGCGGGGGCGTGGCGGCCAACATCTGCTTCGGGATGGGCAAGCTCGGGCTGAAGCCGATCCTGGTGGCCGCGGTCGGGCCGGACTTCGCCGACTACCGGTCCTGGCTGCAGCGCCACGGGGTGGACACCGAGTCGGTGCACGTCTCCGACGTGCGGCACACCGCGCGGTTCGTGTGCACCACCGACGAGCACGCCAACCAGATCGCCACGTTCTATGCCGGGGCGATGACCGAGGCCCGCGACATCGAGCTGGGACCGGTGGCCGAGCGGGTGGGAAGCCTCGACCTGGTGCTCATCGGCGCCAACGACCCCGAGGCGATGCTGCGCCATACCGAGGAGTGCCGTTACCGGGGCATCCCGTTCGCGGCCGATCCCTCCCAGCAGCTGGCGCGGATGAACGGGGCGGACATCCGCCTGCTCGTGGATGGTGCGGCCTACCTGTTCACCAACGAGTACGAGGCGGCCCTGACCGAGCTGAAGACCGGCTGGAGCAGCGACGAGATCCTGCGACGGGTCGGGATCCGGATCACCACCCTCGGTCCCGACGGGGCACGGATCGAGCGCAGGGGCGAGCCGGCCATCCATGTCCCGACCCCCAAGGAGACCCATCGGGCCGACCCCACCGGCGTGGGTGACGCGTTCCGGGCAGGATTCCTGTCCGGCCTTGCCTGGGGGCTGTCCCTGGAGCGGTGCGCCCAGCTGGGGTCGCTGATGGCCACCCACGTCATCGAGAGCATCGGCACCCAGGAGTACGAGCTGGCCAGGGGCGCCTTCCTGGTCAGGGTGCGCGACACGTACGGCGAGCAGGCCGCCCACGAGATCGGGGCCCACGTGCTGCTGGGCCGCCCCTGATCCACCGACGATCCGCAGCACCTCGAGTGGAGGCCCGAATCGTGCCGATCGAGCCGCCGCTCCCGCGCTGGGCGCTGCCAGACCGCAGCGATCTCCTGGGCCTGCCCCCGGGCGAGGAGTTCGTGGCCGTGGGCGCCGACCTGTCCCCGGGGATGCTGCTGGCCGGCTACCGGTCCGGGCTGTTCGCGATGCCGGATCGTGCAGTGCCGGGCTGGTGGTGCCCGGACCCCCGAGGGGTCCTGTTGCCCGCCGCGATGCATGTCTCGCGATCCCTGCGTCGGGCGCTGGGCTCCTACGAGGTGAGCGTCGATGCGGCGTTCGACGCCGTGCTGACGCAGTGCGCCGACCCGGGTCGACCCCATGGCTGGATCAGTACCGAGTACGAGCGGTCCTACCGGGTGCTCCATGGGCTGGGTTGGGCGCACTCGGTGGAGGTGTGGGCCGCCGACGGCACGCTGGCCGGTGGGATGTTCGGCGTGGAAGTCGGCGGCCTGTTCGCAGCCGAGTCGAAGTTCCACGCCCGCACGGACGCCTCGAAGGTGGCGGTCGTGGCCCTCGCAGCCCTGCTGGGCGGCGATGGGGACTCCCGCCGGATCATCGACGTGCAGTGGTGCACCGAGCACCTGGCGACCCTGGGCGCCGGCCCTGTGCCCAGGGAGCTCTACCTGCGCGCCCTGCCCGCCGCTCTGGCGTGCCCGCCGGTGCTCTGCGAGCGCTCCGATCGCGACCTGGGTCAGCTGGGCCCGCCAGGGGCAGCTGCCTTCCCTGCGGCCAGCCGGATCAGGTGGCGCTGAGCCGGCGCCGGGTCGGGGTTCGGCACGTCCGGCTCGGGCAGCTCGGGCTCGGGCACCGGCGCGGGGACGGGCCCGGCGGCGGACGGCGTGCCCTCGTGACGGTCGTCGTCGGGGAGCAGCGCTCCGGAGTGCAGCAGCCGGTGCCCGCGCAGCCGGCACCAGGCGGGCACGTCGTGCTGGGCGGCGACGTCGTCGGTGCGCAGCTCCACCACCGTGCCGGCGGGCAACGCCGCCGCAGCACGGGCCAGGCGGATGATCGGCACCGGGCACAGCACCCCGCGGGCCTCGACGACGATGTCGGGGGTCTGGGCATCGGCCCCGCCGGCCCTACCGGCGTCCTCGTGACTCATGAGTGCTCGGCGGCGGCTCGGGCTGCCGCCACCACGCGCGGCAGGGCGGCCAGGAAGGCCGCTACATCGGCCTCCGTGACGTCCGGGGGCAGGCTGACCCGCAGGTTCCCATGCGTGATCGCCCCCATCGCGGCCAGCACATGGCTGGGCCGCCGCGTGTCCGAGGTGCAGGCCGAGCCCGAGCTCACGGCGAACCCGGCCCGGTCGAGCTCGGTGACCAGCACCTCGCCGTCGGCGTAGAGCACCGTGAAGCAGATGATGTGCGGCGCGGACCCGGCCCGGCCCAGTGCCAGGACGTCGGGTGCCGACCGGGGGACCTCCGCGCGCAGCAGGTCCAGCATCCGGGTGCGGTGCGCCACCGTCTCGGACAGGCGTCCGGTCGCCTGCTCCAGGGCAGTGGCAGCCGCGACTGCACCCGGAATGTTCGGGAACCCGGCCGGGCGGCCGGCCTCATCGGTGGGCACCGGGCTGCGCCAGCGCGCGCCGGAGCGCACCACGAGGATGCCGACCCCCGGTGGGCCGCCCCACTTGTGCGCGCTGCCGGCCAGGACGTCCCAGTGCGCCGTGACCGGCACCGACCCGAGCGCGGCGCAGGCATCCACCAGCAGCGGCACGCCGGCGTCCCGGGCGGCCTGGTGCACCTGGGCGAGGGGTTGAACGGCGCCGACCTCGTGGTTGACCTGCTGGACCGCGGCCACGGCCACGTCGGGTGAGCGCACAGCGGCCCGGAGAGCCTCGAGGTCAACCTCAGCGTGAAGGTTCACCGGCACCAGCATGGGGTCCGCCCCGGCCAGCACCCAGTCTGCGGCCCGCAGCACCGCCGAGTGCTCGACCGCACTGACCACCACCTGGGTCCCGACCGCCTGCCGGCCACGAGCCAGTCCCAGAAGGCCCAGGTGCAGGGCCTGGGTACCCGAGCCGGTGAATATCACCTCCTGGGGCAGGGCGCCGACGCAGGTGGCCACAGCGGCCCGTGCCGCATCGAGCAGCTGCCGGGCCAGCCGACCGTCGTGATACAGGCGGGCGGGATCGGCCCAGCCGTGTCCGAAGGCGGCCGTCAGGGCGCGCGCCGCGGGTTCGCCGAGGGGCAGCCCGGAGGCGGCGTCGAAATGGTGCGACATGCCCCTCACGGTATCGCTGGGTCCTGTGGCAGGTATGTCCCAGACTGCGCTACCCTCGGCCTGTCCAGCGTCCGAGCCGTGGGTTCCCGCAGTACGCGGATTCGCCCGGCCTTCTGAGGGGAACACCAGACGTGGTAGCAGATCGCATCGACCGGCCCAGGTCGTTGCGCCGGTGGGGGACCGGGGCTGGGGTAGTGACCATCGCCCTACTTGCCTCGGGGTGCAGCGTGCGCGAGGGCTTCTCCATGAATGCCCCGGAGGGCATCACCGAGCAGTCCGCGGTCTTCGAGGAGCTCTGGTTCGGTGCCTGGATCGCTGTTGCACTCGTGGGCGTGCTGACCGGTGCACTGATCCTGTACGCGGCCATCAGGTTCCGGCGCAAGGACCCCAACGCTGCCGCCCCGCCGCAGATGCGCTACAACGTGCCGCTGGAGGTCATGTACACGCTCGTTCCCCTGGTGATGGTCTTGGGCTTCTTCGTGATCACCGCCCAGGACCAGCCCAAGATCACCAACGTGTCCGAGAACCCGGACAATACGATCGGCGTGGTCGGGTTCCGGTGGAGTTGGGCGTTCAACTACACCGACGACGACGTCTACGAGGTCGGCACGGCCGACGTCGCCGACATCCCCACGCTGTACCTGCCCGTCAACGAGTCGGTGGTCTTCGAGCTGCAGAGCCCCGACGTCATCCACTCGTTCTGGATTCCCGCCTTCCTGATGAAGATGGACGTGTTCCCCGACCGGATGAACAAGTTCGAGGCCACCCCGAACAAGGTCGGCGAGTACGCCGGTCGCTGTGCGGAGCTCTGCGGTGTCGACCACGCCCGGATGCTGTTCCGGGTGAAGGTCGTCGAGCGCGCCGAGTACGACCGGCACATGGACGAGCTGCGCGCCAAAGGCCAGGTCGGTGCGATCGAGACCGACCGCATCACCCGCGACGGCGAGCGATACTGGGAGACCGACCGTTACCCGAGCACGGAGGTCGCGCAATGACGCTTCTCAACGAGCGCCCCGCCGAGATCAGTGCTCCGCCCCCTCGCAGGGAACGGAGCCTCGGGCAGAAGATCGTCGCAGTGCTCACGACCACCGATCACAAGACGATCGGTCGGCTCTACCTGGGGACGTCCTTCGCGTTCTTCCTCATCGGCGGCGTGATGGCCCTGATCATCCGGGCCGAACTGGCCCGGCCGGGCCTGCAGATGCTCACCCTCGAGCAGTACAACCAGCTGTTCACCATGCACGGCTCGATCATGCTGCTGCTGTTCGCCACGGCGCTGTTCATCGGTTTCGGCAACTTCATCATGCCGTTGCAGATCGGTGCCCCCGACGTGGCCTTCCCCCGGCTGAACATGCTCGGCTACTGGATGTACTTCTTCGGTGGGCTGATCGTGCTCGTCGGATTCCTCACCCCGGGCGGTGCGGCCGCGTTCGGCTGGTTCCTGTACGTCCCGCTGTCGGGCGCGGAGTTCTCGCCGAACATCGGCGCGGATCTCTGGATCCTCGGGTTCGCCCTCGGTGGGGTCGGGACGATCCTGGGCTCGGTGAACTTCATCACGACCATCCTGACCATGCGGGCCCCGGGCATGACCATGTTTCGGATGTCGATCTTCACCTGGAACATCCTGCTGACCGCGGTGCTGGTGCTGATGGTCTTCCCGGTGCTGGCCGCGACCCTGATCGTGCTCGAGATCGACCGGAAGTTCGGGTCGGTGGTCTTCCTGCCGGAGAACGGGGGGGCGATCCTGTTCCAGCACCTCTTCTGGTTCTTCGGCCATCCCGAGGTCTACATCATCGCGTTGCCGTTCTTCGGCATCATCTCCGAGATCCTGCCGGTGTTCAGCCGCAAGCCGATCTTCGGCTACAAGGGGCTGATCTTCGCCACGATCGCGATCGCTGCCCTGTCGATGGCGGTCTGGGCCCACCACATGTACGTCACCGGCGCGGTGTCGCTGCCCTTCTTCTCGCTCATGACGATGCTCATCGCGGTGCCGACCGGCGTGAAGTTCTTCAACTGGATCGGCACGATGTGGGGCGGGTCGGTCAGTTTCGAGACCCCCATGCTGTGGGTGCTGGGCTTCCTGCTCACCTTCCTGTTCGGTGGCCTGACCGGGGTGATCCTGGCCTCGCCGCCGTTGGACTTCCAGGTCTCGGACTCGTACTTCGTGGTGGCGCACTTCCACTACACGGTGTTCGGCACGGTGGTGTTCGCGATGTACGGCGGCTTCTACTTCTGGTGGCCGAAGCTCTTCGGCCGGATGCTCGACGAGACCCTGGGCAGGTGGCATTTCGCGCTGACCTTCATCGGGTTCAACGGCACCTTCCTGATCCAGCACTGGCTGGGCGTGGAGGGCATGCCGCGCCGGTACGGCGACTACCTGCCCGGTGACGGTTTCACCCTGGAGAACGAGATCTCCTCGGTCTTCGCGCTGATCCTGGGCGTCTCGACGCTGTTCTTCCTCTACAACGTCTACAAGACGTGGCGGACCGCGCCGCTGGTGACTGAAGACGATCCGTGGGGCTGGGGGGCGTCCCTGGAGTGGGCGACGTCCAGCCCCCCGCCGCGGCACAACTTCGTGTCCCTGCCGCGGATCCGCTCCGAGCGCCCGGCGTTCGACCTGCACCATCCCGAGCTCGCCGAATGGGACGTCGAGGGCTACCTGGCCACGCTCGAAGCCAGGAACATACCCGGCTCGAGCGTGTCGACGCAGACCAGGCCCAAGGGGGAGATCTCGTGAAGCTCGCCGCCAAGCTGTTCATCGGTGGGGCCGTCTTCTACCTGCTGGTGGCCAGCATCTACTGGATCATGTCCCACGACGAGGTCGGCACCACAGCGCTGGGCCTGACCGCTGGCCTGTCGGCGATGATCGGGTTCTACCTGCTGGTCACCGCACGTCGGCTGCCCGACCAGCCCGAGGATCTCGCGTCCGGCGAGATCTGGGATGCCAGCGCCGACTACGGCCACTTCAGCCCGTACTCCTGGGCCCCGTTGCTGGTGGGCGCCTCGTCGGCCATCACGTTCGCCGGTCTTGCGTTCGCCGCCTGGATCGTGGCCGCGGGGCTGGTGCTGGTGATCATGTCCTCGGCGTACTGGGTGTTCGAGTACTACCGAGGGCCGGCGCGGCAGTTCTGATCAGTTCCACGCAGCACTCGGGGATGGCACCGGCATCGTCCGGGGCCATCCCCATGTCCGACCGGGTGCGGACTACCGCCGGACTACAGCACCAGGTTCTGGCTGGTGGTGATCCAGCGGCCCAGCAGGTCGTGGGCAGCGCCTGAGGTCAGCGCATCGGTGACCACGGGCAGGGCCACGGCCAGGCGCGTCATCAGGTCCGTGGTCGCGTCCGGGATCGTCACGGGCAGCTCGCCGCCGGCCGCCGCGTAGGCCACCAGCGCCGCGGCGGCGTTCAGGGTCACCGCATCGCGGATCCCGGCGACCGAAGGGTCCTCCGGGGTGTCCAGCAGGGTGCCGAACAGCGCCGCGTTGCGCTGGGCGGTACCACCGCGCAGCGAGTCCGGGGCCCGGACTGGAAGCCCCAGCGCAGCGGGGTCGACCACGGCCCGTCGCAAGGTGTCGGTCGTGAGGTCCCACACGGTGGAGGTGGTGTGGATGCTCAACTCGTCGAGGCCGTCGTCCCCGTGCACGACCAGCGCCCGGGTCCCGCGGTGGGCCAGGACCCCGGCCATGAGCTCGCCGATCGCCTCGGTAGGCACGCCGAGCACCTGTGCAGCGGGATGGGCGGGGTTGGCCAGGGGACCGAGGATGTTGAACACCGTGCGGATGGCCAGCTCCCGACGGATCGGACCGATGTGGCGCATCGCGGGATGGAACACCGGGGCGAAACAGAACGTGATCCCGAGCAGCTCACCGGCTTGCGCCGCCGCGGCAGCCGGCAGGTCGATGGCCACCCCGAGCGCCTCGAGCATGTCCGCGGAACCGCTCTGCGACGAGGCGGCCCGATTGCCGTGCTTGGCCACCCGCGCGCCGGCGGCCGCAGCCACGACGGCGGCCATGGTGGAGATGTTGACCGTGTGCGCGCGGTCTCCGCCGGTCCCGCAGGTGTCGACCACCGGACCCGGCACCTGCAGGGGCACGCTGACGTTCAACATCGCGGTGACCAGGCCGGCCACCTCGTGGGCCGTCTCGCCCTTGGCGCGCAGTGCGACCAGGAACGCCGCGGTGTTGGCCGGTGGTGTCCCGCCGGTCAGGATCTCGGCCATGACCCACGTCGTGGTGGGGGAGTTCAGGTCCTCACCGGCCAGTAGGGCCTCCAGCACGTCGACCCAGTCGGTCAGCGGGGCCTCCCGGACATCGACCGAGTCGGTCGGGGGGGTGTCGTTCACGTCGTGATGACCGCTGGGAGCCGCCGATGCAGCAGCCCCGACACGGCGTCGGCCAGTCGGCCCGGGTCGATCGGGTGGCTCACGACCGCCTCGGCGCGCGACCAGGCGGCCAGCCAGGCGTCCTGCGGTCGGCCGGTGAGCACCAGGATCGGTGGACAGCGGTGGATCTCGTCCTTGAACTGCCGGGCCAGGCCCAGGCCGCCGTACGGCGTGGCCTCACCGTCGAGGATCATCAGGTCCAGACCCCCGGCGTCGGCGGTCTTGACCGCGACCGGGCCGGTGGCGACCTCCACGAGCTCCAGCTCGGGCAGGCTCGGATCGGGGCGGGTGCCCAGCGCGGTCACGACGGCACGGCGCACGGTGCGATCGTCGCTGTAGACCATGATGCGCAGGATTGCAGGGGCCTGAGGGGTGGGCATGGGTTCTCCTGTGAATAGCCGTCGCTGGGATGCTACTTGGTCCGGCCGCGCACCGTTCGGTGCAGGTCGGGACACGCGGCGGCGAAGTGTGGGGGTTCGGGTGGGCAGTTCCCACGGCATCTGACAGACTGCGGCCGTGGCTTCGACAACGGTTGTGACCCCCCCGCACGCGGGTGCCCATCCGATCCACCCCAACAAGGTGGCTGTGGGCACCATCATCTGGCTCGCCAGCGAGCTGATGTTCTTCGCCGGGCTCTTCGCGATGTACTTCACGCTGCGCGCGACCAACCCCGAGGTGTGGGCCGAGCAGACGCAATTCCTCGCCGTCCCCTTCGCCACGGCGAACACGTTGATCCTGGTGTCCTCCAGCGTGACCTGCCAGCTGGGCGTGCTGGCTGCCGAGCGCGGCAACCTGCGGGGCATGCAGCGCTGGTACATCATCACGTTCATGATGGGCGCGGTCTTCATCGGCGGCCAGGTGTACGAGTACGCCCACCTGATCCAGGCCGAGGGCTTGTCGCTGTCCTCCTCGGCCTACGGCTCGGCGTTCTTCCTGACCACTGGGTTCCACGGCCTGCACGTGGTCGGCGGCCTCGTGGCGTTCCTGTTCGTGCTCGGTCGCTCGTACGCCTCGCGTCGCTACGGCCACGAGCAGGCGACGGCTGCGATCGCCACCAGCTACTACTGGCACTTCGTCGACGTGGTGTGGATCGCGCTGTTCTTCACGATCTACGTCCTGAAGTAGCCCGGTCCGATCCCGCCCCGGCATCCACATCCCCTTGCAGAGGTAGGCCCGTGAACAGTTCAGCAGCCCGCAGGCATCCAGCAGCACTGATGATGCTGCTGCTCGGCGCTCTGGCGGTGATCGGTACCGCCTACGCGCTGGTGACAACCAACAGCCAGGCGCGTGCCGCCGGTGCCCCGTCCAGCGAGACCCAGGTCGAGGAGGGCCGTGCGCTCTACCTCGAGGGGTGCTCCTCCTGTCACGGCCTGAACGCCGAGGGGACCGCGGTGGCACCCAACCTGATCGGTGCGGGTGCGGCCGCAGTGCACTTCCAGGTGGCGACCGGGCGCATGCCGATGGCCGCCCCCGCGGTGCAGGTGGAGCGCAAGGCACCCAGCTACGACGAGGAGCAGACCGCTGCGCTCGCGGCCTACATCGCGGCCCTGGGCCCGGGCCCGGCGATCCCCACCGCCGAGGAGCTCGACACGACCAACGCGAACCTCGCCGTCGGTGGCGAGCTGTTCCGCACCAACTGCGCCCAGTGCCACAACTTCGCCGGCCGCGGTGCGGCCCTGACCGAGGGCAAGTGGGCGCCGAGCCTGATGGTGGCCACGCCGCAGGAGGTCTACGAGGCCATGCTGACCGGGCCGCAGAACATGCCCGTCTTCGGCGACGGGACGCTCAGCGTCCCCGAGAAGCAGGACATCCTCAAGTACGTCGCCCACCTGCAGGACCAGACCCAGCCAGGTGGCTCGGGCCTGGGAGCGTTCGGTCCGGTCACCGAGGGGCTCATGATCTTCACCCTCGCGCTGGGCCTGATGCTCGGCGCGGCCGTCTGGATCGGAGCCAAGGTCCGATGAGCGACTCCAAGGCGACTGAGCCCGACTTCGTCGCGGCAACCGAGGCCCACCACCCGCGTCGCACGGATGTCGATCCGAAGGCGGCCAAGCGCGCCGAGCGCCAGGTCGCCACGATGTTCCTGCTGGCCACGGTGCTGCTCATCACCGCGGTCGTCGCCTACATCGTCATCCCCGTCGACGCCGGGGTGAACATCCCCGGGCTCGGGCCGATCGGTGCGCTGAACGTGGCCCTGGGCCTGAGCATGGGCCTGGGCATCCTGCTGATCGGCCTGGGCGCGATCCACTGGGCGCGCAAGCTGATGCCCGGCAACGAGGTCGTGGCCCAGCGCCACGAGATGCGTTCCCCGGCCTCGGAGCGGGCGGCTGCGGTCGATGCCTTCGAGCGCGGTTCGGCCGACTCCGGCTTCGCCAACCGGCCGATCATCCGCCGGACGCTGATCGGCGCGATGCTCGTGCTCCCGCTGCCGCTGGTGATCATCCTGCGCGACATGTACACCGCTCCGCAGGGCGCCCCCAGCCCCGCGGAGCAGCTGTCCTCCACCATCTGGGAGGAGAACGTGCGCATCCTGACCGATGTGTCGTTGAACCCGCTGCGCCCCCAGGACATCCCGGTCGGTGGCCTGGTCGCCGCGGTTCCGGCCAACCTCAGCGAGATCGAGGAGGAGGAGGGCAACCTCAACGCACGGGCCAAGGCCGCGATCATCCTGGTCCGGATGGCCCCTGACGAGATCGTGTCCCAGCAGGGGGAGGGTTGGGACGTCGAAGGGATCTTGGCCTATTCCAAGATCTGCACGCACGTGGGCTGTCCGATTGCGCTCTACGAGCAGCGGACGCATCATCTGTTATGTCCGTGCCACCAATCGACATTCGATCTGGCCGACTCGGGCACCGTGGTCTTCGGCCCGGCGGCCCGAGAGATGCCGCAGTTGCCGATCACCGTGGACGCGGAGGGCTATCTGGTCGCCGTCAGCGACTTCCAGCAGCCCGTGGGACCTAGTTTCTGGGAGCGCGGATGAGTGCAGTGGTGGAAGCCGGAGGCAAGGGCGCCGGCTGGGTGGATGACCGGTTGGGCAACTCCAACTTCCTGCGGCGCAGCTTGAACAAGGTGTTCCCGGACCACTGGTCGTTCATGCTCGGCGAGATCGCGCTGTACTCCTTCATCATCATCCTGCTCACCGGGGTCTACCTGACCCTGTGGTTCAAGCCGTCGATGATCGAGATCGTCTACGACGGGTCCTACGCCCCGCTCAAGGGCGTGAAGATGAGCGAGTCGATGGCCTCGACGCTCGACATCTCCTTCGACGTCCGCGGCGGCCTGCTGATCCGTCAGATCCACCACATGGCCGCGCTGTTCTTCGTGGCCGCGATCGCGATCCACCTGCTGCGAGTGTTCTTCACCGGCGCGTTCCGCAAGCCCCGTGAGCTCAACTGGGTGATCGGCGTCGTGCTGTTCCTGCTCGCGGTGGCCGCCGGCTTCTCCGGCTACTCACTGCCTGACGACCTGCTCTCGGGCACCGGGGTGCGGATCACCCAGGGCATCATCCAGGCGAGCCCGGTCATCGGCACCTGGTTGTCGTTCCTGTTGTTCAACGGGGAGTTCCCGGGCACCGACTTCATCCCGCGGCTCTACAGCCTGCACATCCTGCTGATCCCGGGGCTGATCCTGGCCCTGGTCACCGCGCACCTGATGATGGTCTGGTACCAGAAGCACACCCAGTTCCCCGGCCCGGGGCGCACCAACGACAACGTCGTCGGCTACCCGCTGATGCCGGTCTACATGGCCAAGGCCGGTGGTTTCTTCTTCGTGGTGTTCGGTGTGATCGTCGCCCTCTCGGGCATCTTCCAGATCAACCCGGTGTGGGCCTATGGGCCCTACATGCCCGATCAGGTGACCGCGGGTTCCCAGCCGGACTGGTACGTCGGCTTCCTCGACGGCGCCCTGCGGCTCATGCCGGCCTGGGAGGTCAGTGCCTTCGGCCTGACGTTGACATTGAGCCTGATCGTCCCCGCGTTGGTCATCCCACCGCTGTTGTTGGTGCTGGTCGGGGCGTATCCATGGATCGAACGCTATGCAACGCGGGACAACTCCGAGCACCACCTGCTGGATCGTCCCCGCAACGCTCCCACCCGCACCGCGCTGGGCGCAGCAGTGGTGGCCTGGTACATCGTGCTGATGATCGGCGGCGGCAACGACATCATCGCCTACAACTTCAACCTGAGCTTCAACTCGATGATCCGCGCCCTGCAGGTGCTGCTCTTCGTGGCTCCGGTGGTCACGTTCATCGTGACCAAGCGCTGGGCGATGGCGCTCCAGCGTCGTGACCGCGACATGCTGCTGCACGGCCGGGAGACCGGTCGGGTGCTGCGGCTGCCCAGCGGGGAGTTCCTCGAGATCCACGAGCCGGTGGACGACGAGACCCGGGCCAAGATCATGTCGAAGACCGACCGCGAGCCCCTCGCGCTGCCGGAGGCCGTCGACGAGAACGGCGTGGCCAATCCTGCGTCGCGCAAGGACCGGGTCAGGGCCAAGGTCTCGGGATTCTTCTACGCGGACAACATCCCCCTGCCCACGCAGGAGGAGCTCGCCGAGGCCAACGCGCACATCGAGCACGAGCTGCACGACGCGGCGGAGTCCGGGTCCAAGGCTGCGGCCGAGATCGCGGGCCAGGGCCCGCACTAGTCCGGCGA
>JBAVKQ010000329.1:0-4251 GCA_049688395.1 Candidatus Nanopelagicales bacterium
CGTCATGGGCACGCACCTCCAGCACGGTCGCCCGCCGCGATGCTCCCGTGACCACCTCCACCCGGGACGGGGCCGGGGCCGGCGCGTCCGGCCGGCGCTGCGCCTCGTCGCGGCGGGCCAACCGGGCGGCCACGTCGAGTTGCCCGGCGATCGCCCGCCGGATGTCCTCGCGCAGTCGATCGGCGGCCGGCGGGTCGCCGAACTGCGGGCTGACCCCCCAGACCTCGACCGCGCGGCCGTCGACCCCGCAGGACACCGCCGAACGCACCTCGAGGCGGTGCATCGCCAGCACGCCGGCGACCAGGCCCAGCAGCCCCACCGAGTCAGGGGCCGAAACGGTCAGGGTGTGGCCGGAGTCGTGCTCGCGGATCAGGACCCGCACGCCCTCCCCCGGGGCCATGGCCAGCTGCTCCTCGGTCAGCAGCGGCTCGCTGGGGGCGTCCTCGCCGTGCAACTGGCCCCGCGCCCGCGCCACCAGATCGGCCACCAGACCGCGCTTCCAGGCGGTCCAGGCCAGCGGGCCGGTGGCCAGCGCGTCGGCGGTCGTCAACGCGGCCAGGAGGTCGAGCAGCTCCGTGGTGCCCACCGCCTGGCAGACCAGCTCGATGGTCGCCGGGTCGTCCAGGTCGCGTCGGGTCGCGGTGTCGGGCAGCAGCAGGTGGTACCGGCACATGTCGACCAGCACGGCGCTGTCGGCGGACGAGAATCCGAGGTGCTCGGCGATCTCGGCCACCAGGCCGACCCCCACGTCGGTATGGTCCAGGCCCGGGCGCCCCTTGCCGATGTCGTGCAGCAGCGCCCCCACCAGCAGCAGGTCGGGGCGATGGACCTCACGGGTGAACGCGCACGCTTGCGCGGCTGCCTCGATCAGGTGCCGATCGACGGTGAACCGGTGCACGGGGTTGTGCTGCGGGGCCGAGCGAACCACCTCCCAGTGCGGGATCAGCGCACTGATCACCCCGGCCTGGTCCAGGGCCTCCCAGACCCCGATGCTGGCCCGCCCGGCCCCCAGCAGCGACACGAGGGCGTCCCGGGCAGGTGCCGGCCAGGGCGCCGGCATCGGTGCGGACTCGGCGACCAACCGGGCCAACGTGTGCCGGTTCAGGCAGATCCCGGACTGGGCGGCCGCGGCCGCCGCACGCAGGATGAGCACCGGGTCGCGCTCGGGTCGGGCGTCGGCGGCCAGGACGGCCTCACCGTCCTGGAGCACGACGCCCTCGGCCAGCGGCGTGCGAGCCGCGCCGCGCAGCGAGATCCGCTTGAACCCGAGCTTGGGCCGGGCCCGCACGATCCGCTCCACGGTGTGCCAGGCGGAGTCCGAAGCGACGCCGATGGATCGCCCGGCGGCGGACACCGAGCGCAGGAGCACGTCGGCATCGGCCATGTCCAGGACCTCGGCGACCGGTCCCTGCTCCTGCTGGGCCAGCCGGTCGGTGGGGCGGGTGGCGACCCGGTGCAGCGCATCACGGACATCGAGCAGCAGGGTCTTGGCCGACGCGAGCTCAGCGTGCTGGGCGTCGGTGACCCACGATGCCGTGATCGCCCGCAGGACGGTCAGGTCCCGCAACCCTCCGTAGGACTCCTTGATGTCCGGTTCGAGCAGGTGCGCCAGCTCACCGTGGCTGACCACGCGTTCGTTCACCGCGGCCCGCAGGTCCGGCAGCCGAGCGGCAGCCAGAGCGCGCCAGTCGGCCAGCACGGATCCCCGCAGCGAACCGGCGGCCGCACCGTCGCCGGCAACGGTCCGCGCGTCGAGCATCCCGAGCACCGCGCGGATGTCGGCGGCGGCGATCCGCCGGGCCTCGGCGATGGTCCGCACTGAGTGGTCCAGACGCAGGCCCGAGTCCCAGATCGGGTACCAGAGCCGATCGGCAACCTCGGCGACGCCCGGACCGCCCGGGTGCAGCAGCACGAGGTCCAGGTCGCTGCCGGCGGACAGCTCGCCGCGCCCGTGCCCACCCACGGCCACCAGGCTGGCACCGAACTCGCGGGCGCCCGAGGCCTCGAACAGCCCGATCAACCAGTCGTCGGTCAGGGCGGTGAGCGCGCGGCGGGCCTGGGCGCTCGGACGGCCCGGGGCCGCCAGCAGGTCGGCCCGGGCGGCGAGGTAGTCGATGTGCGCGGGGGGTTGCGAGGTCTGTGCGCTCATGTCGTGACCTTCCGTGCGGAGGGGGCTTGCGCGTGCGTGGGTACGGGATCGGTCCGGCAACGACACGATCCGCCGCCCCGGGTGGGACGGCGGACCGTGGTCGTCGCCTGTCGGGGCCCTACAGGGCGTCCGGGCCGCGTTCGCCGGTGCGGACCCGCACCACGCCCTCGACCGGGATCGTCCAGACCTTGCCGTCGCCGATGCGACCGGTCTGGGCGCTCTTGGTGATCACGTCGACGACGGCCGATGCGTCGTCATCCTCGACGAGCACCTCCACGCGCACCTTGGGCACCATGTCCACGGTGTACTCCGCGCCGCGGTACACCTCGGTGTGCCCGCGCTGGCGGCCGTAGCCACTGGCCTCGGAGATCGTCAGTCCGGCGATCCCGTAGGCCTCCAGGGCACTCTTGACGTCCTCGAGCTTGAACGGCTTGATGATCGCAGTCACGAGCTTCATGCCTTGACCTCCTCGTTGGAACGGATCGAGCTGGTCCCGACGCCGGCGAACGAGCCGCCGCCGGAGTTGCCGAACTCGTAGGCGACCTCGGCGTGAAGGGTCGTGTCGATGCCGGCGACCTCGTCGTCAGCCTCGACCCGCAGGCCCATGGTGGACCTGATCGCCAGGCCGATGAGCAGGGCCATCACGAAGGAGAACACCATGACGACGACTGCTGCCGCGGTCTGGGACCACAGCTGGCTGACGCCCCCGCCGTAGAACAGGCCGTTGACGCCGGCCGGGGCTGCCTCGGTGGCCAGCAGGCCGATCATGATGGTGCCGACCAGGCCACCGACCAGGTGCACGCCGACCACATCGAGTGAGTCGTCGTAGCTGAAGCGGTACTTCAGGCCGACGGCCAGGGCGCAGAGCACACCGGCGACCAGGCCCAGGGCCAGCGCGCCCAGCGGACTGACCGCCGAGCAGGCCGGGGTGATCGCCACGAGTCCGGCGACGACGCCGGAGGCAGCACCCAGGCTGGTGGCGTGCCCGTCGCGGATCTTCTCCGTGATCAGCCAGCCGATCGCTGCGGCGCAGGTCGCGGCGAACGTGTTGACGAAGACCACCGATGCCGCGTTGTTGGCCGCCAGGGCCGAGCCGGCGTTGAAGCCGAACCAGCCGAACCAGAGCAGGCCCGCGCCGAGCATGACCAGCGGCAGGTTGTGCGGGCGCATCTGCGTCTTGGGCCAGCCGATCCGCTTGCCCAGCAGCAGCGCGAGCGCCAATCCCGCCGCACCGGCGTTGATGTGCACTGCCGTTCCCCCGGCGAAGTCGATCGCCGGGACACCGTTGAGGATGCCCTGGCCGTTGAAGATCCAGCCGTCCGCGCTCCACACCCAGTGCGCGACCGGGAAGTAGACCAGCGTGGCCCAGACCCCGCCGAAGACCATCCACGCGGAGAACTTGGTGCGGTCGGCCACGGCACCGGCGATCAGCGCGACGGTGATCGCGGCGAACATCGCCTGGAAGGCGACGAAGGCCATGGTCGGCAGGGTCGCCTGCGGATCGTCGACCATCAACCCCTCGAGCCCGAAGTAGGTCAACGGGTTGGAGATGAAGGGACCACCCTCGGCGAAGGTCATCGAGTAGCCGTACAGGATCCAGAGGGTGCCGACGAGGAACAGCGCCCCGAAGACCATCATGAACATGTTGAGCACACCCTTGCTGCGCGTCATGCCGCCGTAGAACAAGGCCAGGCCAGGCAGCATGAGCAGGACGAGGGCAGCGCTGGTGAGGACCCATGCGGTGTCCCCTGCGTTGAGGGCCGTTTCAGGCATCTCCGCGCTCCTTTGCGTGTAACGGCCCCTCGGTCGGGGGCCCGTGATCGAAAGGTTCGCTGGGGCGTGTTGCCTGCAGCCGCGGATCGTGTTTCGGTCCGATGACGCTGGCGGCCGGTGTGTTACGAACGCGTGTCGCACCGGGCCCTGCCGGCGGGGGGTCGGCCGTCTACCCTGCGGATATGAGCACCTCCACGACACCGCCCAGCAGGCCAGACACCCACGCGCCGGCTCCCCCGGCTGCTGGCCCGGCCGGTGCCGCGACCGATGCCCCGGGGCGCACTCCCACGGCGCCCACTCCCACGGTGCCCACCGCCGCAGTGCGGACC